>DATKKT010000050.1:0-3251 GCA_035542795.1 Burkholderiales bacterium
GGCCGCACCGAAGGCTCGCGCGAGGTGCAGGTGCGCGCGCGCGTGGCCGGCACGCTCGAGCAGCAGCTCTACAACGAGGGCGACGCGGTCAAGGCGGGCGCGCCGCTGTTCCGCATCGAGCGCGCGCCGTTCGAGATCGACCTGGAGCAGCAGCGCGCCGCGCTGGCGCAGGAAGTCGCGCGCAACGAGCTCGCCAAGCGCGACTTCGAGCGCGCGAAGGACCTCGTCGCCAAGCGCTTCGTCAGCCAGCAGAGCCTGGACCAGGCCGCGTCGACGCTCGCCCAGAGCAACGCCGCCGTGCAGGTGGCCAGAGCGCGCGTGCGCCAGTCCGAGCTCAACCTGTCGTACACGGCCGTGGATGCGCCGATCTCGGGCGTCACCGGGCGCGCGCTGCAGTCGATCGGCAGCCTGCTCGTGCCGAACGCCGACTCGAGCCTGCTCACCACGCTGACGCGCACCGACCCGATCTGGGTGCGCTTCGCGCTGTCGGAGGCCGAGTTCGCCAGCCTGCGCGCGCAGGAGGCGAAGCAGCTGGAGGTGAAGCTGAGGCTCGACGACGGCAGCGCGTACGCGCTGCCGGGCCGGCTCAACTTCGCCGGCTCCACCGTCGACGCGACGCTCGGCACGGTGCAGATGCGCGCCGAATTCGCCAATCCCGGGCTGCAGCTGCTGCCCGGGCAATACGTGCGCGTCCAGGTCCTCGCCGGCAGCCGGCAGGCGATCGTCGTGCCGCAGAGCGCGGTGCTGCAGAACGAATCCGGCCGCTTCGTCTGGCTCGCGGGCGCCGACGGCAAGGCCGCGGCGCGCACCATCCAGGCGGGCGGCTGGGTCGGCAGCGACTGGGTGGTGCTGGGCGGGCTGCAGGCGGGCGACCGGGTGATCGTCAACAACCTGGTGCGGCTGCGGCCGGGCTCCGCCGTGGAGATCAAGCCCGCGGAACAAAAGGCGGAAGGCAAGAAGTAGATGTCGCGCTTCTTCATCCACCGCCCGGTGTTCGCCGGGGTCATCGCCATCGTCATCGTGCTGGCGGGGCTGGTGGCCGCCAAGCTGCTGGCGGTGGCGCAGTACCCGGAGATCGCGCCGCCCACCGTGCTGGTGACCACCACCTACCCCGGCGCGAGCGCCGAGACGCTCACCAAGACCGTGGCCGCGCCGATCGAGGAGCAGCTCTCCGGCGTGGAGAAGCTCGCCTATTTCAGCTCGACCGCGTCCTCCACGGGCGCGCTCAGCATCACGATCACCTTCGAGCCGGGCGCCAACGTCGACCAGGCGGTGTTCAACGTCAACAACCGCGTGCAGATCGCGCTGCCGCGGCTGCCCGACGAGGTGCGCAGGAACGGCGTCATCGTGCAGAAGCGCTCCTTCGACATCCTGAACGTGGTGATCCTGTCCTCGCCGAGCGGCACGCGCGACACGCTGTTCCTTTCCAACTTCGCCTCGATCAACATCGTGGACGAGCTGAAGCGCCTTCCCGGCCTCGCCGACGTGACCGTATTCGGCGCGCGCGACTACTCGATGCGGGTCTGGCTGAACACCGAGCGCATGGCGCGGCTCGGCGTGACGCCCTCCGACGTCGCGAGCGCCCTGCGCGCGCAGAACGCCCAGTATGCCGCGGGCAAGATCGGCGCCGAGCCGGCGCCGCCGGGCCAGTCGATCGTCTACACCGTGACCGCCACCGGCCGCCTGGTCGACCCGGAGCAATTCGGCGAGATCGCGGTGCGCGCGGCGGGCCCCGGCGGCGTGCTGCGGCTCAAGGACATCGCGCGCATCGAGCTCGGCGCGCTCAACTACGACACCTACAACACGATCGACGGCAAGCCGGCGATCGGCATGGCCACCTTCCTGCAGCCCGGCGCCAACGCGCTCGAGGTGGCGGAGCTGGTGCGAAAGCGCATGGCGGAGCTCAGGCCCGGATTCCCGGAAGGCGTCGGCTACAGCATCCCGTTCGACACCACGCGCTTCGTCAATGCCTCGATCAAGGAGGTGATGAAGACGATCTTCGAGGCGGCCGCGCTCGTGCTGCTGGTCGTGTTCGTCTTCCTGCAGACCTGGCGCGCGACGCTGATCCCGATGATCGCGGTGCCCGTGTCGCTGATCGGCGCATTCGCCGGGCTCTGGGCGGTCGGATTCACCATCAACACGCTGACGCTGTTCGCCCTCGTGCTGGCGATCGGCATCGTCGTCGACGACGCCATCGTGGTGCTGGAGAACGTAGAGCGCCTGATGCGCGAGGACAAGATGCGCCCGTTCGAGGCCGCGCTCGAGGCGATGGACGAGGTTTCCGGCGCGGTCGTGGCGATCGTGCTGGTGCTGTGCGCGGTGTTCGTCCCGGTCGCCTTCCTCGGCGGCATCGCCGGCCAGCTCTACCGCCAGTTCGCGGTCACCTTGACTTTCGCCGTGGTCATCTCGGGCTTCATCGCCCTCACGCTGACCCCGGCGCTGTGCGCGATCCTGATGAAGGCGGGCGAGCACGAGTCGCGCCTGTTCGCGCCCTTCAACCGCGGCTTCGCGTGGCTCACGGCGCGCTTCCTCGACCTCGTGGGCCTCGCGCTGCGCCGGCGCCTCGCCTCGCTCGCATTGTTCGCGGCCCTGCTGGCGACGACGCTGGCCCTGTTCCTGCGCATTCCGGGCAGCTTCGTGCCCTCGGAAGACCAGGGCTACGTCTTCGCCAGCGTGCTGCTGCCCGACGGCGCGACGCTCGGGCGCACCGGCAGGATGACCGACGAGGTCGTCAAGCTGATCGGCGCCAACCCCGGCGTGCAGAACACCATCGGCATCGTCGGCTTCGACCTGATCGGCGGCGGCAACAAGACCAACACCGCCACCGTGTTCGTGCCGCTCAAGGAATGGGACGTGCGCGGCTCGAACACCGCGCAGGCCATCGCGCGCGACATCGTGCAGCGGGGCGCCGGCCTGCGCGACGGCCTCGCCCTCGCCTTCAATCCGGCGGCCATCCGCGGCATCGGCACCGCCGGCGGCTTCGAGGTCTACGTGCAGGCCCGCGCCAATCCGGACGCGCAGCGCCTGTACCAGGTGACGCAGGCCTTCATGGCGGACCTGGCGAGGCACCCGCAGCTCGCGGGCATCAACTCCTTCTACCGCCCTACGGTGCCGCAGCTCAAGGTCGAGGTGGACCGCGAGAAGGCGATCTCGCTCGGCGTGCCGGTGCAGGACGTGTTCGACGCGCTGCAGAGCACGATGGCGGCGCTCTACGTCAACGACTTCAACAAGTTCGGCCGCACCTACCGCGT
>DATKKT010000051.1:0-10952 GCA_035542795.1 Burkholderiales bacterium
GGCGAGCGCCTTGCGGTAGTTCTCCCGTTTCGCCAGGATGGTGTCCCAGGACAGGCCGGCCTGCGCGCCCTCCAGCACGAGGAACTCGAAGAACACGCGGTCGTCGCGCACCGGCACGCCCCACTCGCGGTCGTGGTACCGGATCGCCAGCGGGTTGCGCGCCCAGGCGCAACGCTTGCGCATCGCTAGACGATGCCGACCTGCTTCTCCTGCATGAGCGACACCAGGCGCCCGCCCAGCATCGCCAGGCGCTCGGCCATCACCGCGAGAAAGGCCTCGGAGAAGCGCGCGCGGCAGGAATCCGAGAAGCTGTCGATGTCGGCGACGCGCACCGGCATCACCCAGCTCACCTCTACCGCCGTGACGGTGGCGCTGCGCGGCGCGCTGTGGCGGCGCGCGTACACCATCTCGCCCACGCAGTCGCCGGGCGTCACCGCGTTGAGCAGCTTGCCCTTCTGCGTCACCTTGAGCAGGCCCGCGGCGACGATGTAGACGTGGTCGTCCTCGACGCCCTCGCGGATCAGCTCGGTGCCGGCCAGGACCTTGCGCGCGCGGCAGGCGCGCACCACCTCCCAGAGCTCGGTGTCCGAGAAGCGCTTGAAGAACTCGAGCCGCCGCATGGCGTTGAATTCCTCGATGTCCGAGAGGCGCGAGACGGTCGCGTCCTCTTCCGAGAGCATCGGCTCGAGCCGCTGCGCGAACTCGTCCCAGCTCTCGAAGCGGTCGGTGCGCGACTTGCCGAGCGCGCGCCGCACGATCTCGTCCATCGCCGCCGGCACGCCCTCCTGCAGCGACGAGGGCGGCGACGGCATCTTGTCGAGGATCTCCTCCATGAGCCCGTAGGCCGTCGTCGCGGCGAACGGCCGCGTGCCGGTGAGCATGTGGTACATCACGCCGCCCAGCGAGAACATGTCGGAGCGGAAGTCGATCTCCTCGCCGCCGCGGATCTGCTCGGGCGACATGTACGCGGGCGAGCCCACGCCGGCTACCTGCGTCGTGTCCGAGCGCGCGAGCTGCGCGGCGCCGAAGTCCGACACCTTGATGTCGAAGTCGGGCCGCAGCATGATGTTCGCCGGCTTGATGTCGCGGTGCACGACGCCGACCGAGTTGGCGTACTCGAGCGCCTTGCAGCACTTGTAGGCGATCTGCGCCGTGCGGGGTGTCGGCAGCAGCGCCGCCGGCTCGCAATGCGGCTGCAGCGAGGTGCCCTCCACCACCTCCATGACCAGGTAGCGCAGGTCCTTGCCGTCCTTGCTCTCCACGCCGGCGTCGAAGATGCTGACGATGTGCGGGTGGCGCAGCTTGCCGGCGAGCGAGGCCTCGTTCTGGAAGAACTTGAGCTGGCGGCGCGCCTCTTCCGGGTCGTTCGGCATCGCGTCCAGCACCTTGATCGCGACATCGCGCGCGGCGAACGGATCCCGGGCAAGGTAGACCGAGCCGGTCGCGCCCTTGCCGAGCAGCTTCCGGACCTCGTATTTGCCGATGCTGGCGTGCATGGGTTGCAGATGCTAGCCTATCGCGCGCTGACATGGCCGCAAGACGACAAATTTTCACGCTGGCCTCGGTAGTAGCGCCTGCGGCGCTGGCCTTGCTGCTCGCCGGCTGCGCGAGCGACGTGCGCTGGACCAAGCCCGGAACCGACGAAGACACCATGGCGAAGGACATGGCGCAGTGCCAGCAGCAGGCGCGCGCGATGTACGGCGGGCCCGCCGCGTCGCTGCCGCCGACGCAGGTCGATCCCCGCTTCGGCCCCACCGGCCCCAGCCAGGCCGAACGCGTGATGCAGGAGAGCCAGGCGGTCGGCACCTGCATGCGCGGCAAGGGCTACACGCTGATCACCGTGGAGAAGAAATAGCGCGCCGCGGCGCGCTGCTACGGGCGCCCGGGCAGGTCCTTCACTTCGTGGCTGGCCGGCCGCGCCTTCAGGCGCAGCTCGGTGAGCTCGGCGCGCTCGCGCGGCGCGTTGCGGTAAGCCTGGTCGCGCCCGGGGAGGTACTGCGGCGGCCAGAACTGGCCCGCGTCCTGGTACCAGGCCGAGGCCTGCAGCGTGAAGTAGGGATTGGCGAGGTGCGGCCGGCCGAGCGCGACGAGGTCCGCCTTGCCGGAGGCGAGCAGCGTATTCACCTGGTCGGCGCTCGTGATCGCGCCGACGGTCATGGTGGCGATGCCGGTCTCGTTGCGCACCCAGTCGGCGAACGGCGCCTGGTACATGCGTCCGTAGACCGGGCGCTGCTGCGGCACCGTCTGCCCGGTGGAGCAGTCGACGAGATCGCAGCCCGCCCCCTTGAGCATCTTCGTGAGCGCGATCAGGTCCTCGCCCGAGAGGCCCCCGGGCGCCCAGTCCGAGGCCGAGATGCGCGCGGACATGGGTTTTTGCTTCGAAAAGATCCTTCTGCAAGCCTCGAAGACAGCCAGCGGAAACCGCATCCGATTTTCGATCGAGCCGCCGTATTCGTCGGTGCGCCGGTTCGTCAGCGGCGAGATGAAGCTCGCGAGAAGGTAGCCGTGCGCCATGTGCACTTCAAGCATGTCGAAGCCGGCCTCGTCGGCCAGCCGCGTCGATTTCTCGAATTGAAGAATTATTCTCTGCATTTCCTCCTTCGACAATTCGCGAGGAACCTGGGACTCGCCTTCGAGGTAGGGGATCGCGGAGGCTGAAACCAGGTGCCAGTTGCCCTTCTCGAGCGGGTGGTCGATCCGCTCCCAGCCGAGCTGCGTCGAGCCCTTGCGCCCCGAGTGGCCGAGCTGCAGGCAGAGCTTCGCCTTCGAGTTCGCGTGGCAGAAGTCGACGACGCGGCGGAACGCGTCGCGCTGCGCCTCGTTCCACAGGCCCGTGCAGCCGGGCGTGATGCGGCCCTCGGGCGACACGCAGGTCATTTCCACGAAGACGAGGCCCGCACCGCCCACCGCGCGCGAGCCCAGGTGCACGAGGTGCCAGTCGCCCGGCATGCCGTCCACTGCCGAGTACTGGTCCATCGCCGACACCGCGACGCGATTGGCGAGGGTCATGCCGCGCAGCCGGAACGGCGTGAACATCGGCACCGGCGGGTTCTCCAGGTCGAGGTCGAAGCCCTGGTCCTTCACCTGCTTCGCGAACCAGGCGCGCACGTCGCGCACGAAGCCGGGGTCGCGCAGCTCGAGGTTCTCCCAGGTGATCTGCTTGGAGCGCGACATCACGCCGAACGCGAATTGCAGTGGATCCATGCCCCAGTAGCGGCGCATGTGCTCGAACCACGCGAGCGAGACGTTGGCCGCGTGCTGCGTCTTTTCTACCTCCTCCCTTCGTTCGGTGTCATATTTTTCCAATGCCTTTCCCAGGGATTTCTGGGAGCGAACCGCCTCGAAAAGCGCGATGGCGTCCTCCATCGCGAGCTTCGTTCCGGAGCCGATCGAGAAATGCGCGGTCGCCTTGGCGTCGCCGACGAGCACGGCCGCAGTCTTCCCTTCGACTTTCACCCAGGTCTTGTTGGTGATGGTCGGGAAGTTGCGCCAGATCGAGCGGTTGGCGATGAGCTTGTGGCCGGCGAGCTCCTCGGCGAACACGCGCTCGAGCGTCGCCAGCATCGCGGGCTCGTCCTTCCGGTCGAAGCCGAAGTTCTTCCAGGTGCATTCGTCGGTCTCGATCACCCAGGTGCTGCGGCCGGCCTCGTACTGGTAGGTGTGCGCGAGGATGATGCCCTCGGGCGTCTCGCGGAAGAAGTACTTGAAGGCATCGAGCGGCCGCGTCGAGCCCAGCCAGGTGAACTTGTTGGGCCGCAGGTCGACGCTGGGCCGGAAGTGCGCTTTGTTCTGCTCCCGGATCGCCGAATTGATGCCGTCGGCGACCACGATGAGATCGCTGTCCTGCAGTTCCGCGAGGGACCTGATTTCCTTTTGAAAGACCAGCTTCACGCCGAGCTCCCGGCAGCGGTCGTGCAGGATGTGCAGCAGCGCCACGCGCGAGCAGCCGCAGAAGCCGTTGCCGCCCGAGCGCAGGGTGCGGCCCTTGTAGACCACGTCCACGTCGCCCCAGTAGGCGAAGCGGCGCCGGATCATCTCGTAGGACGGCAGGTCGTAGGCCTTGAAGCTGTCCAGCGTCTGGTCCGAGAACACCACGCCGAAGCCGAAGGTGTCGTCCGGGCGGTTGCGCTCGTAGACCGTGACGTCCCAGCGCGGCCAGGCCTTCTGCGCGAGCAGCGCGAAGTACAGGCCTCCCGGCCCGCCGCCGATCACCGCGACCTTCACGGCACCACCGCCGTGGTCTCGATCTCGATCTTGGCGGCGTCCTCGACAAGCGCGCCCACCTGCACCACCGCCATCGCCGGGTAGTGCCGGCCCATGAGCTCGCGCCAGGCCGCGCCGACCTCCTTCAGCGCGCCGAGGTACTCGCGCTTGTCGGTGACGTACCAGGTCATGCGCACGATGTGCTCGGGCTTCGCGCCCGCCTCGGCGAGCACGGCCAGGGTGTTCTTCAGCGTCTGTCGAAACTGGCCGGCGAACGTTCTTTCCTCGAGAACGCTGTTTTCATTGAACGCGACCTGTCCCGCGACATACACGGTCGTTCCTCCCTTGACCGCAATGCCGTTGGCAAAGCCCTTCGGCTTCGCCCAGCCCGGCGGTTGCAGGATCTTCAGCGTCATGGTGTCCTCAGCTTGAAGCGCTGCAGCTTGCCGGTCTCGGTGCGCGGCAGCGAATCCACGAACTCGACCGCGCGCGGGTACTTGTAGGGCGCGATGTTGCGCTTGACGTGATCTTGAAGTTCTTTTGTCAAATCAGAATTTGAAGAAAATCCTTTTTTCAAGACAACAAAGGCCTTCACGACCATGCCGCGCGCCTCGTCGGGCTTGCCCACCACCGCGCACTCGGCCACCGCCGGGTGCGTGAGCAGCGCGCCCTCGACCTCGGGGCCGGCGATGTTGTAGCCGCCGGAGATGATCATGTCGTCGGTGCGCGCCTGGTAGAGGAAGTAGCCGTCCATGTCCATCACGTAGGCGTCGCCCGTGAGGTTCCAGCCGTTCTGCACGTAGTTCTTCTGCCGCTCGTCGGCGAGGTAGCGGCAGCCGGTCGGGCCCTTGACCGCGAGGCGGCCGATCTGGCCGGGCGCGCAGCGCTCGCCGTTCCCGTCCAGCACCGTGGCGGTATAGCCGGGAATCGCGTGGCCGGTGGCGCCGTACTTGACGTGCTCCGGCGCGTGCGAAATGAAGATGTGGATCATCTCGGTGGCGCCGATGCCGTCGATGATCTCGATGCCGCTCGCCTGCTTGAACAGCTGCCGCGTGGCGTCCGGCAGCGCCTCGCCCGCCGAGACGCACTTCTTCAGCGTGCTCAGGTCGTAGTTCTTCCAGATCCCCGCGAGCGCGCGGTACATGGTCGGCGCGGTGAACAGGATCGTCGCGCGGAACTTCCGGATCGCCTCGAGCAGCGTCTCGGGCGTGAGCTTCTCCACGAGCGCCGTGCTCGCGCCGAAGCGCAGGGGGAAGCACAGCAGCCCGCCCAGCCCGAACGTGAAGGCGAGCGGCGGCGAGCCGATGAAGATGTCCTGCGGCGAGGGCTTCAGGCAGGAGCGCGGGAAGCAGTCGCACATCGCGATCACGTCGCGATGAAAGTGCATCGTGCCCTTGGGCTTGCCCGTGGTGCCGGAGGTGAACGCGATCAGCGCCACATCCTCGGCCGCCGTATCGACGTTCCTGAACTCGATGGATTGCCTGCCGATCAGCGCGTCCGTCGCGTCGTCATACCAGCACTTGATGGATTTCAACGTGGGACAGGCAGGCAGAGCCAGCCGCAACTCGTCTTCCAGCCGCTTGTCGCAGAGCGCGTGCGCGACCTGCGCCTTGTTGACGATCTCGGTGAGCTCCTTCGCGCGCAACAGCGGCATCGTGCCCACGCAGATGCCGCCCGCCTTGAACACGCCGAGCCAGCTCGCGGCCATCATCGGGTTATTCGGGCCGCGCAGCAGCACGCGATTGCCGGGCTCCAGGCCCATCTCGCGCACCAGCAGGTTGGCGATGCGGTTGGCCTGCGCCTGCAGCTGCAGGTAGGTGCATTCATAGATGGAAGACCCGAACGGTGCGCGAATCGCGATGCGCTCGCCGTGGCCCGCCTTGACCATGTCGTCCACCAGCACCGCGGCGCAGTTCATGCGCTCCGGGTACTGCAGCTCGGGCAGGTCGAAGCGGAGCTCCGGCCATTGCTCGCGCGGCGGCAGGTTGTCGCGCGCGAAGCTGTCCGCGTGCGCCGACCTCACCGCAGCAGCTCGCGCGCGATGATCACCTTCTGCACCTCGGTCGCGCCCTCGTAGATGCGCAGCGCGCGCACCTCGCGGTACAGGCGCTCGACCGGGTGGCCGCTCTTCACGCCCAGGCCGCCGAAGATCTGCACCGCCGCGTCCACCACCTGCTGCGCGGTCTCGGTGGCCTGCATCTTCGCCATCGCGGCGTCCTGCGTCGCGCGGTCTTTCGTGCAGTCCTTCTTCCAGGCGCCCTTGTAGGTGAGCAACGCGGCCGCCTCGATTCCGGTCGCCATCTCGGCGAGCCTCGCCTGCGTGATCTGCAGGTCGGCGAGCTTGCCGCCGAACATGCTGCGGTCCTTGGCGCGCGCGCGCGCCTCGTCGAGCGCGCGGCGCGCGAAGCCCAGCGCCGCGCCCGCCACCGTGGTGCGGAAGATGTCGAGGTTGCGCATCGCCAGCTTGAAGCCCTTGCCGGGCTCGCCCAGCAGCTCCGCCTTCGCGCCCTTGTACTTCACCGTCGCCATCGGGTGCGGCGCGATGATGTCGATGCGCGCCGACGCATCCACCTCCTTCGCCTCCACGATGAACGCGGAGATGCCCTCCTCCGCCTTGGCGAAGGTCACGTAGAAATCCGCGATGCCGCCGTTGGAGATCCAGGTCTTGGTGCCCGTGAGCTGCCAGCCATTCGAATCCTTTCTTGCAATGCAAGACAAGGCAGCAACATCGGAACCCGCGTCCGGCTCCGACAGCGAGAACGCGGCGATCGCCTCGCCCTTCGCCACCTTGGTCAGCCAGCGTTTTTTCTGCGCCGGCGTGCCGTCCAGCACGATCGGGCCGCTGCCCAGCCCCTGCATCACGAAGGCGAAGTCGGCGAGGCCGTGGTGGTAGGCGAACACCTCGCGCAGCAGCGCGATCGAGCGCACGTCCGGCGTCGCGCTGACGCAATATTCCAGGAAGCCCGCCGCGCCCAGCTTCCGCACGAAGCCCTTGCAGATCGCGTCGGCATCGCCGTCGTGCCCGTCCAGGTTCTGCCTCGCCCAGGCGTCGGCCTCTTTCGCCAGCTTGCGGTGTCGCTCCTCGAAAAACGGCCACTCGTAGTGCGCGAAGCGGTCCATAGGCTAGTGTCCCCTCAGCCGCCGCCCAAATGCAAGACGTACCCGAGCGCGTCCGCCGCGGGTCATCGTCTCATCTCCGTTCGGCAAGCCGCATCATGACCACTCTCGCCAGCCCCTGCACCGCGACGGCCGCCGCCACCGCAATCGTGAACGCCGAGGCGATTCCGGTGCGCTCGAGCAGCAATGCCACGGCGACGCAGAAGGCGAGGAACGCATAGAAGCCGCCGGTCATCGCGCGCAGCATCGCGATCACGAAGCCCGGTCCGCTGGCGCGATGCGAGAACACCGCGAGCACCGTGGTAAACACCGGGAAGACCGCGAGCAGCCCGGTCCAGGCGGGGCCGACCGCCTCGGCAACCGCCGTGACCGCCAGCACCATGCCGGCGCCCGCGGCCATGCGCAGCGCGAGCTCGTAGGGCGGCACGGCAGAGGCGCCCCACTTCCCGCGCGGCTTGGGAAACAGGCGCGGCGCGAGGACCAGAAGGCCGAGCGAGATCGCGAGCGAGCCCGCCAGCGTGGGCGGCACGCGCGCGAGCACGCTGACCGCAGCCAGCCAGCCGAGCAGCGCGCACAGCCAGGCGCCGAACCAGCGCAGGCGCAGGCAGGCCCAGGCGTAGGCGATGCCGAAGACGAGCGCGGCCGACACCGCCGAGAGCGCAAATATCGCGGCGGGAACGGTGAACTCGATGCCGCGTTCGAGGGCGAGAAAGAGCAGGATCGGCCCGGTGAGCGAGGGAAAACCCGCGAGCCAGCCCGCCACGCCCGGCCCCCAGCGCCGTCCGGCCACCGAGATGACGCCGAGCAGCGCCGGGACGAGCAGCAGCTTGAGCGTGAGCAGCAGGCCGGCGCAGGCGCGCTAGCGCGAGCCCGAGGACGAGAAGTCGACGTCCGAGGTGACGCCGGCCGCGTCGAAGGTCACCACCAGCGTCTTGCGGAAGAACTTCAGGTTGAACGCCGAGCCCCGGGTCTCGGAGAAGACGTAGACGGCTGCCTCCCCTTTCTCGGACTTGATCATCGGGTGGATGTAATAGCCTCCCGGCTTGCCGAACAGCTGCATGAGCTCGGCGCGCGTGGTCTTGCCCTTGATGATGTCCTTCACGCGGTTCTCGTCGAAGTCGGAGTGGTCCTCGGCAAACGACGAGACGAACTCGCGGCCGACCAGCATGCCGCCGACGAAGTAGAAGGTGATGGCGCGCGCCGGGGTGACGCCCTCGTGCAGCGCCTTGCCGCCGACGTTCGCGTAGGCGTAGCTCGCGGTATCGATCGTCTTCTCGTTCTTCAGCACAGTGCCTTCGCGGGTCGGCATGCCCATGCGCGCGACGATCTGCGCGTAGGTCGTCCTGCCGTTCACGAGGAGCGAATCGTCGGGCCGCACGAAGTCGGTGCCGGCGCAACCGGACAGCAGCAGCGCCGCCGCTACGAAACACCACCTAGACAAGATAGTTCTCATCGATCCTCTCCCTGTATGGAAATCGCTGCCGCTCGGCAACTGCGCCGCAGAACGGCTTCGTTCGAGCAGCGTGGACCTTCATCCTCCGACGGCGCGATACACGAGCTGCTTGAACTCGAAGGAGAACGGGTGCCAGAACGCGAATTGCCGCTGCGTCATCAGCACGCCGGCGAGGTTCCGGCGCGGCGAAATCCACCAGTGCGTGCCCGCGAGCCCGCCCCAGTGGAGTTCGCCCGCGGCGCCCGCCGGCTCGGCGGTCGACGGGGTCAGCGTTACCGCGCCCGCGAGACCGTGCCCCTTGCCGACGACCTCGCCGAATCTCGGAAACCGAATCCAGACGTTCTCAGGAAGCTGGTTGGTCATCATCAGCGCGATTGTCGCGGGCTTGAGCAGCGTCGGCCCGCCCGGAAGCAGGCTGCGAACGAGCGCGATCATGTCGGGCAGCGTCGACACCAGACCGCCGCCACCCGAGAGCTTCGGAAACGGACGCAGATAGGCTTGCGGATAGGGCGCGTCGTCCGTGCGAGTGAGTCCCGGTTTCATCGGTTCGAGCACGTCCGCGCCCGCGTAGTAGGCGGTGAAGCGCGCGCGCTTGTCCTCGGGCACCACGAACGAGGTGTCCGTCATGCCGAGCGCATCCAGAATGCGCGAGCGGATGAAGACGTCGAAGCGCTCCGCGCTCACCACCTCCACCACGCGCGCCAGCACGTCGGTCGCGATCGAGTATTCCCAGCCGCTGCCTGGATGGAAAACAAGCGGCAGCGGCTCCAGCGTGTCGATCAACTCGGAGAGCGTGGCGCCCGGATTGAGCACACGGCGCCCGGTGTAGGCCTCGTAGATGAGCGTGCCCGGATCGAGCAGGCCATAGCTCAATCCGGCGCTATGGCTGAGCAGATGGCGGATCGTGATCGATCCGTTTGCCGGCTCCGTGTCGTCGATTCTGGTCGCGCCCGGCCGCAGCACGCGCCTGGCGCCGAGCTGCGGCAGATAGCGCTCCACCGGGTCGTCCAGCCCAATGCGTCCTTCCTCGTAGAGCATCAGCACCGCGCAGGAGGTCACGACTTTGGTATTGGAAAAGGCCCGGAAGATGTGGTCCTCGCGGAGCGCTGTCTTCGCCTCCCGGTCCGCCCAGCCCGTGCAGTTCAAGTCCACGACATCGCGACCGAGCAGAACCGCCGAGGACACTCCCGGCAGGATCTCCGCGTCGACGTACCGTCGCATCGCCGCGTGCACGGCGCCGAAGTCGTGACGCTTCACCTGTGCTGCCATCTCTCCTCCCCGATGCCCGCCTAGCGTCTCTCCGGCGGAATACCCTTGATCGCGGCGGCAAATGCCGTATGGACCGCGGGATCCACGGGTCGATGCTTCACTTTCGTGCTCGCCGGATCCTTGCCGAGATAGTTGTCGCCCTTCCAGTTCCTCGCCGGGCGCACCGGGCGCGGCATGAAGCCGCCGCCGCAGTTCGGGCAGACGTTCTGCAGCACGTTCTGCACGCAGTCGCCGCAGAACGTGCATTCGTACGAGCAGATCCAAGCCTCGGCCGAGTCGGGCGGCAGCGCGCGGTTGCAGTGCTCGCAGGTGGGTCGGAGCTCGAGCATTGGACGGTCCTATACGGATTCTAGCGTTGGGCCGAAGCCCACGCGTAAACTAGCCGCTCGCCGAAAAGGAGAGGGAAATGTTCGAGACGACGATCGCGGGCAGCCTGCCCAAGCCGGGCTGGCTTGCGGAGACCGACAAGCTCTGGCCCGCCTGGCGCGCCGAGGGCAAGGACCTCGAGCGCGCCAAGCGCGACGCCACGCTGCTCTGGCTCAAGGAGCAGGAGGACGCGGGCCTCGACATCGTCACCGACGGCGAGCAGTCGCGCCAGCACTTCGTGCACGGCTTCCTCGAGTTCGTCGAGGGGATCGACTTCGAGCACAAGGTGAAGATGGGCATCCGCGACAATCGCTACGACGCCATGGTGCCGGTCGTGGTCGCGCCGCTGAGATTGAAGGGCCGGGTTCACCGCACGGAAGCCCTTTTGATGAAGGAACATTCAAGAAAGAAGATCAAGATCACCATGCCCGGCCCGATGACGATCGTCGACACGATCGCCGACCGGTACTACGGCGACAAGGTCAGGCTGGCGATGGCCTTCGCCGGGCTGCTCAACCAGGAGGCGCGCGCGCTCGAGAAGGAC
>DATKKT010000052.1:0-16339 GCA_035542795.1 Burkholderiales bacterium
GACCTGGGGCACGCCCGCGCGCCGCGCGCGCTCGAGCACCTCGTCGAGGTCCGCGTGGAACGCCGGATGCGTGAGATTTGCACCGATATCAACGAGTTGCATCGCGCGCGGAGTATACTCGCGCGGCCATGCCGAGCCGCGACGCCGCGCTGGAAATCCGCACGCTGGCGCAGGATGCGGTGCCGATCCGCGTGCGTGCGAGCGGCCCGTGGACCTTCCGCGGCATGAAGGAGCACCACACCGAGATCGTGCGCACGCTCGCCGAGCTGCAGAAGCAGGCACCCGAGCGCATCGCGTGGGACCTCACCGACGTCGGCGAAATCGACGATGCCGGCGCCGTCCGGCTCATGCATGCGCTGCGCGGCGCCAGGGACGTCAAGGTCGCGCCCGCGCACCGCGATCTCCTCGAGCAGGTCGCGCGCGGCCTCGCCGTGCCGCAGGAGCGCGAGCGCGTCGATCCGCTTGCCGGCGTAGTGCGCGTTGGCGAAGCCGCGCAGGACGCGGGCATCCACTTGCGCGACGGCGTGACGCTGCTCGGACAGCTCGCGCTCGACGCTAGCGCCCTGGCGCGCCGCCCCGCCGAGCTGCCGCTGCGCGAGTTCTCGGCCGGCATCTACCGCTTCGGCGTGACCGCCCTGCCGGTGACGATGCTGGTCGGTTTCCTGGTCGGTATCGTGCTCACCTACCTCTCGGCGCTGCAGCTCAAGCGCTACGGCGCCGACCTGCTGGTGATCAACATCGTGGGCATCGGCGTGCTGCGCGAGCTGGGTCCGATGCTCGCCTCGATAATCTCCGCGGGCCGCTCCGGATCGGCGCTCACCGCGCAGCTCGGCGTGATGCGGGTGACCGAGGAGGTCGAGGCGCTGTCGGTGATGGGTATCTCGGTGACCTCGCGCCTGGTGCTGCCGCGCGTGCTCGCGCTCGCGGTAGCGCTGCCGCTCGTCGCCTTCTGCACCGACATGGCCGCGCTCGCGGGCGCGATGCTGATCTCGAAGTACACGCTCGGCATCATGCCGGGGGCCTTCCTGCAGGCGCTGCCCGAGGCGGTCAAGGTGGTGAACTTCTGGATCGGCATCGGCAAGTCCTCCGCCTTCGGCTTCGCGGTCGCCTTCATCGCCTGCCATTACGGCTTGCGCGTGCTGCCCAACACCGACAGCCTGGCGCTCGGCGTGACGCGATCGGTGGTCGCCTCGATCACCGCGGTGATCATCCTCGACGCGATTTTCGCGATTTTGCTGAAGGACATCGGATGAGCGCGGACGCCGACCAGTATGTCATCGAGATCGAGAGGCTGGTCAACGCGGTCGGCGGCGTCATCCTGCATCGCGACGTGAATCTCCGGGTCAGGCGCGACGAGGTGCTGTCGCTGGTGGGAGGCTCGGGCAGCGGCAAGTCGCAGCTGCTGCGCGTGATCCTCGGCCTGAAGCGGCCGAAAGCGGGCAAGGTGCTGGTGTTCGGCGTCTCCTGGGACGACCCGAGCCAGAAGAGAGTGCGCGACGCGCGCCGGCGCATGGGCATGCTGTTCCAGAACGGCGCGCTCTACTCCGCGCTCAGCGTCTACGACAACATCGCCTTCCCGCTGCGCGAGCGCGGCGGGCTGTCGGAGGAGGACATCCGCGGCATCGTCAACGGCAAGCTCGCCCAGGTCGAGCTCGAGCCGCGCCACGGCAGCCTGCTGCCCGCGAACCTGTCGGGCGGGATGGTGAAGCGGGTCTCGCTCGCGCGCGCGCTCGCGCTGTCGCCGGACCTGCTGATCCTCGACGAGCCGACTGCCGGCCTCGATCCCGACCGCTCGGAGAGCTTCGTGCGCCTCATTCAGCACCTGCGCGAGGAGCACCGCTTCGCCGTGC
The DNA here is from genome assembly GCA_035542795.1 of Burkholderiales bacterium. Lineage (GTDB taxonomy): Bacteria > Pseudomonadota > Gammaproteobacteria > Burkholderiales > SG8-39 > RBG-16-66-20. Next base: position 1,851 of record DATKKT010000052.1, read on the forward strand.
TGATGGTGACGCACGATCTCGACACGCTGCACGAGCTCACCGACCGCGTCGCGGTGCTGCACGACCAGCATATAATCGCCTGCGACTCGCTCGATGTGGTCCGGGCGATGAAGCACAGGTTCTTGCAGAATTTTTTCGGGGGGGAGCGCGCCCGACGCGCGCTCGAGAACGGCAGGTCCGACAGCATGGAAAGCCGCGCCTAGATGGAGAGCAGAGCCTACGCGCTGATCACGGGCCTTTTCGTGCTCGGCATCGCCGGCTGCATCGTCGTCTGGGCGCAATGGCTGGGCAAGACGCCGATCGCGCGCACTGCATACCGCGTCGTCGCGACGGGCGCGGTCTCGGGGCTCAATCCCGAGGCGCAGGTGCGCTATCGCGGCATGAGCGTGGGCCGGGTCGCCAGCATCGCGCTCGATCAGAAGGACCCGCGCCGGATTCTCGTCAACATCGAGGTGGAAAGCTCCATCCCGGTCACCAAGGGCACCTACGCCCAGCTCGGCCTCGAGGGCATCACGGGCATCGCCTACGTGCACCTGCAGGACGACTACCGCGACATGGCGCCGAAGGAGAAGGGGCCCGACGGCGTGGTCGAGCTGCCGCTGCGGCCGTCCTTCTTCGACACCGTCAGCGACAGCGCCGAGGGCGCGATGCGCGACGCGCGCGAGCTGATGTCGAACCTGAACAGCCTGCTGACGCCCGAAAACAAGAAATCGATCGCCGCGCTGCTGAAATCGCTCGAGCGCAGCTCGGCGAACCTCGATGCCGCCACGGCCCGCCTGCCGGATGTGATCGCGAGCGCGCAGGCGGTGCTGTCCGACGACAACCGCCGGCGCCTGGCCGGCACGCTGGAGAACGCGCACCTCGCTTCCGCGAGCCTGCCGGGCCTGGCGCGCGAGCTGGAATCGCTCGTCAAGGAGAGCCGCGGCGCGGTCGCGAAGGTCGACCGGCTCGCCGAGCAGCTGGCGGGCGCGACCGGCGCGGTTCGCGAGGAGTCGCTGCCGCGCGTCAATGCGCTCGCCGAATCGATCGACCGCAGCGCGCAGCAGGTCGGGCGGCTCGCGCTGCAGCTCGACCGCAACCCGCAGAGCGCGATTTTCGGCCGCAAGCCCGGCAGGCCCGGGCCCGGCGAACCGGGATTCCAATGAACAAGACCTTCGCCGCGATTTGTTCCGTGTTGCTCCTGGCAGGCTGCGGCGGCGCCGCGGCGCCCGAGCCGCGCAGCTACGACCTTGGGCTGGAGGCGCCGGCGGCGAAGCTCTCCGGCGCGCGCATCGGCACGGTGCGCGGCGTCGCGCCCTTCGACGGCACGGACATGCAGTACCGGCTCGCCTACCGCAACGCCGCCGAGGTGGCCTCCTACGCCAACAGCCGCTGGGCCGCCACCCCCGCCGAGATGTTCCGCAAGCAGCTGCAGCGCGCCGCGACCGACGGCGGCAAGTGCGTGCTGGCGGTCGAGATCCAGGAATTCACGCAGGTCTTCTCGGCTAAGGACGCGAGCGAGGCGCGCCTCGAGCTGCGCGCGTCGCTGTCTTCAGGCGCGGCGAAGCAGTTCTCCGTGGCGGAAGCGAACGCCGGTTCCGATGCCGTGGGCGGCGCGTCCGCCCTCGCGCGCGCCTCGAATCGCGCCATCGGCGAGCTGGGCGCCTGGATCGCCGCGCAGCCCGGCTGCCGCTGATTCGTGGATGCGATGTCTGGAATAGGATTTTTGCCATGCTAGCAACGCAAGTTCGCGCATTCGGTCGAGCCGACGAGGCGATCGAGGTCATCGAACAGCCTGATCCGGGCGAACCAGGGCCGGACGAGGTCGTCGTCGAGACCGAGTTCGTCCCGATCAATCCTGCGGACATACTCAATCTCGAAGGAAAGTATGGCGCGGTGCCGCCTCCGCTGCCCATGACGCCGGGCGCCGAGGGGGTGGGGCGAATCGTCAAGATCGGAACGGCTGTTCGCCACGTGAAGTCAGGCGATCGGGTATTGGTGCCTGGTCCAGGCTGCTGGCGCGAGCGCATCAGGGCGCCCGGCAAGGCGGTGTTCGCACTGCCTGAAGCCGTGGACCCGAAGCAGCTTGCCATGCTGCGAGTGAATCCTCCGACTGCGTACCTCATGTTGCATCAATTTGTCCCGCCTAAGCCCGGGCAGTGGGTAATTCAGAATGCGGCAAATTCCGGGGTCGGCCATTGCCTGATCCGGCTCGCCCGGCGCGCAGGCGTAAAGACGGTCAACGTGGTGCGCCGTGCGGAGCTTGTAAAGCCTCTGCGCGCGTTCGGAGCGGACATCGTGATGACGGACGGTCCCGATCTGGATTCGCGAGTGCGCGCGGAGATTGGCGAGCAAGCGTTGCCTCTCGCAATCGACGCGGTCGGCGGTTCCGGAACCCAGCACCTCGCCCGCTGCGTGAGCGAGGGCGGGACGGTGGTCAACTACGGGATGCTGAGCGGCGAGCCATGCATGATCGATGCGAGAGACACGGTGTTCCGTGACGTGCGGCTTCATGGCTTCTGGCTGCGCAAGTGGTTTGTGGATACTCCGCCAGCGCAGATTGCGGCGCTGTATCGAGACCTTGCGGCCAAGGTGGCCGACGGCACCCTCGCGGTAGAGGTGGCGGCCGTTTATCCGATCCAGCGAATAAAGGAGGCGGTTGCGCACGCTGCGCGTGGCGGCCGCTCCGGCAAGATTCTTGTTGCGTTCGCAAAGGGTTGATCCGAAGCCAGCACGATTCATCCGTCTAGCCGCTCTCGTTGTCTTCGCGCGAGACGGGGAGGCGATCAGACAAACTGATGTCATGGCGACTAAATGACGGCCGGCCAGATCGTTTTCCTCCTGTTGGCGTCCCTGGTCGGCTGTGGCTTTGCCTGGCTCGGCTTTTCGGAGTTGTACGTCGCCCTTCGGCTGCTGCGCAGCGGCGTACGCACCGAGGCGATCTTTGCCGGGTGGGAGACACGCGAGGGCTGCGAGGACGTGGACGGGAAGCAAAGGCTTGTCGCGAGCAACTATCCAATCTTCGAGTTCGCGGACGTGGACGGGCGACGGCAGCGCGTTACGCTCCAGATGACAAGCAGCGGATTCAACTTCAAGCAGGGTAACGTGGTGCGAATCCTCTACGATCCGCGGCAGCCGTCGCAGCCGGAGACCTTCCGCATCGCGACGTTCGAAGGTCTGTGGCTCTGGTGTGTGATCGGCCTTACCCTTGGTTTCGTGGGCCTCGGCGCCGCCTTCTTCGTCTGGTACGCGAATGTTCCAGTGAGGCTCAGCGTCGACTAGGCGCTCTAAGGCAATTTCTTGAGCCTATAGAGCAGTTCTAGCGCCTCGCGAGGCGTGAGTTCGTCGGGATTGATCGCCTGCAGCGCATCGCGCAGCTCGTCCTTTTCCGGCGCCTTGTCTTCGGTGGGCTTCGCGAACAGGTCGTCCTGGCCGCCGCGCTCCAGGCTCTGGCGCTCGAGCGTCTCGAGGATCTTCCTCGCCTGGCGGATCACCGGCTTCGGCACGCCGGCGAGCGAGGCGACCTGCAGGCCGTAGCTGCGGTCGGCGGGGCCTTCCTCTACGGCGTGCAGGAACACGATCGAGTCCTTCTGCTCGACCGCGTCCAGGTGCACGTTGGCCGCCGTCTTGTAGTCGAGCGCGAGGCGCGTGAGCTCGAAGTAGTGCGTGGCGAAGAGGGTGAGCGCGCGGTTCTTCTCCAGCAGGAAGCGGCCGATCGCCCAAGCGAGCGCGAGGCCGTCGAAGGTCGATGTGCCGCGGCCGATCTCGTCCATGAGCACGAGGCTCGAAGCCCTGGCGTTGTGCAGGATGTTGGCGCTCTCGGTCATCTCGACCATGAAGGTCGAGCGCCCGCCCGCGAGGTCGTCGGAGGCGCCGATGCGCGTGTAGATCTGGTCGAGCGGGCCGATCGTGGCGCGCTTCGCGGGCACGAACGAGCCCGTGTGCGCGAGCAGGGCGATGAGCGCCACCTGGCGCATATAGGTGGACTTGCCCCCCATGTTCGGCCCGGTCACCAGCAGCAACTGGCGCGCCGCCGAGAGCCGGCAGTCGTTGGCGATGAACGGGTCGACGAGCGATTCGACGACCGGATGGCGACCCGCTTCGATGTCGACCTTGACCTCGTTGCAGAAGTCCGGACGGCAATAGTTCCTGCGCGCCGCGATGCCGGCGAAGCAGGCGAGCACGTCGAGCTGCGCGAGCGCGCCGGCGATTTTCTGAAGGCTTCTTATGGAAAGCTTCAATTCGTCAAGAACGGATTCATACAGGCTCTTCTCGAGGGCCAGTGCGCGATCGCGCGCCGAGAGCGCCTTGTCCTCGAAAGCCTTCAGCTCGGGCGTGATGTAGCGCTCGGCGCTCTTGAGCGTCTGCCGCCGCCGGTAGTCGGCGGGAACCTTGCCGGCCTGCGCGTTCGTGACCTCGATGTAATAGCCGTGGACGTGGTTGTAGGCGACCTTGAGGTTGGCGATTCCCGTTCGCTCGCGCTCCTGCTTTTCCAAGCGCAGCAGGAATTCGGACGCGTTCGATTGCAAGCCTCTCAGCTCATCGAGCTCGTTCGAGTAGCCGTCGGCGATCACGCCGCCGTCGCGCAGCATCGCCGCCGGCTCCGGCGCAATCGCCTTCACGAGAAGCTCCACGGCCTGCTGCGGCGTCCGAAGGTCTTGAGAGAGATTCTTCAGGAGCAGGGACGTATCGGGCGTGGAACCCCTCAAGGCGTCCAGGCGCAGCAGGCTCTCCCTGAGGCCGGACAGGTCGCGCGGGCGGGCGTTCTTCAGCGCGATGCGCGCCGCGATGCGCTCCACGTCGGCGAACTGCCGCAGGATTCGATGGATGTCCGGGCCCTTTTCCTGAAGGTTCTCGACGGCATCGAGACGGGAGCTGAGGACCGAATGATCCCGCAGGGGATGATGGAGCCAGTGGCGCAGCAGTCGGCTGCCCATGCCGCTCGCGCATTCGTCGAGCAGCGAGAAGAGGGTGGGCGCGGGCTCGCCGCGCAGCGTCTCCGTGATCTCGAGGTTGCGCCGCGTCGCCGCGTCCATGCGCAGGTATTCGCTCGCGCGCTCGGCGCGCACGGCGACCACGTGCGCAAGCGCCTGGCCCTGGGTCTTCCTCGCATACTCGAGCAGCGCGCCGCAGGCGCCGATCGCGGGACCCAGGTCGTCTACGCCGTAGCCCGCGAGCGTGGCGGCGCCCAGTTGCGCGAGCAGGCGCTTGCGGCCCGAATCCGTGTCGAAGCTCCACGCGGGCAGGCGCGTGACCGTGTAGCCGGGCAGCTCGATGCCGTCGGCGGCGAGGATCTCGGCCGGGGCGATGCGGCGCAGCTCATTCGCCAGCGCCTGCGGCGCGACCTCGGCGACGCGCAGGTCGCCGCTCGCCAGCGAAAGCCAAGCGAGGCCGACGCAAGATTTCTCCATGAAGACGGACAGCAGGACGTTTTCCGCTTTCTCGTCCAGCAGCGCCGGGTCGGTGAGGGTGCCGGGCGTGACGATGCGCGTGATTTCGCGCTCTACCGGCCCCTTGGCCGTGGCGACGTCGCCCACCTGCTCGCAGATCGCCACCGATTCGCCGAGCTTCACGAGCTTGGCGAGGTACTGCTCTACCGAGTGCACCGGCACGCCCGCCATCTTCACCGGCGCGCCCGCGGACTGGCCGCGCGCGGTCAGCGTGAGGTCGAGCAGGCGCGAGCCCTTCTCGGCGTCGTCGTAGAACAGCTCGTAGAAATCGCCCATGCGGTAGAACATGAGGATCTCCGGATGCTGCGCCTTCAGGCGCAGGTACTGCTGCATCATCGGCGTGTGGGCGTCGAGCGAGGCGTTCAAGCGGGCGTCAATCCGGGTAGCCGTTCGGATTATCCGACTGCCAGCGCCAGGCGTCGCGGCACATGTCCTCGATGCCGAGCTGCGCCCGCCAGCCGAGCTCGTGCTCGGCGAGCGTAGCATCCGCATACGAGGCCGCCACGTCGCCGGCACGGCGCGCGACGATCTCGTAGGGCACCTTGCGGCCGGTCGCCGCCTCGAACGCGCGGATCACTTCGAGCACCGAGTGGCCGCGCCCGGTACCGAGATTGACGGTGATCGAGCGAGGTCGGCCGGCGAGGTGGCGCAGCGCGGCGAGGTGCCCGGCGGCGAGGTCCATCACGTGGAGGTAGTCGCGCACGCCGGTTCCGTCCACGGTGTCGTAATCGCCGCCGAACACGCGCAGGCGCGGCATGCGCCCGAGCGCGACGCGCGTGAGATAGGGCAGCAGGTTCTCCGGCGTGCCGCGCGGATCCTCGCCGATGCGCCCGGAAGGGTGCGCGCCGATCGGATTGAAATAGCGCAGCGCGGCGTAGCGGAACGAAGCATTCGCCGCGGCGCGCACTTCCAGCAGGCGCTCCACCGCGAGCTTGGTCTCGCCGTAGGGATTCGACGGCTTCAGCGGGTGGCGCTCGGTGTAGGGCAGCGACTCGGAGTCGCCGTAGACCGTCGCCGAGGAGCTGAACACGATGCGCTCGACGCCGTGATGCTCCATGGCCGCGAGCAGCGCCTTCGTGCCGCCGACGTTGTTGTCGTGGTAGCGCGCGGGGTCCGCGACCGATTCGCGCACCGACTTGAGACCCGCGAAATGCAGCACCGCGTCGGCGCCCGCGCCCGCGAACACGCGCTCCATCGCGGCCGCATCGCGCATATCGGCCTGCACGAAGTCGATGGCGGCGCCCGGCGCAAGCTCGCGGATGCGCTCGAGGACCGACGGCTTGGAGTTCGCGAGGTTGTCGACGATGCGCAGCCGGTGCCCCTCGCGTGCGAGCGCGACCGAACAGTGCGAGCCGATGTAGCCCAGCCCGCCGGTTACGACGAGTCGCACCGATTCGCCCTTGTCAGCAAGGCGTGCCCGAGGGCCGCAGGCAGGCGCCGGCGATCGACGGCCGGCCGAGGAGCTGCTGCAGGTGCGAAGCGAGCGTCTTGGGCGACGTCCAGAAAGTGTCCGGTATCTCCTTGAACGGGCCGACGCCCGCGATCTGGCTCTGCACGGTCGCCGCGCAGAACAGGGGCGGCGTGGCGCCAGCGCTGCGCACGCGCCGCTCGACCTCCGCGAAATCCCGCTCGCTCAGGCGGAACCGGAACACGCGCACGTCGTCGCCGTCTTCGAGCTGGAACGCGACGTAGTCCGCGAGGGAGGGGCCGGGCCAGTCCGCGGAGCCCGATCGCTGCGAGACATAGCTTCCCGAGGGATCGCTGAGCCAGGGACCGGCGAACAGGCCGGCGTGGCGGCCCCCCGCCGCGTTGCCGTTGATGACGATCGCCACCTCGCCGCGCGGCACGTCCCGCGCGGGCCGCGCTCCGCGACCGTCCGGGTCGGCCGGCAGGCCGGCGCAGGCGCTCAGGAGCAGCGCGGGCAGCAGGCCGAGGACTCGGCGCACCGGGCGCTACCTCAGCGCTTCGAGCAGCTGCGGGAACACCTTCGGCGTCGCGGCGGCGATCTCGCCCTTGTCGAGGTAGCCGTCCTCGCCGGCGAGGTCGCCGACCAGGCCGCCCGCCTCCTGGATCATCAGCGCGCCGGCAGCCATGTCCCAGCTGGAGAGGCCCATCTCCCAGAACGCGTCCATGCGCCCGCAGGCGACATAGGCGAGATCGAGCGCCGCGGCCCCCGCGCGGCGCACGCCCGAGCACGAGGTCATGATCGCGCGCAGCTGGCGCATATAGAGCGACAGCCGGACGACCTCCTTGAACGGGAAGCCGGTGCCGACGAGCGCCTCCTTCATCTGCGCGCATTTCGACACGCGCACGCGCCGATCGTCGAGAAACGCGCCCGCGCCGCGGCTCGCCGTGAACAGCTCGTTGCGGCCCGGGTCGTAGACCACGCCGTGCGCGGTCCTGCCGCGGTGCTGCACGGCGATCGACACGCAGTACTGCGGAAAGCCGTGGATGAAGTTCGTCGTGCCGTCCAGCGGATCGATGATCCAGCGGTACTCGGCCTTGCCGCGCTCGAGGGCGCCGGTTTCCTCGCCCAGGATCGCGTGATCGGGATACGCGGTGTGCACCGCATCGATGATCGCCGCTTCCGCGGCGTGGTCGACCTGGGTGACGTAGTCGTTGGCGCCCTTGGCCTGCACTTTCAGCGCGCCGCGGTCGAGCGCGGCGCGGTTGATGATGCTGCCGGCGCGCCGAGCCGCCTTGACGGCCGTGTTGAGCAGGGGATGCATCGCGCGCGTATTCTATTATGGTGACCAGCTCAGCCGCCGTGCGCGTCGTGCTCTGCCGACCGAGCCATCCGGGCAACATCGGCGCCGCCGCGCGCGCGATGAAGACCATGGGCCTGTCCGATTTGCGCCTCGTGAAGCCGGAACGCTATCCGGCGCCGGAGGCCCAGTGGATGGCCACCAATGCTGCCGATGTTCTTCTGAATTCAAGAACTCATGAAGACCTTCCGACCGCGATCGCGGACTGCGTAGCCGCGTTCGCGCTCTCGGCCCGGCCGCGCGAATGGTCGACGCAGGTGCTGGACGTGCGCGCGGCGGCCGCGCGCGCGAGAGAGCTCGGCGGGCCCGTGGCGTTCGTTTTCGGCAGCGAACAGGCGGGCCTCACCAACGACGAGATGCTCGCCTGCCAGTATCTGGTGCACATCCCGGCCAATCCGGAGTTCGGCTCGCTCAATCTCGCACAGGCGGTGCAGGTGGTCTGCTACGAATGGTTCATGGTTTCCAATTCAAAGTCGTTTCAATACAAGAAAGAGAAGCCCGCTACCGTCGCCGACCTTGAAGGCCTCTACGGCCACTTGGAGCAGGCGGCGGTCGAAAGCGACTTTTTCGACCCGGCCTCGGGCTCGAAGCTGCGCACCCGGTGGCGCAGGCTGTTCTCACGGGTGCCGGACCTGGAGCGCGAGGAGGTCAACATCCTGCGCGGGCTGCTGAACGCGCTGCAGAAGGCCCGGTCCAAATAGTTGAGAGGATTAGTCGGGCAAAGTAAAATGGCTTTCATGTTCAGGCAGCTACGCGAAGATGTCGCAAGCGTGCGGGAGCGCGACCCGGCGGCGCGCTCCACCTGGGAAGTGCTGACCTGCTACCCCGGCTTGCACGCGATCTGGATCCACCGCTTCGCGCACTGGTACTGGACGCACGGATTGCACTGGCTGGGGCGCCTGACCTCGCACTTCGGCCGCTGGCTCACCGGCATCGAGATCCACCCCGCGGTCGTGATCGGCCGGCGCGTGTTCATCGACCACGGCATGGGCACGGTCATCGGCGAGACCGCCGAGATCGGCGACGACTGCACGATCTACCAGGGCGTCACGCTCGGCGGAACATCGCTCTACCGCGGCACCAAGCGGCATCCTACGATCGGCAAGCGTGTGGTGGTGAGCGCGGGTGCCAAGGTGCTCGGCGGCTTCACCGTGGGCGACGACGCGAAGATCGGCTCGAACTCGGTGGTGCTGAAGGAGGTGCCCGCGGGCGCCACGGTGGTCGGCGTGCCCGGCCGCCTCGTGGACCAGTCGTCCAGGGACGCCAAGTCCTCGCAGTTCGCGGCCTATGGCGTGGTGCCCGGGCAGGAAGACCCTTATCTGAAGACCTTGCAGTCGCTCGTGGAGCACGCCCAGGAGCTCGAGCAGACCGTTTCGGCCCTCACCGAGAAGGTCCGCCGGCTCGAGCAGGCGGCGGAGCGCGCCAAGAGCGATTCGCTGCGCGCGGTCAAGTAGCTGAAAAAGCTAATCTTTTATACCTGACAGGTTTACTCGGGATTTGGTATAGTTGAGCATCTTCATCAGGTATAGAACGGCGAACCCATGAGACTGACGACCAAAGGCAGATTCGCGGTCACCGCGATGGTGGACCTTTCGATGCGGCAGACGCGCGGGCCGGTGACGCTGGCCGCGATCAGCGAGCGGCAGCACATCTCGCTGTCGTACCTCGAGCAGCTGTTCGGCAAGCTGCGCCGAGCGAAGCTCGTCTCGAGCGTGCGCGGCCCGGGCGGCGGCTACAACCTCGCCAAGCCGACCGTGCAGATCACCGTCGCCGACATCATCAGCGCGGTGGACGAGCCGATTGACGCCACGCAATGCGGCGGCAAGGAAAACTGCAATGATGACCGGCGCTGCATCACGCATGACCTGTGGGCGACGCTCAACGAGAAGATGAACGACTACCTCAACTCGGTCACGCTCGCCGACGTGGTGTCGCACCAGCAGGGCAAGCAGGTGCAGGTGATCAAGGACTTCCGCGGCCGCGAGCAGCCGGCCGAGAAGGCGCCGGAGAAGGTGGCGGCCTGATGAAGCTGCCGATCTACCTGGATTACTCCGCGACCACGCCGGTCGACCCGCGCGTGGCGCAGAAGATGATCCCCTACCTCACCGAGCACTTCGGCAATCCGGCGAGCCGCTCGCACGTGTTCGGCTGGAAGGCCGAGGAGGCGGTCGAGCAGGCGCGCGAGGACGTGGCCGCGCTCGTGCGCTGCGACGCCAAGGACCTCATCTGGACCTCGGGCGCGACCGAGTCGATCAACCTCGCGCTGAAGGGCGCGGCCGAGTTCTACAAGACCAAGGGCAAGCACCTGCTGACGGTGAAGACCGAGCACAAGGCGACGCTGGACTCGATGCGCGAGCTCGAGCGCCGCGGCTTCGAGGTGACCTACCTCGACGTGCAGCCCGACGGCCTGCTCGACCTCGGCCAGCTGGAAGGCGCGCTGCGCAAGGACACGATCCTCGTCTCGGTGATGTTCGTGAACAACGAGATCGGCGTGGTGCAGGATATCGCGGCGATCGGCGAGCTGTGCCGCAAGCGGGGGATACTCTTCCACGTCGACTCGGCGCAGGCGACCGGCAAGTGCGACATCGATTTGCAGGCGCTGAAAGTCGACCTGATGTCCTTCTCGGCGCACAAGACCTACGGCCCGAAGGGCGTCGGGGCGCTGTTCATCCGACGCAAGCCGCGCGTGCGCCTGGAGGCGCAGATGCACGGCGGCGGCCACGAGCGGGGCTTCCGCTCGGGCACGCTGGCGACGCACCAGATCGTCGGCATGGGCGAGGCCTACCGCCTCGCGCGGCTGGAGATGGTGGCCGAGCGCGATCGCATCAGGGCACTCCGCGACAGGCTGCTCACGGGCCTGAATCGCATGGAAGAGGTGTTCGTGAACGGCGACCTCGAGCGGCGCGTGCCGCACAACCTCAACATGAGCTTCAACTACGTCGAGGGCGAGTCGCTGATCATGGCGGTCAAGGACATCGCGGTGTCCTCGGGCTCCGCCTGCACGTCCGCGTCGCTCGAGCCGTCCTACGTGCTGCGCGCGCTCGGGCGCTCGGACGAGCTCGCGCACAGCTCGATCAGGTTCACGCTCGGCCGCTTCACGACGGCCGAGGAGATCGATTACGCCGTGGACCACATTCAGACGAAAGTGGCGAAGCTGCGCGAGCTCTCGCCGCTCTGGGAGATGCACAAGGAGGGCGTCGACCTGAACACCGTTCAGTGGGCCGCCCACTGAGGAGAAGAACATGGCATACAGCGACAAGGTCATCGATCACTACGAGAATCCCAGGAACGTCGGCTCGTTCGACAAGGGCGACGCGTCGGTCGGCACCGGCATGGTGGGCGCGCCGGCCTGCGGCGACGTCATGAAGCTGCAGATCAAGGTGAACAAGGACGGCGTCATCGAGGACGCGCGCTTCAAGACCTACGGCTGCGGCTCGGCGATCGCCTCGAGCTCGCTCGTCACCGAATGGGTGAAGGGCAAGAAGCTCGAGGAGGCGGCGAGCATCAAGAATACGCAGATCGCCGCGGAGCTGTCGCTGCCGCCGGTGAAGATCCACTGCTCGATCCTCGCCGAGGACGCGATCAAGGCGGCGGTCGAGGACTACCGCAAGAAGCACAAGCCATAATGGCCGTCACGCTCACCGAGAAGGCCGCGACGCACGTTCAGAACTTCCTCGCCAAGCGCGGCAAGGGCGTGGGACTGCGCCTGGGCGTGCGCACCACGGGCTGCTCCGGCATGGCGTATAAGATCGAGTTCGCAGACGCAGTGAACCCGGAGGACCTGCAGTTCGAGAGCCACGGCGTCAAGGTCGTGGTCGACCCGAAGAGCCTGCCTTACCTGGACGGCACCCAGCTCGACTTTGCGCGAGAGGGCTTGAACGAAGGCTTCAAGTTCAACAACCCCAATGTCAAGGACGAGTGCGGCTGCGGCGAAAGCTTTAGCGTCTAGCCACTTCGAGCTGTTCGGACTCGCCCCGGCGTTCGCGCTGGACGCCGCGCGCCTCGAGGCCGCGTACCGCGGCATCCAGGCCGAGGTGCACCCGGACCGCTATGCGCGGGCCGGCGACGCCGAGCGGCGCGCCTCGATGCAGATGACGACGCGCGTCAACGAGGCCTATCAGACGCTGAAGAGCCCCGTGCGGCGCGCGAAATACCTGCTCGCGCTGAACGGAGTCGACGTCGCGTTCGAGACCGACACGTCCATGCCGGAGGACTTCCTCCTGCAGCAGATGGATCTGCGCGAGCGGCTGGAGGATGCGAAGGACGCAGCCGCTTTGGATGCTTTGTCTTTGCATTTGCATGAAGAAAGACAAGAGCTTGAAAAGCAGATCGGGCAACAGATCGATTCAGCGCGTGATTTCGCCGGGGCGAAGCCGCTGGTGCGCAAGCTGATGTTCCTCGAGCGGCTGGGCGACGAGATCCACGGCGCATACGAGGCTCTGGAAGCCTGATGACGCTGTTCCAGATCTCCGAGCCGGGCCAGGCCCCCGAGCCGCACCAGAGGCGCCTCGCGGTCGGCATCGATCTCGGCACCACCAACTCGCTGGTGGCCACGGTGCGCAGCGGCGTCGCCACGGTGCTGCCCGATGCGCAGGGCCGTGCGCTGCTGCCCTCGATCGTGCGCTACCTCGCCGGCGGCAAGGTCGAGGTGGGCTACGCGGCGCAGGCGCACCAGGCGGAGGACCCGCGCAACACCGTCGCCTCGGTGAAGCGCTACATGGGGCGCGGCTGGAAGGACCTCGCGCACGCGCTCGGCGACGTGGCGCACGCGGCGCCCTACGACTTCATCGATGCGCCGGGCATGGTGCAGCTGCGCACCGCCGCGGGCGTGAGGAGCCCGGTAGAGATCTCGGCCGAGATCCTCAAGGTGCTGCGCGCGCGCGCCGAGCAGTCGCTCGGCGGCGAGCTCGCGGGCGCGGTGGTTACGGTGCCCGCGTACTTCGACGACGCGCAGCGCCAGGCCACCAAGGACGCGGCGCGCCTGGCGGGCCTGAACGTGCTGCGGCTGCTGAACGAGCCGACCGCAGCGGCCATAGCCTATGGCCTGGACAACGCCGCCGAGGGCACCTACGCGGTGTTCGACCTGGGCGGTGGCACGTTCGACATCTCCGTCCTGCGGCTCTCGAAGGGCGTGTTCGAGGTGGTGGCGACGAGCGGCGACGCCGCGCTTGGCGGCGACGACTGGGATCACCGCGTGTTCTGCTGGATCGTGGAGACCGCCAAGCTCGCACCGCTGCAGCCGCGCGACATGCGGCTGCTGCTCGTCAAGGCGCGCGAGGCGAAGGAATACCTCACCGGGCATGCCGAGGCGCGCATCACCGCCAAGCTCGCCTCGGGGGAGCTGGTCGACGTGACGCTCGACACCGAGACCTTCTGCCGCATCACGCAGCACCTGGTGCAGAAGACGCTCGCGCCGGTGCGCAGGGCGCTGCGCGACGCCGGTCTCGGTGCCGACGCGGTAAAGGGCGTGGTGATGGTCGGCGGCGCGACGCGCATGCCGCAGATCCAGCGCGCCGCGGCCGAGTTCTTCCGCCGCGACCCGCTCAACAACCTCGACCCGGACAAGGTGGTCGCGCTCGGCGCGGCGATGCAGGCGAACGTGCTCGCGGGCAACAAGCCCGAGGGCGAGGACTGGCTGCTGCTCGACGTGATCCCGCTGTCGCTCGGCGTGGAGACGATGGGCGGCCTCGCAGAACGCATCCTCCCGCGCAACAGCACTATCCCCTGCGCGCGCGCGCAGGAGTTCACCACCTTCAAGGACGGGCAGTCGGGCATGAGCTTTCACGTGGTGCAGGGCGAGCGCGAGCTCGTCGCCGACTGCCGCTCGCTCGCGCGATTCGAGCTGAAGGGTATTCCGCCGATGGCGGCGGGCGCGGCGCGCGTGCGCGTGACCTTCCAGGTGGACGCCGACGGTCTGCTCGCGGTGAGCGCGCAGGAGAAGACCACCGGCGCCGAGGCCTCGGTGACGGTGAAGCCCTCGTACGGGCTTGCCGACGCCGACATCGAGCGCATGCTGCGCGACTCGTACCAGCACGCGAAGGAAGACATGCAAGCGCGGGCGCTGAACGAGCATCGTGTCGACGCGCAACGCCTGATCGACGCCACCCGGAGCGCTCTGGCCGAAGACGGCGCGTTGCTGAGCGCCGACGAAGTGAAGGAGATCGAGGAGAAGGTCAGCTTCCTGGAGCGGGCGATCGCCACGCCGCATATGCGCGCGATCAAGGCGGCGAGCGATGCGCTCAACCGCGCGACCGAGGAGTTCGCCGCGCGCCGCATGAACGCGAGCGTGCAGCGC
>DATKKT010000053.1:0-13005 GCA_035542795.1 Burkholderiales bacterium
CATTGCGGTCCGAAATCGGAGGATTCTGAAATGCAAAAAGCCCACCTTGATCCGATTTTTCCGGACTGGCTGGGCTTGTCTCACTCTGAGAATTCGTTTCGACCGCAACGATCGCGGAGCCAAACAGGTCCTCGGAAGGAGGCGCGCGCGGCAGCTGCTCGTCGGTTGGAGAATTGATCGCAACCTGGTCGTCGCCCGTTTGCGCGGGCGAAGATTTGTCGTCGAAACTGGAATCTTTCTGCGATGCAACAGCAGCGGCGGCCTGCAGGAGCTGCGCGGCGTTGGAGTCCTCGGAATCCGCCGCCGCCGCGACAGACACCGGCACCTCCGGCTCGGTGGTCGCGGCCGTCGCCGGCGTCTTCTGATCGCCTCCCGTGGTGGTCGCCTGCCAGCCCTCGGGCCAGGCAACGGTTAGATTTTCTTGGGCCGCCTGGCCCGGTTGCGCGTCCTGTACGGCGGCATCCGCGGCTGGCGCCTGTCCCGCATTGGGCTGCAGAACGAGCGTATTGGCCGACACCTTGTCCGAATTGCTCGTTGCCTGGACGACGGCTTGAGCCGCAACTGCGAGCGCCAGCGGATCTGCTGAGAGCAGCACGCGCGGCTCGAGCGCTTCGAGCCGGTATCTGCTTTGACTTTGAGACTGGGCCTTACCGCCCGCGCGCGCTTCCGCGCCAGAGGCACCCTCAGGCCGGTCCGAGCTCGTGCGGTTCGTCAGCCAACGCAGCAAACAGACTTCCCCCTAGCCTGCACCCCAACCTGAGTACCTAAAGGTGGTGCTACCGGTACCGAACCTGACTTCTTCTTAAGCTTGAACCTTAGCGGCTCCCGATGTCAGCCGCAATAAAAATTCGTTAAAAAAGACCCGGATCAGTGCAGCGGTATTTCACGATGCGGTCCGGCCGTAGAGCTCGCCCAGGCTCCGGCCTTTGCCATAGCCCGGGTCACCCGGCCGCGCGCCCCCCTTGGTCACTCGGACCGCGCAGTACTTGAACTCGGGGATCTTGCCGAACGGATCGAGCTTCGGATTCGTGAGCGCGTTCGCCGCCGCCTCGTAATAGGCAAACGGAATGAACACCGCGCCTCGAGGAGTGCCCTCGTCGACGCGGGCGAACAAGGAGACTTTGCCGCGCCTCGATTCGACCGTAATGATGTCTCCGGGCTTGGCGCCGAGCTCGGCGAGGTCCAGCGGATGGATCGAGCACACCGGCTCGGGCTCGATCGCGTCCAGCACGCCGGCCCGGCGCGTCATCGCGCCCGTGTGCCAGTGCTCGAGCTGCCGTCCTGTGATCAGGATGGTCGGGTAGGCGTCGTCCGGGCGCTCGTCGGCCGGAATGAGGTCGGCAGGGACGAACTTGGCGCGTCCGGTCGCGGTAGGGAAAACCTCGGTAAAGACGACCGGAGTGCCTGCATCCCCCTCGTGCTCGCAGGGGTACACAACGCAGGAATCACGCTCCAAGCGTTCCCAGGTAATGCCGGCGATCGAATTCATGCCCTGGCGCATCTCGTCGAATACCTGCTTCGGATGCGTGTAGTCCCACGGCAGGCCGATGCGCTTGGCGATCTCGTTGATGATCCACAAATCGGGCTTCGCGTCCCCGGGCGCGTCGAGCGCCTTGCGCCCCAGCTGAACCATGCGGTCGGTATTGGTGACCGTGCCGTCCTTTTCCGGCCAGGCCGTGGCGGGCAGCACCACGTCGGCGAGGTAGCAGGTTTCGGTGAGGAAGATGTCCTGCACCACCAAGTGCTCCAGCTTAGCCATCGCGGCGCGCGCGTGCTCGACGTCCGGGTCGGACATCGCGGGGTTCTCGCCCATGATGTACATGCCGCGGATCCGGCCGGCGTCGGCCGCCTTGATGACCTCGACGACCGTGAGGCCGGGCTTCAGATCCAGCTTGGCGCCCCAGAGCTTTTCGAAGCGCTTGTTCGCCTCCGGGTTGTCCACGCGCTGGTAGTCCGGGTACATCATCGGAATCAGGCCCGAATCCGAGGCGCCCTGGACGTTGTTCTGGCCTCGCAGAGGATGCAGGCCGCAGCCCGGCCGCCCTACCTGGCCGGTCATCAGCGACAGCGCAATCAGGCAGCGCGCGTTGTCGGTGCCATGCACGTGCTGCGAGATCCCCATGCCCCAGAGAATCATCGAGCCCTTCGATTTGGCGAACAGGCGCGCCACCTCGCGCAGCGTTTGCGCCGGGATGCCGCAGACGGGCGCCATCTTCTCCGGCGAGAACGCCTTCGCGTTTTCCTTCAGCGCCTCGAAGCCGCTCGTGCGATCGCGCACGAACGCCTCGTTGACCAGGCCCTCGTCGATGATCGCGTGGATGATGGCGTTCAGCATCGCCACGTCCGTGTCGGGCTTGAACTGGAGGAAGTGCGTCGCGTAGCGCGCCAACTCGGTGCGGCGCGGATCGGCCACGATGAGCTTGGTGCCGTTCTTCGCAGCGTTCTTCATCCAGGTCGCCGCCACAGGATGGTTCACCGTAGGGTTGGCGCCGATCACCAGCACCACCTCGGCGTTCACTACGTCGCCCACCTGGTTCGACACCGCTCCCGAGCCCACGCCCTCCAGCAGCGCCGCGACCGAGGAGGCATGGCAGAGGCGCGTGCAGTGATCGACATTGTTGGTGCCGAAGCCCGTGCGCACGAGCTTCTGG
This sequence comes from Burkholderiales bacterium, assembly GCA_035542795.1. Classification (GTDB taxonomy): domain Bacteria; phylum Pseudomonadota; class Gammaproteobacteria; order Burkholderiales; family SG8-39; genus RBG-16-66-20. The sequence continues at coordinate 2,652 of DATKKT010000053.1, forward strand.
AATAGGTACGCCTCCTCGTTCGAGCCCTTCGCGGAACCGAAGCCAGAGAGCGCGAACCGGTCTTGATTTCTTATCTTGAGCAAACCGGAGGCGGCAAAGTCGAGGGCGTCGTCCCAGGTGGCTTCACGGAAGGCCTCCTTCCAGTTCGCCGGATCGACCGTGAAATCGGCTCGCTTGGGCACTCCCGGCTTGCGGATCAGCGGCTGCGTGAGCCGCTGCGGGTGCTGCACGTAATCGAAGCCGTACCGCCCCTTGACGCACAGCCGGCCATGGTTCGCGGGGCCGTCGCGGCCAGTGACGAACTTGATGACGTTCTCGGTCTTGTTGACGTGATAGGTGAGCTGGCAGCCGACGCCGCAGAACGGGCAGACCGAGTCCACCTTCTTGTCCACGACTTCCACGCCGGCCTTGCGCGCCGGCATGAGCGCGCCGGTCGGGCAGGCCTGCACGCACTCGCCGCAGGCGACGCAGGTGGAAGCACCCATCGGGTCGTCCTGGTCGAATACGATCTTCGACGCTTCCCCCCGCCACGCATAGCCGATCACATCGTTCATCTGCTCCTCGCGGCAGGCGCGCAGGCAGCGCGTGCACTGGATGCAGGCGTCGAGGTTCACCGCGATCGCCGGATGCGAGAGGTCGGCCTTCGGCTGCTCGCGCGCCTCGAAGCGCGGCTTGCCGACGCCGAGCTTCTTCGCCCAGACGTCGACCTTGTTGTTCAGCGTGTACTGCGTCTCGGGCAGATCCGAGAGCAGCAGCTCGAGCACCATCTTCTGCGAGGCGAGCGCGCGCGGGCTGTCGGTGGTCACCTCCATGCCCTGCGCAGGGTAGCGGCAGCAGGAAGGCGCGAGCACGCGCTCGCCCTTGATCTCGACAACGCAGGCTCGGCAGTTGCCGTCGGGCCGCAGCGTGCGCGAATAGCAGAGGTGCGGAATGGAAATGCCGTTCTGGCGCGCCGTCTCTAGGATCGGCTCGTCGGGACGACCGACCACCGTTTTGCCGTTGAGCTTGAATTCAATCGGCAGCGTCGCAAGTTGCTTGGTGCTGACGCGATCCATCGCGCTTGTGCCCTCTATTCCACTTCCCGCGGGAAGAACTTCATCACGCTGAGCGCCGGATTGGGCGCCGCCTGACCCAGGCCGCAGATCGAGGCGTCCATCATGGCCTGTGAGAGTTCTTTCAGCAACGGTTGGTTCCACTTCTTCGCGTTCATGAGGGCGAGCGCCTTGGTGGTGCCTACCCGGCAGGGCGTGCACTGGCCGCAGGACTCTTCCATGAAGAATTTCATCAAGTTGCGCGCCGCCATGTTGGCCGAGTCGCGCTGCGAGAGAATGACGACCGCCGCCGAGCCGATGAAGCAGCCGTACGGCTGCAGCGTGTCGAAGTCGAGCGGGACGTCGCCCAGGCTCGCGGGCAGGATGCCGCCCGAAGCGCCGCCGGGCAGGTAGCCGTAGAACTCGTGCCCTTCGAGCATGCCGCCGCAATGCTCGTCTATGAGCTGGCGCACGGTGATGCCCGCAGGCGCAATGTGCACGCCGGGCTTCTTGACGCGTCCAGAAACCGAGAACGAGCGCAGACCCTTGCGCCCGTTGCGGCCCTGCGCCGCGAACCAGGCGCCGCCCTTCTCCACGATCTCGCGCACCCAATACACGGTCTCCATGTTGTGCTCGAGCGTCGGGTAGCCGAACAGGCCCACTTGCGCGACGTAGGGCGGGCGCAACCGCGGCATGCCGCGGTTGCCCTCGATCGACTCGATCATCGCCGACTCTTCGCCGCAGATATACGCGCCCGCGCCGCGGCGCAGATGAATGGGAGGCAACGGAAACGCCCGTTGCTTTCTCAATTTGGCAAGCTCTTTCTCGAGGATGGCGCGACAACCGGCGTACTCGTCCCGGAGATAAATGTAGATCTCGCCCACGCCCGCGCACCAGGCAGCGACCAGCATGCCTTCGAGGAAGCGGTGCGGATCGCGCTCGAGGAACCAGCGGTCCTTGAAGGTGCCGGGCTCGCCTTCGTCGATGTTTATCGCCATCAGCCGCGGCGCGGGCTCCGCGGCGACGATGCGCCACTTGCGCCCGGTCGGAAATCCCGCGCCGCCCAGGCCGCGCAGCGCCGAGTCCTCCATGATCTTGGTGATCTCCTCGCGCATGCGCTTGCCCGCGAGGCAATCCGCGATCAGCCTGTAGCCGCCCTGCTTGCGGTAGGCGTCGAAATCGATGTATTTCGAAACGGCGCAGCGCGTTCGACCCGCCTGAACCGCCGCTTCTATCGAAGAAGCGGACGCATTCAAGACCGGATTTTGACCGACGACCGCAACGGGCGCCGATTCGCAGCGCCCCACACAGGGCGCGTGCAGCACGCGCACTTCCTTGCCCAAGACCGCGCGCAGCTTTTCAGCGAGTTTCTCTGAACCAGAGAGAGCACAAGAAATCGAGTCGCAAACCCGCACCGTGATCGCGGGCGGAGCCGCCTCGCCCTCGCGGCGCACATCGAAGTGGTGGTAGAACGTGGCGACCTCGTAGACCTCCGTTTGCGCGAGGCGCATCTCCTGCGCGAGCGCGGCGATGTGCCGCGCCGAAAGCTGCCCGTAGCGGTCCTGGATCCGGTGCAGGTGCTCGATGAGCAGATCGCGGCGCCGCGGCTCGCCGCCGAGCAGCGCGCGCACTTCCTCCAGCGCCTTGGGATCGACGCCGCGGCCCTTGAGGCCGAATCTCGTCTTGCCGCCCTTCTTCACACGGCGATTATCGGCGAGTGGTGCCGCGGAAATTCTTGACTGCGGTCAAGCCCGTGCCCGCATCGCCTTGCGGGACGGCGTCGCGTCGGAATAAATGGTCGACCGTATAATGTCGATCGCCCCCCGAACGGAGCGCACCAGGGAGATGTCTCGCGCAGGCGTACGGCTGTTGGTGGCGGGCTGCGTCGGCCTGGCCGCCGCATTTCCGGCCGCGGCGAAGGATGCGAAGCCCGGCAACGGCGCCGACGCGCAGCAGGCCGCCAGGTTGCCCGATCCGCTCACGAAGGAGTCGATCCGCGAGCTCGTCTCGCGGCTGAGCGACGCGGAAGTGCGCGCGCTGCTGATCAAGCAGCTCGACCGTGCCGCCGCACCGGCCGCACCGAAAAAGGCCGACGACATGGCGGCCATGGCGCAGACCACGAGCGAGGAATTCGCGCGCATGCGTGAACGCGCAAGGGCGATCTTCGCTTCGGCAGGTGACGTCCCCGAGGCTGTTCGCCAGGTTGGCGCGCGCATCGCCGAGCCGCACGACATTTCGCGCCTCTGGCTCGTCGGCAGCGCGCTACTGATGATGCTAGCGGTCGGTGCCGCGGTCGAGCTTGCTTTCGGCCGTCTCACGCGCGGCGCGGAACGGCGCTTCGGTGAGCGCGCTGCCGACGATTTCGCGGCCAGCGCGGTGCGCTTCGTGCTGCGGGCCGGCATCGGCCTCGCCCACCTCGCGGCATTCACGGCTGGCACGCTGGCGTTGTTCTTCGTACTCTGGCAGGGGCAAGAATCGATCCGCTTCCTCGCGCTCGCGCTGCTGGCGGCCGTGGTCGGCGTGCGGCTGTTCCTGCTCGTCCTGCACCTGCTGCTCGAACCGGCGGCCGCGCGACTGCGCCTGCTGCCAATCGACGACCGCGCAGCGAAAGCGCTGTACTGGGGCGGCGCTCGGGTAGCGATTATTTACGGGGCCGTGCGCATTGCCGTGCTGCTCCTGGAGCACTTCGGCGCGCCCGCGGATCCGGTCCTGCTGCTGAGAATCGTGGGCGCGACGCTGTTCCTCCTGCTAATGCTCGACACGATCTGGAAGGTGCGCGCCGACGTGGCCGCGCTAATCCGCGGTCCGGGCGAGCCGGGGCATCTGCGGCGCCTGCTCGCCGACCTGTGGCCCGCGCTCGCCACCGCCTATCTGGTCGCGCTGTACCTGACGTTGCTGAATGACCTGCTTCTCGACCGTCCGGATTCCGGCAACGCGCCGATCCTCAGCATCGCTTTGCTGCTCGTGCTTCCTCTGGTGGACATGCTGCTGTGCCGCCTGCTGGCGGCCGTCATGCGGCGCAAGACCCGCACGGGCGAGTCGCCGAGGCGATCGGCGATCGCAGAAAGCTTCGAGCCGGTGCTGAACCGCGCGATCCACATTGTCGTTCTGGTCGCCGGGTTCCTGGTCGTCGCCGATCTTTGGGATCTCAACGTCTTCGCAATGGCGGAGCGCGGTGTCGGCGCGCGAGTCACCAGCGCGCTGCTCGGGATCGCCATCACGACGCTGCTCGCCTGGATCCTCTGGGAGGTGGCGCGCACGGCGATCGACGAACGCATGAACGCCGAGGCCGTGCCCAGCGACCGGCCTGCGTCGCGCCTGCGCACGCTGCTGCCGCTGCTGCGCGTCACGCTGCAGGCGACGATTCTGGTGATGGCGGTGCTCAGCATCCTGGCGGCGCTCGGCATCAACATCGTGCCGCTGCTCGCCGGCGCGAGCGTGGTCGGCGTCGCGATCGGCTTCGGCTCGCAGACGCTGGTGCGCGACATCGTTTCCGGCGCCTTCTTCCTCATGGACGACGCGTTCCGCCTCGGCGAGTACATCGAGGTCGGGGACGCGAAGGGCACCGTGGAGAAGATCGGCGTGCGGGCAGTGATCCTTCGCCACCACCGCGGTGCGCTCAACGTGCTGCCCTACGGCGAGATCAAGCGTCTGCGCAACACCAGCCGCGACTGGATGATCATGAAGCTCGAATTTCGCCTCACTTACGATACCGACCTGAAGAAGGTGAAACAGATTGTGAAGAAGGTCGGCGCGGAGATCGCGGCGGATCCGGAACTCAGCAAGGACCTCATCGAGCCGCTCAAGTCGCAAGGCGTGACCGCGGCCGAGGACAGCGCGCTGATCGTGCGAGTCAAGTACATGGCCAACCCGGCGGGCGGCGGCGCCTACACGATCCGGCGCGAAGCCTATGCCCGCATCATCAAGGCCTTCGCCGAAGCGGGCATCAAGTTCGCGAGCCGGCAGGTCACGGTGAACGTGCCGCCGGGCGTGCCGGTCGACGCCGCGGCTGCCGGGGCCGCCGCCGCCGCTGCGACGGACGCGGCGCAGAAGAGCAAGGGCTAGGCCAAGCGCCAGCGGCCACCCGCTTCCACCGCCCGCCCTTCGGCGGCGAATTCCTCGAGGTGCTGCGCGATTACGCGCCGCTCGGCGTCATCGAACCAGAGGTCCTGCGCATCGCGCGGATAGACGAAGCGGTGCGCGACGAGCTCCTCGAGGGTCGACGGTCGCTCGCGCAGGCGCGCGGCGATCGCCTCGGCGCGTGCGTCCAGGCGCGAAGCGAAATTCTTCAGCAAGGCGAGGAACGCTTCGCGCTCCGTGATCACGCCCTTGTGGTGCGAGGTGATCCAGACGCGCGCGGGCAGGTCTTTCACCGCTTCGAGCGTGCGGCGCCACTCGGCGAGGCTCGAGGTCGCGTCGCCGTAGTACGGCCCGAACGAGGAGAGATCGATGTCGCCGATGAAGGCGATGCCGCCCGGGTCGACGACGAGCGCGCAGTGGCCCTTCGTGTGCCCGGGGAGGTGGAACGCGCGCACGATCACGCCGGCGCCCAGGTCCCAGCTCGCGCCCTCGCGGTACGGCTGCGCGTCGGGCCGCGGCGCGTAGAAGAAGTCCTTCCTGATCTTGGCGTGCAGGTCGGCGAGCACGGCCGGCGCATAGCCGTAGTGCGCCGCCAGGCCGTCCCAGCGGCGCGCCGCCTCAACGTCGCGCTCGTGCACGTGCAGTTCGGCGCCGCGCAGGAGGTGCAGCCCGGCCATGTGGTCCTCGTGCACGTGCCCGAGCACGACCAGATCGGCGTCCAGCAGCTCGCGCCCGAGCCGGTTGGCGACCAGCGGCGTATCGAACGCCGCGAGCGTATCGCCGCCGCGCACGACGACCTGGTTGCCGTCCGGATACTTGCCGGATTTCTCTCCGAAGTAGACCGTGACTGGCCCGAACGTCCGCGAGGGCTCGCCCGCCACGCTGCCGCCTCAGTCCGCGATCCGCAGCGGCATCGCCTTCATGCCGCGGAACACCATCGAGTTCAGCCAATCGATGCGCTCGGGCGCAACCGCGAGCTCGATGCGGCGCCAGCGCTTCAGCACCGCCGGCAGCGCGATCTGGCCCTCCAGGCGCGCGAGCGGGAAGCCGAGGCAGAGGTGCATGCCGAAGCCGAAAGTGAGATGCGCGGGTCCGCCGCGCTCGAGCCACAGGCGGTCCGGATTCTCGTAGGCCTCGGGATCGCGGTTCGCGGCGTTTAGCATGATGAACACGCGGTCGCCCGGCTTGAGCGCCTTGCCGCGCATCGCCTGCGCGACCTTGACGACGCGCACCTGCGCGCCGCTCGGCCCGTCGTGGCGCAGCAGCTCCTCTACCGCGCGCGGCGCGAGCGCGGGCTCGGCGCGCAGCGCCTCGAGCTGGTCCGGGAAGCGCAGCAACGACAGCAGGCCGTTGCCGAGGTGGTTCGTCGTCGTCTCATGGCCGGCGAACAGCAACAGGATGCAGCTCGCGACGAGCTCGTCCTCGCTCAGCCGGTCGCCCTCGTCCTCCAGCGACACGAGCTGCGAGAGCAGATCGTTCCTGGGATTCAGCCTTTTCTCGCCGATCAATTCGAGAAAGAAACCCGCCATCTCCCGGGTCGCGGCCTCGGCGATGGCGTATTTCTCCGGCGACATGCGCGAACTGCCGATGAACAGCGCCATGTCGTCCGACATGCGCTTCACCTTCGCGAGCTCCTCGCGCGGCACGCCGAGCATCGCCATGATCACGAGCGCGGGGAGCGGGCCGGCGAAGTCGGCGATGAAATCGACCTCGCGCCGCGCGCCGATGCGCGCGAAGAGCCAGTCGACCAGTTCCTCCACCTGCGGGCGCATCGCGTTCATGGACCGCAGATGGAACACCTTGCTCGTCAGCCGCCGCAGGCGCGTGTGCTCCGGCGGGTCGCGGAACACCATCCAGTGCGTGAGGTAGCGGATGATCTGCGAGATGCGCTCGGCCTCCGGTCCGGGCAGCGTGGCGAAGAACGGGCGCAGCCGGTCCGACGATACCTCCTTGTCGAGGCACACCGCCTTGACGTCGTCGTAACGCGTCAGGATCCAGGCCTTGAGGCGCGGACTCCAGTGCACCGGGTCCTCCTCGCGCAGCCGACGGAAGACCGGAAATGGGTCGGCGATGAACTCCGGCGCGTCCGGGCGGAACTCGAGCGCCTCGGCGACCGCCATGCCCTAGCCGAATCCGATCGCGAGGAAGCGCTCCGCGATCGCGCAGTGCGCCGCCACGCCGCGCGCGAGGGTGGCCTCGTCGAGCGTCATCTTGTTCGAGTGGCAGGGGCAGGCCATCTTCCAGTTCTGGCCCGCCGGGCAGGCCCCGAGCATGACCATCGCGCCCGGGTGCCTCTGCAGCACATACGAGAAGTCCTCGGCCCCCATGATCGGCGAGCTCATCGTGTTCCACGCCCCGGCGCCAAACAGCTCGCCAAGCGTCTCCCCGGCGAAGGAGACCGCGCGCGCGTCGCATACCGTCACCGGGAATCCGCGTTCGATCTTCACCTCGGCCTCGCATTCATGCGCGCGTGCGACGTTCTGCGCGATGCGCTCCACGCCGGCGTGCACCGTCTCGCGCGTCTCTTCCGACAAGGTGCGGATGGTGCCGAGCAAGCTCGCCGATTCCGGGATCACGTTGTTCGTCGTCCCGCCCTCGATCTTGGCAATGGTCAGCACCGCGGGGTCGAAGATGTTGACGCGCCGCGTCACGAACACCTGCAGCGCGGTCACGATCTCGCAGGCGACAGGCACCGGGTCGACCGCGTCGTGGGGCATCGAAGCGTGGCCGCCCTTGCCGCGCACCGTCACGTACACCCTGTCGGCCGAGGCCAGCATCGGCCCGGCCTTGGAAAAAAACACTCCGGCCGGGCCATTCGGCATGACGTGCAGCGCGAAGGCCGCCTCTGGCGCGGGGTCGGCGAGCAGGCCATCGTCGATCATGAACTTCGCGCCGTGCCAACCCTCCTCGCCGGGCTGGAACATGAAGAGCACGGTGCCGGCAAGCGCGTCCCGCCGCGCGCACAGGAGCCGCGCGGCCGAGGCGAGCATCGCAGTGTGCGTGTCGTGGCCGCAAGCGTGCATCGCGCCCTCTACCCTGGAGCGGAACGGCAGCCCCGTGTCCTCGGGCATCGGCAGCGCGTCCATGTCGCCGCGCAGGAGCACCGTGCGCCCGGGCCGTGCGCCACGCAGCACGGCGATCGCGCCGGTGGTGGATTTGCCGGTCTTCCATTCGAGCGGCAGTCCATCGAGCGCCGCGCGCACCTTGGCCATCGTCCTGGGCGTCTGCAGCCCGAGCTCGGGCTCCTCGTGGATCGCGCGCCGCAGCGCCACCGTGTCGGCCTGCACCCCGTTCGCCGCGTCGATCCAGCGACGCACCTCGCTCACCATGTCGTTCACGCGCCCCTCCGGTATAGATTCGTCCCGGCGATTCTGCGGTCGCCGGCGCCCCGGGCGCAACCCCGCGCAGCGAACCTCAAGCTAGAATCGTTCCATGAAATTCAAGCCACTCGGGCGCACCGGCGTCCAGGTTTCGGAGCTGTGCTTCGGCACCATGTCCTTCGGCGGCGACGCGGACGAAGCGGCGTCTGCCGCGATGTACAGGGCCACGCGCGATGCCGGCATCAACTTCTACGATTGCGCGGACCAGTACAGCAAGGGCAAGTCGGAGGAAATCCTAGGCCGCCTCATGAAGGGCCACCGCGACCAGCTCGTGATCGCCACCAAGTGCTTCAATCCGGTGAGCGACGACGTCAACGACCGCGGCACATCGCGCCGCCACGTCGTGCGCGCGATCGAGGCGAGCCTGAAGCGCCTGCAGACCGACCGCGTCGACGTGCTGTTCCTGCACCAGTTCGACGCCCGTACGCCGCTCGAGGAATCCATGCGCGCGCTGGAGGACATCGTGCGCGCCGGCAAGGCACTCTACCCGGCCGTCAGCAACTGGTCCGCCTGGCAGACGCAGCGCGCGCTCGACCTCCAGGAGCGCCACAATTGGGCGCGGCTGCAGGTGCACCAGCCCATGTACAACCTCGTCAAGCGCCAGGCCGAGGTGGAGATCCTGCCGATGTGCGCGGCGAACGGCATCGGCGTCACTCCCTACAGCCCGGGCGCCGCGGGGCTACTGTCGGGGAAGTACAGCGGCGAGGCGACGGGGCGGCTGAAGACCAACAAGATGTACGAGGCGCGCTACGGCGAGCCCTGGATGTTCGAGGCCGCCGGAAAGTTCGTGGCCTTCTGCAGGCAAAAGGGCCTGCATCCGGTCAGCACCGCGGTAGCGTGGGTCGGCGCGCACCCGGCCGTCACCGCGCCGATCGTCGGCGCGCGCAATCTTGACCAGCTCAAGGATTCGCTCGCCGCGGTCTCGGTCGATATGACGCCCGAGCTGCGCGCCGAGCTTGCGGCGCTCTCGCGCACGCCGCCGCCGGCCACCGACCGGCTCGAGGAGCAGAAGGCGCCGAGATAGCACGCCCATGTGCCGCGCGCTCCTCTACCTCGGCCAGCCGGTGCTGCTGGACAACCTGCTCTACCAGCCCGACTCGGCGCTGATCCGGCAAAGCTACATGCCGAAGATGCTGCACATGCTCAACCTCGCCGGCTTCGGCCTGCGCGCCTGGGACCCCGAAAGCAGCAATCCCGAGCAGGCGTTCGCTTACTACTCGCAATCGCTGCCGGTGTTCGACCGCAATCTGCAGAACCTCGCGCAGAAGATCCGCCCATCATGCGTGCTCGCGCACGTGCGCGGCGTCGCTTATTCGACGCGCGTCGAGATCTCGCTGCAGAATGTGCACCCGTTCCACTTCTCCGATGTACCGCTCGTGCTCGCGCACAACGGCGACCTGGCCGAGTTCGCGCGCATGAAGCCGCTGCTGCTCGCGCACATCCGACCCGAGTACCTCGCGCAGATCCACGGCACCACTGACAGCGAGTGGATCTACGCGCTGCTCCTGTCGCGTATCTCCGGAGGCCTGGACGATCTGCAGGAAGACGGGCTGTTCGCCGCGCTTCAGGAGACTCTCGACATCCTCCGCGCCGCGCGCAAGCGGCTCGGCATCGCGGTCTCCTCGTCGCTCAACCTTTTCGTCGCCAACGGCCGTCAGCTCGCCGCGCTGCGCTACTGCTTCGACTTCGGCTGCTACCGCACCGAGGACCCGGCCAAGGTGCACGAGGCGAACCTGCATTTCCTCTCGCTCTGGTACACGCTCGGGCGCGACTACGCACTGCACGACGGCGAGTGGAAGATGACCGGCGGCGCCGAGAACGCCGACTCGATCATCGTCGCCTCCGAGCCGCTCACGCGCGACA
>DATKKT010000054.1:0-2033 GCA_035542795.1 Burkholderiales bacterium
CCCTTGATGGCGAGCGGCAAAGCACCCGGCTTGTCCTGGATCTCCTTGTTCTCGTCGAGCAGGCGGAACATCTTTTCCATGTCGGTCAGCGCCTGGCGGATCTCGCGGTACATGGTGCCCAGGAAGTTGAGCGGGATGTAGAGCTGGATCAGCAGGGCGTTGACCAGCACCAGGTCTCCCAGCGTCAGCGCGCTCCTGGCGACGCCGTCGGCGGCGAGGAACATGAGCGCAGTGACCGCGGCCGCGATCACGAGGCTCTGGCCGATGTTCAGCAGTCCTAGCGAGGACTCGAAGCGCACCGCCGCGTCCTCGTAGCGGCGCAGGCTGCGGTCGTAGCGCCCGGCCTCGAACTCCTCGTTGCCGAAGTACTTCACCGTCTCGTAGTTGAGCAGGCTGTCGATGGCGCGCGTATTGGCCCTGGAATCGAGCTCGTTGGCGCGCCGCCGGATGTCGATGCGCCACTCGGTGACGGCGATCGTGAAGCCGATGTAGACGATCACCGCGCCGAAGGTGACCGCGGCGAAGCGCCAGTCGAACTTGCCGAGCAGCACCGCGGCGACGAGGACAAACTCGAGAATGACTGGAATGATTGAAAATAACAAAAAGGACAACAGGGTCGAGATCCCTCGCGTGCCGCGCTCGATGTCGCGCGTCATGCCGCCGGTCTGGCGCTCCAGGTGAAAGCGCAGGCTGAGCGCATGCAGGTGGCGGAACACTCCCAGCGCCACCTTGCGGATCGCGTTCTGCGTCACGCGCACGAAGACGACGTCGCGCAGCTCGCCGAACAGCGTGGTAGAGAAGCGCAGCAGGCCGTAGGCCGCGAGCAGCGCCACGGGCACCGCCACCACCGCGAGCTTGGCGTCGAGCCCGTCGACGATCTCCTTCAAGACCAGGGGTACCGCGACGTTGGCGAGCTTGGCCGCGGAGAGGAACGACAGCGCGAGGATCACGCGGCCGCGGAACTCCCACAGGTAGGGCAGCAGCACGCGCAGCGAGCGCCACTCGCTGCCCTGGAACCGCTGCTGGGTCCCGGCCGAGCCGGGGTGGGCGTGCGCTGCCATGGCGAGCGCGGATTCTAGCCGCCGCGGATGCGCCAAACCCCTTGACGACGCAGGGCGGGACCGCTAGCATTCAAACGTTCGTTTGAATCTTTGAGGCACGGCCATGAATCTGCGTTCGCTCAAACCGCCGCACGAAACCCGCACCCGCATCCTCGACGCCGCCGAGGAGCTGTTCATGCAGCACGGCTTCGAGGCCACTTCGATGCGCCAGCTCACCGCCAAGGCGGGCGCCAACCTCGCCGCGGTCAACTACCACTTCGGCTCCAAGGACGCGCTGATCGAAGCCGTCTTCCGCCGGCGCCTGGACGCGATGAACACCGCGCGCATCGCCGAACTGGAGCGCGTGGAGAAGGAAGCTGCCGGGCGGCCGCTCAGCCCGCGCCAGATCATCGGCGCCTTCATCGGCGTGAGCCTGCGCATGCTCGAGGACGCCAAGGACGGCGGGCGCAACTTCACGCGGCTGCTCGGGCGCACCTACAGCGATCCGCAGAAGCCGATCCGCGCGCTGATCGGCCAGCTCTACGCGCCCGCGATGGAGCGCTTCAAGGCCGCCTTCGAGCGCGCGCTGCCGCAGATGCCGCGCGAGGAGCTCATCTGGCGCATGCACTTCATGTTCGGCACGCTCGCCTACACGCTCGCGGCGACCGACACCGTGCAGCTCATCGCCGGCTGCAAGCCCGAGGACCGCTACGACGCGCGCCTGCTCGAGGCGCGCCTCACCGCTTTCCTCGAGGCTGGCCTGCTCGCGCCGCTGCACAGCCTGGCCGACGTGAAGAAGGCCGCCTGAGTCGCTGACCGTTTCACTCCCGGAGGGGGTTCCGATGCTCGACTACGCCGTTTTCGCCGCAGCCACCATCGTGGTGCTGTTGACGCTCGCCTATTTCCAGGCGCCGATCCTCGTCTGGACCGTCGCCGCGGGCCTGATGGCCGCGACCTGGGCCGCCGCGCTGCAGCTCTCGCCGCAGACCGGCG
>DATKKT010000055.1:0-16764 GCA_035542795.1 Burkholderiales bacterium
TTCAGCGCGAGCAGCGCGAGCGCGCCGGCGGCAGCCGACAGCGCGGCCGCAGTCGCGAACACCACGGGCGAAGTTGCGAGCTCGAGCAGCCCGCCGCCGAGCGTCAGTCCCAACCCGACGCCGGCGAGCAGCCCGGTGGACGACCACGTGAATGCCTCGGTCGAATGCTCCGGCCGTGAGCTCTTCGCCACGAGCATCGACTGCATGATCAGCGCAGGCGCCATGGCGACGCCTGCAGCGACGCACCACAGGGCGAACGGCCATAGTGCATCGAGCAGGGCCAACGGCGCGATGCCGAGGCCCATGATCGCGAGCATGAGCGGAAACTGGCGCGCGAGCGGCAGGCCCCAGCTGCGGCTGCCGTAGACGAGTCCCCCCGCAGCGCTGCCGATGCTCATCACGCCGAGCAGGACGCCCGCAAGCGCGGGTCGCCCGGATTCGGTCGCGTAGGCGGTGGTGCCGATTTCCACGAGCCCGAAGGCCGAGGCATAGCAGACGATAACTGCGAGCAGGGGCAGGAAGCCCGGGTCGGCGAGCGGGCCGAAGAGGCTTGCCTTGCCGCGCGGCTCGATGCGCCAGTCATTAAGAGCGCTCGCGCGCTGAAACAGCAGCGTGCCCGCACAACCGCAGGCGGCCGCGAAGAGCACCGCCGCGGCAGGCGATGCGAGCGCGACAAAGGCCGCAACCAGCACGGGGCCGAGGATGAAGATCAGCTCGATGAGTACGGATTCGAGCGAGTACGCGGTGGCGAGCAGCGCGTCGTCCTTCAGCATCTGCTTGAAGAAGGTGCGCATGCATACGGTGATCGGCGGAAAGCTGCCGCCCGAAGCCGCCGCGAGCGCGAACGAGAGCCAGAGCGGCGCGCCGGCGCCCAGAGCGAGCGAGAGCGCCGAAAGAGTCGCCGGAAACGCGAACGCGCAGAAGAGCAGCATCGGCCGCGGTCCATAGCGGTCGATCAGGCGGCCGAACAGGGGCGCCACCGTCGCCAGGCCCGCGACATAGCAGGCCGCAACGGCGCCGCCGCGCCCGAACGAGCCGCTCGCGTCTTGCGCCAGCATGAGGATAGCGAGGCCGGTTATGCCGATCGGCAGGCGTCCCAGTACGGAGGCTGCGATCGTCGAGCGCAGGGCGGGCTGCGCGAGCAGCGTGGAATAGCGCGCAAGCGAAATCACGAGGTGAGCATCGAAGGGCCGTGCGGCGGGGCGGCGGATTGTCGCACGCTCATGAGGTATGCTGCAGCGCAGCAATGTCCCTAAGTTCTCGCTGTTCCACGTGAAACATGGCCGGCAGTGCGTCCGCCGCCTAGTTCCACGTGGAACATTCACGTATCATTCGGGCCGCAGCAACGTCCCCCATGCAATTCCCTACCGAATTCGACGTCATCGTGGTCGGCGGCGGCCATGCTGGCACCGAAGCCGCGCTCGCTGCCGCGCGCCTCGGCTGCCGGACGCTGCTGCTCACGCACAGTATCGAGACACTCGGCCAGATGTCGTGCAACCCGTCGATCGGCGGCATCGGCAAGGGACATCTGGTGAGGGAAATCGACGCGCTCGGCGGCGCCATGGCGCTTGCCACTGACGAGGCCGGAATCCAGTTCCGGACGCTCAACTCATCCAAGGGTGCCGCGGTCCGGGCAACGCGCGCGCAAGCCGACCGGCTGCTCTACAAGCAAGCGATCCGGCGCCGATTGGAGCGCCAGCCCAACCTCACGCTGTTCCAGCAGCCGGTGGACGATCTCCTGCTCGAGGGCGACCGGGTGGCGGGGGTCCGGACGCAAATCGGCCTGCAGTTTCGAGGCCGGAACGTCGTGCTCACGGCAGGGACCTTCCTCGCCGGACAGGTGCACGTGGGTCTCGAAAGCTACTCGGCGGGCCGGGCGGGCGACCCGGCAGCGGTGACACTCGCGGCGCGCCTGCGCGAGATGAAGCTGCCGGTGGGTCGCCTGAAGACGGGGACGCCGCCACGTCTCGATGGCAACACGATCGACTTCTCGGTCATGGAAGCGCAGCCTGGGGACGCGCCGGAGCCGGTGTTCTCGTTCCTCGGGCGCCGCGACGTGCACCCGCGCCAGCTGCCGTGCTGGATCACGCACACCAACGAGCGTACGCACGCCATCATCCGCGGCGGCCTGGACCGCTCGCCGATGTATACCGGCGTCATCCAGGGCGTGGGTCCGCGCTACTGCCCGTCGATCGAAGACAAGATCCATCGCTTCGCCGGCAAGTCGTCGCATCAGATCTTTCTCGAGCCCGAGGGCTTGACGACGAGCGAGATCTACCCCAACGGCATCTCGACGAGCCTTCCGTTCGACGTGCAACTGGAGCTCGTGCATTCGATCCGCGGCCTCGAGAACGCGCACCTGCTGCGCCCGGGCTATGCCATCGAATACGATTATTTCGACCCGAGGAACCTCAAGTCCTCGCTGGAGACGAAGTCGATCCGCGGACTGTTTTTCGCCGGGCAGATCAACGGCACCACCGGCTACGAGGAAGCCGCGGCGCAGGGCCTGCTAGCCGGCCTGAACGCGGGCCGGCGCGCGCAAGAGCAAGAGGCCTGGTGTCCCACTCGCGACCAGGCCTACCTCGGTGTGCTGGTCGACGACCTGATCACGCGCGGTGTTTCCGAGCCCTATCGCATGTTCACGAGCCGCGCGGAATACCGGCTCATGCTGCGCGAGGACAACGCCGACCTGAGGCTCACGGAGATCGGTCGAAAGCTCGGACTCGTGGACGACGCGCGCTGGACGGCCTTCAGCCGCAAGCGCGACGCCATCGCGCGTGAGACCGAGCGGCTGAAAACCACCTGGGTCAACCCCCGTACGCTGCCTGCGGACGCCGCCACGCAGGTTCTCGGCCAGGCGATCGAGCGCGAGTACACGCTCTACGACCTGTTGCGCCGTCCGAATGTGAGCTATCGCTCGCTTTCTCTAATCTCACCTTCCATGGCCGATCTAATAGAAGAATCGGTGGAAGAGCAGGTGGAGATTCAGGCCAAGTACCAAGGCTATATCGCGCGCCAGCAAGACGAAGTCGAGCGCCACAACGGACAGTCGGCCTTGCGCTTGCCGGAAGACCTGGACTATGCGGAAGTGCGCGGGCTTTCGATCGAAGTCCGCCAGACGCTGCAGCGCCAGCGTCCCGAGACCCTCGGGCAGGCTTCGCGCCTGCAAGGCGTGACGCCGGCTGCCATCTCGCTGCTGCTCGTGCATTTGCGCCGCCGTCGCCGGCTGGAGCCCGAGCAGAAGAAGAGCGCATGACGCCGCAAGCGGCGTTGCAGAAAGGATTGGCCGAGCTCGCGCTCGCGCTGCCGCCGGGCGCCGTCGACAAGCTGCTCGCCTACCTCGAGCTGCTCGCCAAGTGGAACCGCACCTATAACCTCACCGCGATCCGCGATCCGCTGCAGGCGGTGAGCCTGCACCTGCTCGACTCGCTCGCGGTACTGGGCGAACTTCGCGAGAGGCGCGGTGCGCTCGCGGACGTCGGCTCCGGGGGTGGGCTGCCAGGCATTCCGCTCGCGATCGCAGACCCCGAGCGGCGCGTCACGCTCAACGACGCGAACCAGAAGAAGGGGGCGTTCCTGCGCCAGGCGGTGATCGAGCTGGGCCTCGCCAATGCCGACGTGCACGTCGGGCGCGCCGAGCAGTGGCGACCGGCGCAACGCTTCGCCGTCGTCATCACCCGCGGCTTCGCGAGCCTCGTCGATTTCCTCGCCGCCTGCCGCCACCTCGTCGCGCCCGGCGGCGTGCTCGCGGCGATGAAGGGCGCCTATCCCGAAGCCGAGCTCGCGCAGGTCCCGTCCGATTGCGACTGCCGCGACGTGCGCCGGCTCAAGGTGCCGCTGCTCGACGCCGAGCGCCACCTCGTGCTTTGCCGCGCCGGAAGCTGACGATGGCGCGCATCCTCGCGGTCGCGAACCAGAAAGGCGGCGTCGGCAAGACGACCACCAGCGTCAACCTCGCCGCGGGCCTCGCGCAGTCGGGCAAGCGCGTGCTGCTCGTGGACCTCGATCCGCAGGGCAATGCGACGATGGGCAGCGGCGTGAACAAGAGCAAGCTCGAGCGCACCGTGTACCACGTGCTGCTGGGCCTGGGCGACGCCGTCAACATTCGCGTGCGCGTCGAGAGCGGCTACGATCTGATCCCGGCCAACCGCGAGCTCGCGGGCGCCGAGATCGAGCTCGTGGATCTGCCGAACCGCGAGGGTCGGCTTCGCGCGGCGCTGGAGAAGCTCGCCGGCGACTACGATTTCATCCTCATCGATTGTCCGCCCTCGCTCAGCCTGCTCACGGTGAACGCGTTTACCGCCGCCGAGCAGGTGCTGATCCCCATGCAGTGCGAGTACTACGCGCTGGAGGGACTCTCCGATCTGGTCGGGACCATCAAGCGCGTGCGCTCGCATCTCAATCCACGCCTGGAGATCGCTGGCTTGCTGCGCACCATGTTCGATCCGCGCAACACGCTCGCCAACCAGGTTTCGCAGCAGCTCGAGCAGCACTTCGGCGACAAGGTCTACCGCACGCTCGTGCCGCGCAACGTGCGCCTCGCCGAGGCGCCGAGCTACGGCGCGCCCGCGGTGGTCTGGGACAAGAGCTCCAAGGGCGCGCAGGCCTACGTGGCCCTCGCCGAAGAGATCCTGAAAGGCGCCGCATGAACAAACCCAAGGGCCTCGGGCGGGGGCTGGACGCCCTGCTCGGCGCGAGCGACGAGGCGCCGCGCCGCGACGCCGCAGGCGCGCTGCCGGTCGGCGCGATCCGGCCGGGCAAATACCAGCCGCGCACGCGCATGAACGAGCAGGCGCTCAACGAGCTCGCCGCCTCGATCAAGGCGCAGGGGCTCATGCAGCCGCTGCTCGTGCGCCCGGTCGCCAGGGACAGCTACGAGCTCATCGCCGGCGAGCGGCGCTGGCGCGCGGCGAAGATCGCGGGCCTCGCCGAGGTGCCCGTGCTGATCCGCGAAGTGCCCGACAACGCGGCGCTCGCGATGGCGCTGGTGGAGAACATCCAGCGCGAGAATCTCAATCCGATCGAGGAGGCGGCGGGCCTGCAGCGGCTGCTGGACGAGTTCCGCATGACGCACGAGCAGGCGGCCGATGCGATCGGCCGCTCGAGGAGCGCCACCACCAACCTGCTGCGCCTGCTCAAGCTCGCCAAGCCGGTGCAGGCGATGGTGATGGACGGCGCCCTCGACATGGGGCACGCGCGCGCGCTGCTCGCGCTCGATGGCGCGCGCCAGATCGAGGCCGCCAACCGCATCGCCGCGCGCGGGCTTTCCGTGCGCGAAGCAGAGACCCTCGCCGCGCGCCTCCTGCGCGGTCCGGCGACGCGGCGCAAGCCGCGCAGCGACCGCGACCTCGCGCGCCTGGAAGAGGAAGTGTCCGAGCGCCTCGGCACGACAGTGCAGATCCGCCCGGGCCGCAAGGGCAGCGGCACGGTCCTGATTCACTATTCCGGACTGGACCATCTGGACCAGCTGCTGAAGAAGCTGCGCTAAGCGCGGATTTTGCGCCGCAGCACGTTGACCCCCGGTGCGCGCACCCAATATAATTTCGCGGCTTTGCCGAGGGCGGGAACGCGATTCCGGGGTTCCTGCATGCTGAGCAAGCCGATCCGCACCGTTCTGCGGTGGCAGCTGCTGGCCACGACAGTCTTGACGCTCCTGGCCGGGGCACTGGCGGGCGCGCATGGGGCGGCGTCGGCCGCTCTCGGCGGCGCGGTGAGCCTCTGCGCGGGATGGGCGTCGGGCGTGGTGGCGGCAAGGCGAAGGGCGAAGTCCGCAGGGGAGGTCCTGGTGGGCGCGTTGCAGGCCGAGAGCGTCAAGATCGGCCTGATCGTGGTGTTGCTGGGGCTCGTGTTCGCGACGTACGACGAGGTCGTCGTGGCGGCGTTCCTCGGCAGCTTCGTGGCGACGGCGCTGATTTTTTCGATGGCATTTTTTGTTCGCGAACACTAGAGAACATCCGCGATGGCTGCCGGCAGCGAAATGAATCCCACGGAGTACATTGGTCACCACCTGACCCATGACGCGAAGCCGTTCCTCGGCGACGGCGGCTTCTGGACGCTGCATGTGGATTCGCTCTCGGTATCGATCCTGCTCGGTTTCGTCGGCATGGGCTTCATCTGGTGGGTCGTGCGCGGCGCCACCTCGGGCGTGCCGAACAGGCGCCAGGCGTTCGTCGAACTGCTGATCGGATTCATTGACGACCAGGCAAAAGGCATCTTCAAGCATGGCGACCGCAACAAGTTCGTCACTCCCACTGCGCTTACGGTGTTCGTCTGGGTGTTGCTCATGAATTCAATGGATTTCCTGCCGGTGGACATCATTGCCAAGGGCACGCATCACATCTCGGAGCATGGCTTCCGCATCGTTCCGACCGCGGACGTGAACACGACGTTCGCGCTCTCGCTTTCGGTGTGGGCTCTTATGATCTTCTTCAGCGTGCGCGCCAAAGGCCTGGGCGGCTGGCTGCACGAGCTCTTTTTCTCGCCGTTCGGCAAATGGCTGCTGCCCGCGAACTTCGTGTTTAACGTCATCGAATACGTGTCCAAGCCGCTGTCGCATTCGCTGCGGCTGTACGGCAACATGTATGCGGGCGAGCTCATCTTCATGCTGCTTTGGCTGCTTGCCGCCGCCGGGCTCGGCTGGGCGGGCCTGTCCTTCTTCCTTGCCTGGGGCTGGGCGATCTTCCACATCCTCATCGTCGTGCTTCAGGCCTATATCTTCATGATGCTCACCATCGTCTACATCGCGATGGCGCACGAACATCACTAACCCCCCGCTTTTCAAGAGAGGAAATTAAGATGGAAAAACTGCAACTGATCGCCCAAGTCCAGGCTTTTACCGGTGTCGGCATCGGCCTGATGATCGGCCTCGGCGCGCTCGGCGCCTGCGTAGGCGTGGGCATCATGTGCTCGCGCTTCCTGGAAGCCGCTGCGCGGCAGCCCGAGCTCACCGACTCGTTGCAGGGTAAGGTGTTCCTGCTGCTGGGCCTGATCGATGCCTCGTTCATCATCGGAGTGGGACTGGCGCTCTGGTTTGCCACCGGTAACCCGCTGCTCGCGAGGCTGGGCTGAGCGTTCTGTCTCGCGCCGGAGGGCACGCATGAACATCAACATCTCGCTGTTCGCCCAGGCTGCGGTCTTCGCCGCGTTCATCTGGTTCACGATCCGGTTTGTCTGGCCGCCGCTGTTGCGCGCCATCGAGGCACGGCAGAAGCAGATCGCCGACGGCCTCGCCGCGGCCGAGCAGGGCAAGCGCTCGCTCGAGACGTCGGCCAAGCAGGCCGAGCAGGCGATCCAGGACGCGCGCGGCCGTGCCGCCGAGATCATCGAGCACGCCGAGAAGCGCGGCGCGCAGATGATCGACGAGGCGAAGACCGCGGCAAAGGCCGAGGGGGACCGCGAGAAAGCCGCGGCCAAGGCCGAGATCCAGCAGGAAGCGCAGCGCGCGCGCGAGCAGCTGCGCGAGCAGGTGGCCGCGCTCGCCGTCGCGGGTGCCGAGAAGATCCTGCGCCGCGAGGTCGATGCCAAGGCGCACGCCGACCTGCTCGACGGCATCAAGAAGCAGCTCTAGCCGGAGCGCCCGTGGCCGAACCCAGCACCATTGCCCGGCCCTACGCCGAAGCGGCTTTCAAGCTCGCCGACGCGCAGGGCAAGCTCGCCGAGTGGTCGGCGACGCTCGCGAACCTCGCCGCCGTGGCGGCCGACGCGCGCGTGCGCGCGGCGATCGGCGACCCGAACCTGCCGGCGGCGAAGGTCGCGGGCCTGTTCATCGCCATCCTCGCGGGCAAGCTCTCCGGCGAGGCCGAGAACTTCGTGCGCGTGCTGGCCGAGAACGGGCGCCTGGACGTGCTGGACGAGGTCCGCAGCCAGTACGAGGCGCTGAAGAACGAGCGCGAAGGCGTGATGGAGGCCGAGGTCTACAGCGCGTTCGAGATGGACGCCGCGCAGACCGCCGATCTCGTCGCGCGCCTGGAGAAGAAGACCGGCCGCAAGGTGCGCGCCAAAGTGAGCGTGGACAAGTCGCTGATCGGCGGGGTCATGATCGTGCTTGGCGACAAGGTCATCGACGGTTCTGCGCGCGCCCAGCTGGGCGCGCTCCAGGCCGCACTGAAAGTCTAAGGAGCATCGAATGCAACTCAATCCCTCCGAAATTTCGGAACTCATCAAGAGCCGCATCCAGAACCTGGATGCCGGCGCGCAGATGCGCACCCAGGGCACCGTGGTGTCGGTGACCGACGGCATCTGCCGCATCCACGGCTTGTCGGACGTGATGCAGGGCGAGATGCTGGAGTTTCCGAAGAACACCTTCGGCCTGGCGCTCAACCTGGAGCGCGATTCGGTCGGCGCGGTGATCCTCGGCGAGTACGAGCACATTACCGAGGGCGACACCGTCAAGTGCACCGGCAGGATTCTCTCGGTGCCGATCGGGCCGGAGCTGCTCGGCCGCGTCGTCAACTCGCTCGGCCAGCCGATCGACGGCAAGGGCCCGATCAACGCCAAGCTCAGCGACGTCATCGAGAAGGTCGCGCCCGGCGTGATCGCGCGGCAATCCGTCGCGCAGCCGGTGCAGACCGGCCTCAAGGCCATCGACTCGATGGTGCCCATCGGCCGCGGCCAGCGCGAGCTCATCATCGGCGACCGCCAGACCGGCAAGACGGCGGTGGCGGTCGACACGATCATCAACCAGAAGGGCAAGGACCTGTTCTGCATCTACGTGGCGATCGGCCAGAAGGCCTCGACCATCGCCAACGTGGTGCGCAAGCTCGAGGAGCACGGCGCGATGGCCTACACCATCGTCGTCGCGGCCTCGGCCTCCGAGTCCGCGGCGATGCAGTACATCGCGCCGTACTCGGGCTGCACGATGGGCGAGTACTTCCGCGACCGCGGGCAGGACGCGCTCATCATCTACGACGACCTCACCAAGCAGGCCTGGGCCTACCGCCAGGTCTCGCTCCTGCTGCGCCGCCCGCCGGGCCGCGAAGCCTATCCGGGCGACGTGTTCTACCTGCACTCCCGGCTGCTCGAGCGCGCCGCGCGCGTCAATCCCGAGTACGTCGAGAAGTTCACCAAGGGTGCGGTCAAGGGCAAGACCGGCTCGCTCACCGCGCTGCCGGTGATCGAAACGCAGGCGGGCGACGTGACCGCGTTCGTGCCGACCAACGTGATCTCGATCACCGACGGCCAGATCTTCCTCGAGACCGACCTGTTCAATGCCGGCATCCGGCCCGCGATCAACGCCGGCATCTCGGTGTCGCGGGTGGGCGGCGCGGCGCAGACCAAGATCATGAAGCGCCGCGACACCGGCGGCGGCGTGCGCCTCGCGCTCGCGCAGTACCGCGAGCTCGCGGCCTTCGCGCAGTTCGCCTCGGACCTGGACGAGGCGACGCGCAAGCAGCTGGAGCTCGGCAAGATGGTCACCGAGCTCATGAAGCAGGCGCAGTACCACCCGCTGCAGGTTTGGGAGATGGCGGTGACGCTGTTCGCCGTCAACAACGGCTTCTTCAACGACATCGACGTCAAGAAGGCGCTCGCCGCGGAGCGCTCGATGCGCGACTACCTGAAGGACCGGTACGCCGACCTCATCAAGCGCATCGAGGAGAAGAGCGAGCTCGGCGGCGACGACGAGAAGGCGCTCAAGGACGCGATCGCCGACTGGAAGAAGAACGGCTCCTACTGAGCCGGCGCAGCCATGCCAGGCACCAAGGAAATTCGCATGAAGATCCGGAGTGTGCAGAACACCCGGAAAATCACCAAGGCGATGGAGATGGTCGCCGCCTCGAAGATGCGCCGGGCGCAGGACCGCATGCGCGCGGCGCGTCCATACGGCGAGAAGATCCGCAATGTCGCCGCGCACATCAGTCACGCCAATCCCGAGTACCGGCATCCATTCCTCGTGACGCGCGACACCGTGAAGCGCGTGGGCATCATCGTCATCACCACCGACAAGGGCCTGTGCGGCGCGCTCAACACCAACCTGCTGCGCATGGTGCTGAACCAGTACAAGCAGTGGCAAGGCGAAGGCGAGGAGGTCGACGTCTGCTGCATCGGCAACAAGGGCCTGGGCTTCATGCAGCGCCTGGGCGCGAACGTCGTCTCGCACGTGGTGCAGATCGGCGACCGGCCGCAGATGGACAAGCTCATCGGCACCGTGAAGGTGATGCTCGACGGCTACACGCGCGACCGCTTCGACCGTCTGATGATCGCCTACACGCGCTTCATCAACACCATGAAGCAGGAGCCCGTCATCGAGCAGCTGCTGCCGCTCTCGGGCGAGCGGCTCGGCTCGCCGGAGACCGTCTGGGACTACATCTACGAGCCCGAGGCGAAGGCGGTGCTCGACCAGGTGCTGCTGCGCTACATCGAGACGATCATCTTCCAGGCGGTGGCCGAGAACATGGCCTCCGAGCAGTCGGCGCGCATGGTGGCGATGAAGGCCGCCTCCGACAACGCGCGCAACCTCATCGACGAGCTGACGCTGATCTACAACAAGAACCGTCAGGCGGGCATCACCAAGGAACTCTCCGAAATCGTGGGCGGCGCGGCCGCCGTATAAGGACGCAACCATGGCACAAGCACAAGGCACCATCGTTCAGGTCATCGGCGCGGTGACCGACATCGAGTTTCCGCGCGATCAGATGCCCAAGGTCTACGACGCGCTGGTCCTCGAGAGCACGGGCGATTCCGGCCTCGCGGAGAAAGGACTGACGTTCGAGGTCGAGCAGCAGATCGGCGACGGCGTGGTGCGCTGCATCGCGATGGGGTCGTCCGACGGCCTGCGCCGCGGCATGAAGGTGGCCAGCACCGGCGCAGCGATCTCGGTGCCGGTGGGCAAGGGCACGCTGGGCCGCATCATGGACGTGCTCGGCCGGCCGATCGACGAAGTCGGCCCGATCAAGACCGAGACCAAGCGCTCGATCCACCAGCTCGCGCCCAAGTTCGACGAACTCTCGCCCTCGGTCGAGCTGCTCGAGACGGGCATCAAGGTGATCGACCTCATCTGTCCTTTCGCCAAGGGCGGCAAGATCGGCCTGTTCGGCGGCGCCGGCGTCGGCAAGACGGTGACGATGCTGGAGCTCATCAACAACATCGCGACCAAGCACGGCGGCCAGTCGGTGTTCGCCGGCGTGGGCGAGCGCACGCGCGAGGGCAACGACTTCTACCACGAGATGATCGAGGCGGAAGTGATCAAGAAGGACAACCTCGTCGAATCCAAGGTGTCGATGGTGTTCGGCCAGATGAACGAGCCGCCGGGCAACCGCCTGCGCGTCGGCCTCACCGGCCTGACGATGGCCGAGGCGTTCCGCGACGAGGGACGCGACATTCTGCTGTTCATCGACAACATCTACCGCTTCACGCTCGCGGGCACCGAGGTGTCGGCGCTGCTCGGGCGCATGCCCTCGGCGGTGGGCTACCAGCCCACGCTCGCCGAGGAGATGGGCCGCCTGCAGGAGCGCATCACCTCGACCAAGACCGGCTCGATCACCTCGATCCAGGCGGTCTACGTGCCGGCGGACGACCTCACCGACCCGTCGCCGGCGACCACCTTCGGTCACCTGGACGCGACGATCGTGCTGTCGCGGGACATCGCGGCGCTGGGCATCTATCCGGCGGTCGACCCGCTGGATTCGACCTCGCGCCAGGTGGACCCGAACATCATCGGCGACGACCACTATTCCACGACGCGCTCGGTGCAGGCGACGCTGCAGCGCTACAAGGAGCTGCGCGACATCATCGCCATCCTCGGCATGGATGAGCTCTCGCCGGAGGACAAGCTCGCCGTGGCGCGCGCGCGCAAGATCCAGCGCTTCCTGTCGCAGCCGTTCACGGTGGCGCAGAACTTCACCGGCACGCCGGGCAAGTACGTGACGCTCAAGGACACCATCAAGGGCTTCAAGATGATCGTCAACGGCGAATGCGACGCGCTGCCCGAGCAGGCCTTCTACATGGTCGGCACGATCGAAGAGGCCATGGAGAAGGCGAAGACCCTGCAGTAGGACGGGCCCGATCGCCATGGCCGCCGCTACCATCCACGTCGACGTCGTCAGCGCCGAGCAGTCGATCTACTCGGGCGAGGCGGAGTTCGTCGTCCTTCCCGGCGAGGTGGGCGAGCTCGGCATCTACCCGCGCCACACGCCGCTCATCACGCGCATCAAGCCGGGCGTGGTGACCATCACGCCCGCCGGCGGCGGCGAGAAGCAGACCATCTTCGTCGCGGGCGGGGTCCTCGAGGTGCAGCCGAAGGTGATCACGGTGCTCGCCGACACGGCGATCCGCGCCCACGATCTCGACGAGGCCAAGGCGAGCGAGGCGCTGCAGCGCGCCGAGGACGCGCGCCGCGCCGCCAAGGACAAGCAGGAAATCGCCACGGTCGAGAGCGAGGTGTCGCTGCTCGCGGCGCAGCTCGCCGCGATCCGCAAGCTGCGCAAGAAGTAGCGATGCGCCGCGCTATGCGCGCGGGGATTGCGGTCGCGGTCCTCGCCGCCCTCGCGCTCGCGGTCTGGGCCGGCCTGGAGTACCTGCCCGCGAATCCGAACGAGGTCGACGCGCAACGGCTCGCGCCGGATCTGCTGCGCAACGGCGAGGAGATGCGCCAGTACGTCGCCGCATTTCCGCTCGCCGAATACCGGATCGCCGAGGTCGAGCGCCAGGGGCGCTTCTACATCGATAGCACCCGGGACCTGATCAAGCGCAGCCTGAGCAATGGCGTCGAGTGGGAGCCCTACATCACCAATCTGATCCTCGCGCATGCGAAGCCGGGGACCACGCTTCTCGACGTCGGCGCGCACATCGGCACGCACACGGTGACCCTCGCGCAGGTCGCGGGATGGCGCGGCCGGGTGTATGCCTTCGAGCCGCAGAAGAAAATCTTCCGCGAGCTCGTGAAGAACATCGAGCTGAACGGCCTGCGCAACGTGGTCGCGCTGCACTTCGCGCTCGGCGATCGGCACGGTCTGGTCGAGATGAACAAGGCGGGCGAGGACAACGAGGGCGGCACTTCCATCGGCGCCGGCGGCGATCAGGTCGAGCTGCGCACGCTGGACAGCTTCGGCTTCCGCGACCTTTCCTTCGTGAAGATCGACGTCGAGGGCTACGAGGATCACGTGCTCGACGGCGCCGCCCGCACGCTGCGCGAGCAGCATCCCGTGCTCCTGGTCGAGATCCAGGGCGGCGTCGACTACGACAAGGCCACGGCGGACCGGAAGCGGCGCATCGACGGCACGCTCGCGAAGCTCGCGGCGCTCGGCTACGCCACGCGGCGGGTATCGATGCACGACTACCTCGCCCTGCCGCGCCGCGCGCCCGAGTAGGCGGGGGGGGCGGGGTGCCGCTCAGCGCGGCGCCGCGGCGTAGGGCTCGTCGTCGGCGACGAACTCGGTTTCCTTCACCGCGTCGG
Source organism: Burkholderiales bacterium (assembly GCA_035542795.1). Classification (GTDB taxonomy): domain Bacteria; phylum Pseudomonadota; class Gammaproteobacteria; order Burkholderiales; family SG8-39; genus RBG-16-66-20. Next base: position 13,391 of record DATKKT010000055.1, read on the forward strand.
CGCTCCAGGCCTGCACCGCCGGCGCATCGAGCAGCGCCTGCTGGTAGGCGCGCGCCGAGCCCTTCAGCTCCACGCCGTAGGTGACGAAGCGCGTGGCGACAGGCGCATAGAACGCGTCCGCGGCGCAAAATTCGCCGAACAGGTACGGACCCTGCGCGGCCGCCCAGACCGCGGCGATGCGCGCGATGTCCTTCGCGACGCCGTCGTTCATGCCCTTGCCCGGGTGGCGGCCGCGGATGTTCATCGGCATCTGCGCGCGCAGCGCGCGAAAGCCGCCGTGCATCTCGGCGCTGAGCGACCGCGCGCGCGCGCGAAGCCGCGTGTCGGCGGGCCAGACGCCGCGCCCCGGATGGAGCTCGTGCAGCCGCTCGGCGATCGCCAGCGTGTCCCAGGTGGCGAAGCCCGCGCCCGGCTCTCCCTCCCAGAGCACGGGCACCAGGCCCGAGGGCGAGAGCCGGCCGATCTGCTCGCGCCAGTCTTGCGACTCGAACTTGAGCATGCGCTCGGCGAACGCAACGCCGAGCCCGCGCAGGAGCACCCAGGGCCGCATGGACCAGGACGAATAGTTCTTGTTGGCGATGACGAGCGTGAGGGCGGCCGGAGCGTTCATCGCCCCCATTCTACGCAGGCTCGCCGTTGCGGACGGCCGCCGGCGGCGCTCCCAGCGCATACCAGTCGACGCGCCGCGTGGCGATCATCGCCGCCGCGAGCGCCGCGAACACGAGCAGCGCGCCCATGAGCAGCGCGTGGTCCTCCGAGCGCAGCAGCACGTACAGCAGGCCGTAGAGCGCGGCGAGCGCGCCGCCGAACGCGAGGCCGCGCCGGGCGCTGCGCAGCACGTGCCCGACGTAGTAGCCGATCAGCCCGACGCAGGCGGCGGTCGCAATCGCATATGCGGCCGCGAAGCCGACGTGCTCGGCGAGCGCGATGAGCAGAAGGAAGAACAGCGCGAGCGCGAAGCCGACGAGCGCGTACTGGATCGGATGGATCGCGAGGCGCGTGAGCACCTCGAACAGGAAGAACGCCGCGAACGTCAGGGCGATGAAGAGGAAGCCGTATTTCACCGAGCGCTCGACGGTCTGGTACAAGTCCACCGGCTGGTAGAACGACACGCCGAGGCTGTACTGCTGGAATGCGTCGCACTGGCGCGCCTGGACGCAGCGCTGGTAGAGCTGCGCGAGGTTGGTGGCGAAATGGGAGGTGCGCCACGTCGCCGAGAAGCCCTCGGGCGACAGCGTCCCGCCCGCATCGGGCAGCACGCGGCCCACGAAGCTCGGGTGCGGCCACTTGGAGGCGAGCGCGACCGTGCTCGCCGCGCCGACGGGCACGATGTCCAGGCGCTGCGTGCCGAGCAGCGAGAGCTCGATGGCGAATTCGTGGCTGGCGGGCGCCCTGGCGGTCGTCGCGGCGAGCACGCCCAGATCGGCGTGTACGCCGCTCGGCAGACCCGCGGCATCGATGCCGCCCGGATGCAGCGGCGGCGGCTGCCCGTCCCAAGTCACGCGCAGAGGCTCGCGGATGCCGCGCGTGTCCTGGATGCCGAGCACGAGCAGCGCGTGTCCCCACTCGAGCGTGCCCGCGCCCGCCGCCACGCCGAGTCCGGCCGGAAGGGCGAAGCGGCCCTTGAGCCGGGCGCCGAGGGTGTAGAGCTGTGCCTCGTAGAGGCTGCGATGCTTGGTCTGCAGGTCGATGTCGCCTTCGACCGCGAGCGCCTCGGGAAGCAGCGCCACCTGGCCTCGCTCCAGCTTCTCCCGGCTCACGGTCCGGCTGCGGCCGCTGTCGTCGGTGGTGGTCGTGGTCTCCACGCTGCGCCGGGTCCAGGGCACGTACAGCACGGGACCGATCAGGCGCTGCGCGTCGCTCGTGCCGCGGGCGATGTCCGCGAGCACGCCGTCGCGCGCCTGCTTGCGCTCGGCGATGAGGCCGCGGACCATCTCGACGGGGATCTGCAGCAGCAGGGCGACGAGCCCGATCAGCGCGATTTTCCACAGCAGCGTCTTTTGCATGTGCTCGTGCCTCCAGTGCGTGCGTGTTGCCGAAGCGGGCGGGCGCCGCCGGCGCCGTGTCCCGATCCTCCTTTCTGTGGACCGGCGCGCCCGCCGCCGCGGTCAGGTCAGCCGTAGCGCCTCAAGGCGGCGGCCAGTCGTTCGAGGAAGCGCCAGACGCGATTGCGGCGCCGCGCGAGCAGCCACGGTGGCAGCGCGCACTCCACGCCGAGCGCGACGTCGTCTCGGTTCATGCCGCGAGCAGCACGGTGATGCCCGCCAGCACGATGCTGATGAACAGGCCGATGCCGGCTGCGAGAGCGATCTGCGCGGCGAGCTCGACGACGAAGGGGGGCTGCTTGGTCATGGCGTTGCTCCTTTCCATGGCGCCATTGAAATCGTGCCGTCGGCCGTTCGCGCGGCGGCGCCATGGCAGGGCAGCGAAGAAAAATGGCGGAAAAATGGCGCCGCGCTGTCCGGGCGTCGGGCGCGGGGCGGTCGCGGTATAGTCGACGCATGGCCCGCCGCATCGCGATCGTCGAAGACGACGCCGCCATCCGCGCCAACTACGCGGAGGCGCTCAAGCGGCACGGTTACGAGGTGGCCGCCTACGCGGGCCGGCGCGAGGCGATGGACGCGCTGCACGCGCGTCTGCCCGATCTCGCGGTGATCGACATCGGCCTGGGCGAGGAGGCCGAGGGCGGCTTCGCGCTGTGCCGCGACCTGCGCGCGCTCTCGCCGCAGCTGCCGATCGTCTTCCTGACCGCGCGCGACTCGGACTTCGACGTCGTCTCGGGCCTGCGCCTGGGCGCCGACGATTACCTCACCAAGGGCGTGAGCCTGCCGCACCTCATGGCGCGCATCGGCGCGCTGTTCCGGCGCGTGGACGCGCTCGCCGAGGCGAAGCCGGTCGAAGAGCGCATCGTGCGCGGCGACCTCGAGCTCGACCTGAAGCGCTTCAGCGCGCAGTGGAAGGGCAAGCGCATAGAGCTCACGCTCACCGAGTTCTGGATCGTGCACTCGCTCGCGCGCCATCCGGGGCACGTGAAGAGCCGCGAGCAGCTGATGCGCGACGCCGAGCTCGTGGTGGACGACGCCACCGTGACTTCGCATGTCAAGCGCGTGCGCGCGAAGTTCCTCGCCGCCGACGCGGCATTCGACGGCATCGAGACCGCTTACGGTCTCGGCTACCGCTGGAAGGCCTAGGAGGCGGCCTGGCGTCCGCGCCGACGTGACGCGCTTTCCGCTGCGCGCCAAGCTCGCGCTCACGGCGCTCGTGCTGCTCGTGCTGCCCTGGGCGGGCTGGCTCTACGTTCGCGAAATGGAGCGCTTCATGCTCGCGGCGCAGGAGGAGGGGCTCGCGGCCACGGCGCGCGCAGTGGCGACCGC
>DATKKT010000056.1:0-15839 GCA_035542795.1 Burkholderiales bacterium
TCGGCGTGCTGCCGGTAGGGAAAATGCTCGGCGCGCGCCTGCGCGTCCGAGATGCGCTCGGTGGTCACCGGGTGGCTGCGCAGGTAGCTCGGCACCGCGCCGCTGTCCTGCAGCCGCGTGTAGCGCTGCATCTTCTCGAAGAACTGCCCCATCGCGCGCACGTCGAAGCCCGCGCCCAGCAGCGTCTGGAAGCCCAGGCGGTCGGCCTCGCGCTCGAAATCGCGGCTGTAGGCGAGCTGCGACTGCACCACGCCGCCCTGCACCGCGGCCATCGCGCCGCTCGCCAGGTCCGGGCGCGAGCGCCCGAGCAGGATCGCCGCCGCCATGGCCACCATCATCGGGATCTCCATCTTCTTCTGGATGCCGATCTGGCGCGCTACGTGACGCTGCGTGACGTGCGCGATCTCGTGCGCGAGCACCGAGGCGAGCTCCGACTCGTTGTCCGTGATCGCGATCAGGCCGGTATGCACGCCGATGTAGCCGCCGGGCAGCGCGAACGCGTTGATCGAGGCGTCGCGGATGGGGAAGAACTCGAAGTCCTGGCGCGCGCCCGGCGCCGCCGCGACCAGCTTCGAGCCGAGCCCGTTCAGGTATTCGGCGATCTCGGGGTCGTCGAGGTACGCCGGGTCGCGCCGGATGTCCCGCATCACCGACTCGCCGATGCGCCGCTCGGTGGCGAGCGAGAGCTCGGAGGAGCCCGCGTCGCCGAGGTCGGGCAGCGGCGCGGGCTGCGGCGCGTACGGCGCGACCGGCTCGCCGCGCCCGAAGCGCGGCAGCGACGCGTCCTGGGCGAACGCGCGCGGCATCGCCAACACGAACGCGGCCAGCAGCCAGACGAGCAGACGCATGCGGTTATGATACCGTTCGCACCCCGCCGGGTTCCGTCCCGGTTACGTCTGGTTACGAATTCCCGGAGGACGCGTTGGCGCACAAGCTCTCGCCGAAACTCACCCACTTCGACCGGAGGGGCAGCGCGCGCATGGTGGACGTCGGCGCCAAGGGCGAGACGCACCGCGTCGCGGTCGCCTCGGGGCGCATCGCCATGCGGCCGGCGACGTTCCGCATGGTGGTCGAGGGCAGCGCGTCCAAGGGCGACGTGCTCGGCGTGGCGCGCATCGCGGCGATCCAGGCGGCCAAGCGCACCGCGGAGCTCGTGCCGCTCGCGCATCCGCTCGCGCTCACGCGCGTGAACGCCGACTTCCGCTTCCACGCCGCGGCGAGCGAGATCGAGCTCGTGACCACCGTCGAGTGCCGCGGCCGCACCGGCGTGGAGATGGAGGCGCTCTGCGCCGCCGCCGTCGGCCTGCTGACGGTCTACGACATGGTCAAGGCCGTCGATCGCGGCATGGTCATCCGCGCCCTGCAGCTCGAGGAGAAACGCGGCGGCAAATCGGGGCACTACCGCCGCAAGCCGGCACGCTGACGCGCTGAAACCCCGCCTCGCCATCGCCGTTGCCGTCGTCGCGCTCGCCGCGCTCGCCGCGGGCGGCTGGGCCTGGCTCGCCCCGCGCGGCGGCGCGGGCGAATCCGCCTGGCGCACCGCCCGGGTCGAGCGCGGGCCGCTGCAGTCCGCGGTGGCGGCGAGCGGCACGCTGAACGCGGTCACCACGGTGCAGGTCGGCACGCAGGTCTCCGGCCAGATCTCGGAGATCCTCGCCGACTTCAACACGCAGGTGAAGAAGGACCAGGTGATCGCGCGCATCGACCCGCAGAGCTTCGAGCTGCGCGTCTCGCAGGCGCGCGCCGATCTCGAAGCCGCGAAGAGCGCGGTCGCGGTCGCGCAGTCCGGGCTCGCCGCGCAGAAGGCCGAGCTCGCCCGCGTCAAGGTCAGCCTCGCCGACGCCGAGCGCGACCTCGGCCGCAAGAAGACGCTGGTGGAGAGGAACTTCATCTCGCCCGCGGAGCTCGACAAGGCGAGGACGCTGGTGGAGGCGACGCGCGAGCAGATGCGCGCGGTCGCGGCGCAAAGCGACGTCGGCTCCGCGCAGGTAGCCGCCGCGCAAGCCGCCGTGCGGCAGCGCGAGGCGCTGCTCAGGCAGGCGCAGGTGGACCTGGAGCGCACCATCATCCGCGCGCCCGTGGACGGCACGGTGATCCTGCGCAACGTGGACGCCGGCCAGACGGTGGCCGCGAGCCTGCAGGCGCCGGTGCTGTTCACCATCGCGCAGGACCTGCGCGACATGCAGGTCGAGGCCGCGATCGACGAGGCCGACGTCGGCAGGCTGCGCGTCGGACAGCCGGCGACGTTCAGCGTCGATGCCTTCCCGCGTCGCCGCTTCGAGGGCCGGATTCGCCAGATCCGCAAGTCGCCCGTCAACGTGCAGAACGTGGTGAGCTATACCGTCGTCATCTCCGCGGAGAACGCGGACCTCGCGCTGCTGCCCGGCATGACGGCCAGCGTGCGCGTGGTGGTCGAGAGCCGCGACAACGCGCTCAAGGTGCCGAACGCGGCGCTGCGCTTCCGCCCCGAGCCGGGCCGGCTCTGGACGCCGGGCGCGGGCGGCCGGCCCGTCGCCGTGAGCGTGCGCACCGGCCTCACCGACGGCGCGAGCACCGAGATCGTGGAGGGGCCGCTCAAGGAAGGCGACGAGGTGATCGTCGCGGGCGCGGAGCCGCCCGCGCCGGCGAAGAAAGCGGGCGGCCCGAGGATCTTCTGATGGCCGAGCCCCTGGTCCGCACCCGGGACCTCGCGAAGGACTACCGGATCGGGGAGGGCCTGGTCCACGCGCTGAACGGCGTCAGCGTCGACATCGCCGGAGGCCAGTTCGTAGCGGTCACGGGCCCCTCCGGCTCCGGCAAGTCCACCTTCCTGCACATCCTCGGATGCCTGGACCGGCCGAGCGCGGGCGAGGTGCTGCTCTCCGGCGAGCGCCTGTCGGCGCTCACGGGCGACGAGCGCGCGCGGATGCGCAACCGCGCGATCGGCTTCGTGTTCCAGAACTTCAATTTGCTCGCGCGCACGAGCGCGGCAGAGAACGTCGCGCTGCCGCTCGTCTACGGCGGCGTGCCGGCGCGCGAGCGCCGCGCGCGCGCGCTGGAGATGCTCGAGCGCGTGGGCCTCGCCGATCGCGCCGGGCACCTGCCCTCGCAGCTCTCCGGCGGCCAGCAGCAGCGCGTGGCGATCGCGCGCGCGCTCGTGACCCGGCCGCGGCTGCTGCTTGCCGACGAGCCCACGGGCGCGCTCGACTCGCGCACCGGCGAGGAGATCCTCGCGCTGCTCGGCTCGCTCAACGGCCAGGGCCTCACCGTGGTGCTGGTCACGCACGAGCCGGAGGTCGCGCGCTGCGCGCGCCGGGTGCTGAGGTTCCTCGACGGCCGCCTGGTCGGCGACGAGGCGGGCGCGGAGCCGGCCGCCGCATGAGCTTCGCCGCCCTCGTGCGCGTCGCGCTGCGCTCGCTCGCCGCCAACAAGCTGCGCAGCGCGCTCACCATGCTCGGCATCATCATCGGCGCGGCCGCGGTGATCGTCATGACGGCGGTGGGCGCCGGCGCGCAGGCGCGCGTCGCCGAGGACATCCAGTCGCTCGGCTCGAACCTCCTGCTCGTCGTCTCGGGCGGCACGACCGCGAGCGGAGCGCGCACGGGACTGGGCAGCACGCTCACCCTCTCGGAAGACGACGCCGCGGCGATCGCGCTCGAGGTGCCGGGCACGGCGAGCGCCGCCGTGCTGCGCGGCGTAGTGCAGGCGGTCTGGGGCAATCAGAACTGGGCGACCGCGGTGTTCGGCACCACGCAGGACTATCTCGCGATCCGCGAGTGGAAGCTCGCCGCCGGGCGCTTCTACGACGCCGCCGACCAGGCGAGCGCCGCCAAGGTCTGCCTGATCGGCCGAACCGTGGCGCGCCAGCTCTTCGGCGACGCCAACCCCGTGGGCGAGTCGATCCGCGTCCGGCGCGTGCCGTTCACTGTGATCGGCCTGCTCGAGTCCAAGGGCCAGACCATGCTCGGCACCGACCAGGACGACATCATCCTCATGCCGATCGAGACCGCGCGCGCGCGAGTCATCGGCACGCCGAGCCTCGCCAGGCAGAAGAGCGTGGGCGCGATCTGGGTGCAGGTCGCCGAGGGCGGCGACATGAAGGCGGCCGAGGCCGAGGTGCGCGCGCTGCTCCGGCAGCGCCACCGCCTGCAGGCCGGGCAGCCGGACGACTTCTCGGTGCGCAACCTCGAGGACATCGCCTCGGCGCAGGAGGCCTCGGGCCGCACGCTCGCGATCCTGCTCGCCGCGGTCGCCTCGGTGTCGCTCGTCGTGGGCGGCATCGGCATCATGAACATCATGCTGGTCTCGGTCACCGAGCGCACACGCGAGATCGGCCTGCGCATGGCCGTGGGCGCGCGCACGCGCGACATCCTCGGCCAGTTCCTCGTAGAGGCGGTGACGCTCTCGCTGCTCGGCGGCCTCGCCGGCATCGCGCTCGGCGTCGCCGCCTCGCTCGCCATCGCCGAATTCGCCGACTGGCGCATCCAGCTCACCGCGGCCTCCGCCCTCCTCGCCGCCACTTTCGCCTTCGTCACCGGCGTCTTCTTCGGCTACTACCCCGCCCGCAAGGCCGCCCGCCTCGATCCGGTGGAAGCGCTGCGCTACGAATAGCGCGCTCTAAGCCTTCGTGTAGGTGAGCATCGGCTCGGGCCGGTAGCGCTCGAGCTCCTCGAGGCTCATGTCGATGATGCGCACCATGTGCGCGATGCCGTGGAAGCCGAGCGTGGGCTCGGGCGGCGGCTGGGTCTCGAAGGAAAAGCGCGCCGCGACCTCTTTCGGCGCGAAGCGGATGCCGTACTCGTTCTCCAACAGCCCGCGATAGGTCTTGCAGATCGCCATGTCCTCGGGCACGAGCTCGGCGATGCGCGGGTCCCGCAGCGCGCGCAGAAGCTTCCGCGAGCGCAGCGAGAAGCCGCCGTTGCCCACGCCGCCGTCCGGCCAGGGCGCGCCCAGGTAGTCGTAGCCGAGGAACTCGTCGCGCCAGCGGCGCCCGTTGACGACGAAGCCGTCGTACTGCACGACGAGGGCGAAATCGGTCTCGATGCGCTCGCCGAGCGCCTTCACCATGAAGCGGCTGTAGTCGGCGATCGAGGCGATGTCCGGGATTTCCACGACCTCGATTCCGGGAAGCGCGAGCTTGCGGTTGGTGAAGAATTGCACGCGCTCGAAGCGGCACTGCGCCATCGAGCGGCGCAGTGCGACCGCGGCCAGCTCGTGGTTGCGGCAATCCACGCAGACGAGCGTCGTGCGCGGCGCCGGCACGCGCGGGCCCGGCAGCTCGGGCGCATCCGGCGCCGCCTCGGCGCGCAGCCGCAGGCGCAGCGCCTCCCGGAACGCGCCGTGCGCCTCGTCGTAGCGCGCCTCGGCCTGCAGCGCGAGGCCGCGGTGAAAATGCGTGCCCGCGTCCTCCTGCGCTGGCGGCTCGCCGCGGGCGGCCGGCCGCGCCAAGAGCCGCTCGATCGCCCGTCGGAAGCGCGCGCGGATGCCCATGCCGCGGGCTAGCTCAGCCAGCTGCGCACGCGCTGGCCGAGCGACTCCAGCGCGTGCAGCCGCGAGACGCGGCGCCGGTACGCGACCATCGCGGGCAGCGCCGCGGGTTCCTCCTCGACGCGGTCCGGGAAGCGCGTCACGGAGCCGGTCCACAGCCCTACGTCGTAGGCGCGAGAGCTGCCGCTGTGCACGCCCGAGCCGTCGAAGCCGGTGTTGCGCACCAGCGACTTGCCCGGATGCAGCGCGAGCCCGCCGCGCAGCCACAGGCTGCCGTACCAGCGGATCGCCCAGGAATCGAGCTGCCCCGCGATCTGCCGGTCGAGCATGACCGAGAATTCGGCCGAGCCGTCGACGTCGAAGTAGCGCGTCGCGCCGCGCGCCTGCACGGCGTCGCGGATCCTGCGAGCGTCGGGCTCGAAATGGCGCCAGGCGCGTGCCCAGGTCGCCCAGCCCCAGCAGGTCGCCTCGCGGTAGAAGAAGGATTCCGGCAGCGCCGCGCGCACCGGGTACATGTAGCCCGAGACGTGCATCGCGCGCTCCTCGGCGCGGTAGCGCTGCAGCGCGGCGTTGAAGTACTCGAGCGCCGCGGGCGCGAGCTCCAGGTCGTCCTCCAGCACGATCGCCTCGCCGTGAGCGTCGATCGCCTCGCTCACGCCGCCGATGATCGAGGCCGCGAGACCGAGGTTGCGCTCGCGCTCTACGATGCGCGCCTGAGCGGGCGCGAGCGAGCGCACCACCGCACGCGCCTCGCGCACCGCGCCCTCCTCCTCCGGGCTGCGCGCGCCGTCGCAGTACACGGTGAGCGGGCTCGATGCGGCGAGCGGCTGGCGCAGCAGGCTCTCCAGCACGCGCCGCGCGTGCATGGGCCGCTTGTGGACGAACAGGACGATCGGCGCGGCGCGCGGCATGTTGACACTAGAATAGCGGATATCCGATGAAGTTCTCCGTCATCACGCCTTGCCTGAACGCCGCAGCGCTCATCGGAGAAACCGCCGCGTCGGTGCTCGGCCAGTCGGCGCTGCGCGACGGCGCCGAGCTCGAGTACCTCGTCTGCGACGGCGGCTCGACCGACGGGACGATCGAGGCCCTGCGGCCGCTCGAATCGCCGGCGATGCGCGTGATCTCGCAGCCCGACCGCGGCATGTACGACGCGCTCGCGCGCGGCCTGCGCCTCGCCTCCGGCGACATCGTCGCCTATCTGAACGCGGGCGACTACTACCACCCGCACGCTTTCCGCGCGGTGCGCCAGTTTCTCGCGGAGCAGCCGGACTGCCGCTGGCTCACGGGCTTCGCGGTGGATTACAGCCCTTCGGGCGCGGCGGTACGCGTGGTGCTCCCCTTCCGTTTCCGCCGGCGCCTGCACCGCTGCGCCGCCTACGGCAACTTCCTTCCCTTCGTGCAGCAGGAATCGACGTTCTGGCGACGGGATCTGCTCGAACGCGTGGACCTGGAGCGGCTCGCGGGCCTGCGCCTGGCGGGCGACTACTACCTGTGGCGCTGCTTCGCCGAAACCGCCGAGCTGCACGTCGTCTCGGCGCAACTGGGCGGCTTCCGCTTCCATGAAGGCCAGAAGTCCGAGGACCTCGGCGCCTATCGCGCCGAGATGCGCTCGCTCGCCGATGCACCCGGGCCGGCCGAACTCGCGCTGATGCTCTTCGACCGTCTGCTGTGGATGGCGCCGCCGCTCGTCAAGAAGGCATTCAACCCGGAGGCGCTGCACCTTTTCGACCAGCGCACGGGGCGCTGGACCTGATGCCGGGCGCGCTCCGCGAGCGGATCCTCGGCGCGGCGCGCCGGCGCGGCTTCGCGCGCAATCCGAGCACGATGGAGGGGGCGCTCGCGCGCTGCGCGGCGCGCAACCCGGGCATCCGCACCGTCATCGACGTCGGCGCCTCGGACGGCCGCTGGTCGCGCGCGGCGAGCCGGATCCTGCCGCCGGCGCGCTACCTGATGGTCGAAGCGCGCGCCGAGCACGAGCCGGGCCTCGCGCGGACCTCGCGCGACGCGCGCTTCAGCTACGCGATCTGCGCCGCCGGCAACCGCGACGGCGAGATCTATTTCGACGCCACGGACCTCTTCGGCGGACTCGCGTCCGAAACGCCGCCCGAGAAGAACTGCATCGTCGTGCCGGTGCGGCGGCTGGACGGTCTCGCGCGCGAGCGCGGGCTCGACGGTCCCTACGCCATCAAGCTGGACACGCACGGCTACGAGGTGCCGATCCTGGAGGGCGCCGCGGGGCTGCTCCCGCAGACGGCGCTGCTCGTCATCGAGTGCTACAACTTCCGCGTGGCTCCGCAGGCGCTGCTCGCGCACGAGATGTGCGCCTGGCTCGAGGCGCGCGGCTTCCGCTGCATCGACCTCTGCGACCCCCTGCACCGCCCGCGCGACGGAGCGTTGTGGCAGATGGACCTGTTCTTCGCCCCCGCCACGGACGCCGCCTTCACGAGCAATGTCTACTGACGCACCGTCCGGGCTCTCGGTCGTCCACGCGGCGACGCACGAGCACACGGGGGCGGGCACCTCCGCGCTGCGCATCCACCGCGCGGTGGCGAAGGCGGGACTGCGCTCGCAGATGCTGGTGCTGGAGGGCACCGGCGCGGCGCCGGACGTCGAAGTCGTGCTTGCGCCCGGCCGCCGCCGGCCGCTCGACCTCAAGCTGCGCGCCGAGCGCGTGCTGCTGCGCCTGGAAAGGAGCGCCGAGCCGGGCTACCGCTCGCTCGGGCTCGTGCGCGGGCCGGGACTCGCGGCGCTGCGCCGCCGGCGCGACGACGTCGTGCACCTGCACTGGATCCCCGGGCTGCTCGGCGTCGCCGACGTCGCCGCGATCGACGCGCCCCTCGTGTGGACCTTCCACGACCAGTGGCCGATCTGCGGCGCGGAGCACTACACCGCCAGCGCGCGGCCGCGCGAAGGCTACACGGCGCAAAACCGCCTGCCCGGCAGCGGCGGCTTCGACCTCGACCGCTGGACCTGGGAACGCAAGCGCGCGCTGTGGAAGGACCTCGCGCCGGTCATCGTCTGCCCGAGCCGCTGGCTGGCCGCCGAAGTGCGCGCGAGCCGGCTGTTCGGGCATTGCGACGTCCACGTCGTCCCCTATCCGATCGACACCGCGCGTTACCGGCCGCAGGACCGCGCCGCCGCGCGCGCGAGCCTCGGCTTGCCTGCCGAGCGCCGCCTGATGGCCTTCGGCGCCTGGGAAGCGCTCCGGGACCGGCGCAAGGGCTGGCACGTGCTCGAGCAGGCGCTACGCCTCCTCGCCGCGCGCGGCCTCGGCGGCGCCGCGGATCTGGTGGTGTTCGGCGCCGAAGGCGGCGGCCGCGTGCACGGCGTAGAGACGCACTGGCCCGGATTCATTCGCGATCCCGATCGGATGCGCACTCTCCTCGCGGCCTGCGACCTGCTGGTGGTCCCGTCGCTGCAGGACAACCTGCCCAACACGATCCTCGAGGCGATGGCCTGCGGCACGCCCGTGGTCGGTGCGCAAACCGGCGGCATTCCCGACCTCGTCGTGCACGGCGAGACCGGCCTGCTCGCCGCCGCCGGCGACTCCGCGCAGCTCGCCGACCGGCTGGCGACGCTGCTCGCGGACGACGCGCTGCGCGAACGCTTCGGCCGGGCCGCGCGCGAGCGCATCGAGCGGGAATGCAGCGAAGCCGCGGTAGGCGCGCGCTACGCCTCTCTCTACCGCGACGCGATCGCCGCGGGCGCGGCCCGGCGCGCGATCGCCACGCGGTAGGCGTGCAGATAGCCTTCCAGCATCGCGCCCAGCGAGCAGCGCCGCACCGCGGCGCGCGCCGCTTCGCGCATGCGCCGGAGGCGCTCGGGGCTTGCGACCGCCTCCGCCAGGATCGCGGCCAGGGCCGCCGGATCGTCCGGATCGTAGAGCCAGCCGCAGTCCCCCGCGAAGCCCTCGGGAATCCCGCCGCGCCGCGCGCCGGCCACCGGCACGCCCTGCCGGAAGGCCTCGAGCACGACCCGCGGCATCGGATCGTGATAGATGGATGGCACGACGAGCAGGTCCAATTCGGCGAGGAAGAGGTCCGCCTGCACGACTCCGCGCCAGTGCACGTCCCGGCGCGACGCGGTGCGCCGCCGCAGTTCCGTCTCGTAGCCCGGATCGCCCGCGCCCGCGAGGTGGAGCTCGGCCGCGCCCGGCGCGAGGCGCAGGAAGGCGTCCACCAGGCGGTCCGCGCCCTTCGGAGGCACCAGGCTGCCGAGGAAGCCGATGCGCAATGCCGGGCCCGTTGCGCGCGGCGCGGGCGGCACGGGCTCGCCGAAGCCGTTGTAGACGACCTGCGCGTTCGCCTGCGCGAAGAGCCCCAGCGCGCGATGCCGCTCGAGGATGTAGCGGCTCACGCCGATCACGCCGTCGACATGGCGCGTCAGCGCGCGGCGCGGCGCGGTGACCGCGCGGCAGGCGAGGCAGGGTCGCTCGCAGTTCCTGCCGCCGCGGTGCATCGTGCTGTACGGGCAGAGCAGGTAGTGGTCGTGCAGCGTGTGCACGAGCGGCAGTCCGCGGCGCGCCACCGGCGCCCAGACCGCCGCGGAGAAGCCGGCGATGTTGTGCGTGTTGACGAGCTCGGGCGCGACCTCCTCGAGCAGGCCGTCCACGATGCGCGCCATGCGCGCATTGTGCGCGTCGATCGCGTGCCAGGCGACCTTGCCGGCGAGGCCCGCCGGCGACACCGGGAACGGCCAGTAGAGATTGCGCAGCGGACAGTAGCGGACCTCGACGCCATTCAGGCGCGCGCGCTCCACCCGGTCGCCGCGGCCGAGGCAGAGGACATGCACCGCGTGCCCGAGCGCGGCGAGACCCTCGGCGAGGTCCTGTACCACGCGCTCGGCGCCGCCGTGCCCGTTCGGCGCGTAGAGCGAGCTGACGAGGGCGAGCTTCACGGCGCCGGATCGCCGCGCCGCGCCGCGTAGCGCGGCTTGCGGAAAGTCAGCGCGCGGTAGAGGTCGGCAAGCCGGCGCGCGCGCTCCTGGCCGACGAGCGCACGCAGGCCGAGGTAGGCGCGCGCAAGCAGCTTCCAGTACGGCCACTTCGGGAACGGCGGCCGCAGCCCGTTCTTTCGCAGCGCGCGCTCGATCTCGTCCAGGCTCTCGGCGAAGTTCTCCGGCGAGGTGCTCAACCCGCCCCAGCCCGCGCCCACGACGACCTCGGGCACGAACAGCGCATCGCCCGCGGCGAGCTCGCGCAGCAGGAATTCGTAGTCGGCGGCGATGCGGAAGCTCTCGTCGAAATGGCCGTGCCGCGCGAACAGGCTGCGGTGGTGCATCAGGCCCGGGTGCGGCAGGCACTCGTGCGAGAGAAAGCGCGCGCGGATTTCCGGCCACGGCCGGCCCAGCTCCTCGACCATGCGCCCCGCCTCGTCCACCTGCCGCAGCTTGCCGTAGACGACGCGATGGCGCGGCAGCGCGCCGCGCAGGTGCGGGGCGAGCCGCTCCAGCGCGCCGGCGTCCCAGAGCCAGTCGTCGGCGCCGAGGAAGCAGATCCACTCGCCGCGCGCCAGCGGCAGCGCCCGGTTCCACGCGCTGTAGACGCCCGCGTCCGGTCCGGAGCGCCAGGCCGAGACGACGTCCGCGCTCGCCTGCAGCAGCTCCACGGTGCCGTCGCCGGAGCCGCCGTCCATGACGATGACCTCGAAGTCGCGGAACGTCTGCGCGCGCAGGCTGGCGAGGCAGCGCGGCAGGCTGCGCGCGGCGTTGAACGTGGCGATGACGACGCTGATCAGCGGCGCGCGTTCCATCGGCCGGTCCACTCCGCGCGCTTGCGGCGCACGAAATCGAGGAAGCTCGAGCGGAAGCGCTCCGGCGCGTAGGCCTCGGCGCGAGCGCGGCAGGCCGCCGGGTCGATGCGCCCGGCGCTGGCCTCGAACTCGCGCACGGCGGCCGCGACGGCCGCCGCGCTCTGCTCGGCGAAGAGGACGCCCGTGGGCGCGGGGGCATCCAGCCCCGCCACCGTCTCGGCCGCGCCGCCGCGGCCGAAGGCGATCACCGGCGTGCCGCAGGCCATCGCCTCGACCGGCGCGATGCCGAAATCCTCGACGCCGGCGAACAGGAACGCGCGCGCGCGCTGCAGGTGCGCGCGCACCTGCGCGCGCTCGACATGCCCGGCGAACTCGACGTTCGGCCCGGCGGCGGCCTTCAGGGGCTTGTAGTCCGGCCCGTCGCCGACGATCACGAGGCGCCGGTCGGGGAGGTCGCGGAACGCCTGCACGAGCAGATCCACGCGCTTGTAGCCCACCAGGCGCGAGACCGCGAGGTATTCGTCCGAGCGCGCACCGCCGGGCGTGAAGTACTCGGTGTCCACGGGCGGGGCGATGACCTCGGCCTCGCGCCGGTAGCACTTGGCGATGCGCCGCGCGACGAACGCCGAGTTGGCCGCGAAATGGTCCACGCCGGCGGCGCTGCGATGGTCCCAGAGGCGCAATCGATGCAGCAGGCCGCGCATCAGCAGGCTTTTCAGGCCGCGCTCGGCGCCCTCGGCGCGCAGGTAGTCGAACTGCCGGTCCCAGGCGTAGCGCATCGGCGAGTGCACGTAGGAGAGGTGCAGCGCGTCCGGGTGCACGATCACGCCCTTCGCCACCGCGTGGCTGCTCGAGACCACCAGGTCGTAGGCCGTGACGTCGAGCTGCTCGATCGCGACCGGCATCAGCGGCAGGTACCAGGCGAGGTGCCGCGCGACGCCGGGCATGTCCTGCAGGAAGCTGGTGCGCGCGGGCCGGCCGCCGAGCGGCGCGCGCTCGCGCTCCGGCATGTGGTCCACGAGCGTGAACAAGTCCGCCTGCGGCAGGCAGCGCAGGATCTCGGCGAGCACGCTCTCGGAGCCCGCGAAATCGACGAGCCAATCGTGCACTACGGCAATGCGGCCGGGCAGCTCTTCGCTCATACTTCGCCTATGGTACTGAATGTGGCCGCACGCCGGATTTCGCCCGCGCTCGCCGTGCTGCTGTGGTGCGCGCTCGGCGCCGTGCTCGTGCATCTGGTGCTCGTGCGCGCGGCGCCGAACCCGAGCGGCTTCAGCCCGATTTTCTGGTACCTGCTCACCGCCTACGACGCGCACGGCAACCTGCTGCTCGCCCTGATCGCGGTGCTGGCGTTCGCGACGCGCCGGCAGCCCGAGCCGCTGGCGCTCGTGCGCTTGGCCGCCGAGCATCCGTGGCGGATCGCGGCGATCGTGCTGCCGCTGCTCTGGCTGGGCGCCGCCACCGCGTATCGCGGCTATCCGCTGTCGATGGACGAGTACGTCGCCTGGTTCCAGGCCGAGACCTTCGCCGCCGGCAAGCTGGACGGCCAGTTCCCGCCCGACCTGATGAACGAGCTCCTGCCGCGCTTTCCACCGGGGTTCTTCTTCATCGCCTCGCGTCCTGCCGGTGTCATCACGGGCACCTACACGCCGGGATTCGCGCTGCTCATGGCGCCGTTCGCCTGGCTCGGCGTGCCGTGGGCCGCGAATGCGCTCATCAGCGCGCTCACGCTGCCCGCGGTGCACCGGCTCGCGCATGCCGTCACGGGATCGCGCGAGGCGGGCGGCTGGGCGCTGCTGCTCACGCTCGCCTCGCCCGTGTTCGTCATTTCCGCGTTCTCCTACTACGCGATGCCGGCGCACCTGCTCTGCAACGCGGTCTACGCGCTGCTGCTGCTCAGCCCTACGCCCGCGCGCGCGGCGCTCGCGGGCGCCGTAGGCTCGCTCGCGCTCACGCTGCACAACCCGGCGCCGCACCTGCTGTTCGCGCCCGCGTTCGTAGCCTGGCTCGCGCTGCGGCGCGCGCCGCTCGCCGTTTTCGCGGCGCTCGCCGCCGGCTACCTGCCGCTCGTGGCGCTGCTCGGCTGGGGCTGGCAGCGGCACCTCGCCGAGGTGCTCGCGCACACCAGCGCGGCGGCGGCACGCTCGATCGGCACGCCGACCGAGCAAGCGGCCGCGGGCGCCGCGAGCGCGCTCGTGCTGCCCGGAGCGAAGATCCTCGAGGCGCGCATCGCCGGACTCTCGAAAGTCTGGACCTGGGGCTCGGCCGGCCTGATGGTGTTCGCCGCGTACGGGCTTGCCGCGGCGCGCGCCATCCCCGCGGTCAGGGCGCTCGCCGCGGCGCTCGCCCTCACCTTCGCCGGCTACCTGTTCGTGCGCTTCGATCAGGGCCACGGCTGGGGATTCCGCTACCTGCACTCGGCCTGGTTCGTGCTGCCGGTGCTGGCGGGCCTTGCGCTCGCGCGCTTGGAAGACGCCGACACGCGCAATCTGGCCGGCTGGGCGATCGTGATGTCGCTCGTGCTCGCCAACGGGCTGCGCATTGCGCAGGTCAACGGATTCATCGCACAGCACCTCGCCCAGGTGCCGCCGCTCGCGCGGCCCGCGGACCCGGCGCGGCCGGAAGTGATCTTCGTGGACCCGGCCGCGGGCGCCTACGTGCGCGACATGCTGCACAACGACCCGTTCCTTCGCGGCGGCCGCGTCGTGCTGTACTACGACGGGCCTGCGGCGGCGGCGGCACTGATGGCGCGGCGCTTCCCCGACTACGCCAAGCGCGCCGAAGGCAAATGGGGCGAGCAGTGGACCAGATGACCGCAGGCACGGCGCCGCAGTGCGAGCTCACGGTCCTCATGCCGTGCCTGAACGAGGCCGAGACGCTCGCGCGCTGCATCGCCAAGGCGCGCGCCTGGTTCGAGCGCAGCGGCGTCTCGGGCGAGGTGCTCGTCGCCGACAACGGCAGCAGCGACGGCTCGCAGGCGATCGCCGAGAAGGCCGGCGCGCGCGTCGTGCACGAGCAGAGGAAGGGCTACGGCAGCGCGCTGCGCGCGGGCATCGCGGCCGCGCGCGGGCGCTACATCGTCATGGGCGATGCCGACGACAGCTACGACTTCGGCGCGCTCGATCCATTCCTCGAGGCCCTGCGCGGCGGCGCCGATCTCGTGATGGGCAACCGCTTCCGCGGCGGCATCGCGCCGAAGGCCATGCCGCCGCTGCACCGCTACCTCGGCAACCCGGTGCTGACGGGCATCGGGCGCCTCTTCTTCCGCAGCCCGGTCGGCGACTTCCACTGCGGGCTGCGCGGCTTCCGCGCCGAGGCGATCCGCGGCCTGGGCCTCGCCACCGACGGCATGGAATTCGCGAGCGAGATGGTGGTGCGCGCCACGGTGGACGGCCTGAAGATCGCCGAAGTGCCCGCGACGCTCTCGCCGGACGGCCGCAGCCGGCCGCCGCACCTGCGCTCGTTCCGCGACGGCTGGCGGCACCTGAGGTTCCTCTTGATGCTCAGCCCGCGCTGGCTGTTCCTCTACCCGGGCGCCGCGCTCATGCTGGCCGGCCTCGCCTCGATGCTCTGGCTGCTGCCGGGCCCGCGCGTGCTGTTCGGACTAGGCCTCGACGTCAACACGCTCATCTTCAGCGCCGCGGCGATCGTCTGCGGCTTCCAGGCCGTGACCTTCGCGATCCTCGCCAAGGTATTCGCCATCAACGCACGGCTGCTGCCGCCGGACACGCGCGTGCAACGGCTCACGTCGCTCTTCAGCGTCGAATTCAGCACGGTCGCCGGACTGCTGCTCTTTCTCGCCGGCTTCGCCGGCGGCGCCTACGCGCTCGGCCTCTGGCGCCTGGCGGGCTTCGGCGCCCTCGACCCCTACGCCACGCTGCGCATCGTCGCGCCCTCGGCGACCGCGATGATCGTCGGCCTGCAGCTCGTCTTCTCCAGCTTCTTCCTCGGCGTGCTCGGCCTGAGGCGGGGATAGCGGCACCTATCCGCCGCGACTGGCCTTGGCCTTGAAGAAGGTGTAGCAGAAGACGCCGTCGGGCTCGGCGGTGCGATAGAGATCGCGGATGCCGGCGTCGAAGGTCGCGGCGTCGATGATGCCGGCCGCGATCGCTTGCTCGCGCACCCCTTCGATCATCGCGGTAAAAGTCCTCTTGGTGAAGCCCTCGACCAAATCCGGTCGGCTCGAGTCCACGTAGACCACGCGGGGAGCGACCACGACATCTTCGAAGCCGGCTCTTACCAGCAGCGGATAGAGCTCGCGCCCGATATTCGCGTTGCCGCCGGCGCGACGCTGGAGCTCCACCTGGCACGCGATCGCCTTTTGCGCCGCCTCGCTGTGGGGATAGAAGACCGTAGGGCCATGATCGCCTTCAAACAACGTAATCGTGCCGCCCGGCTTGAGAAGCTTTTTCAGCAAGAGCAGCGCCTCGCCCGGGTTCGGAAGATGCTCGAGCACGAAGCAAACGAATACGTGATCGAAGGACGCCGCTTCGAATGGCAGCCGGAACAGATCGAGCTCCCGGAACTCGACATTGCGTAACCCGGCGGCGTCCGCCCTGGCTTTTGCTTGCGCAAGCGAGTCGGCCGAGCGATCGAACGAGATGAAGCGCGCGTCGGAGG
>DATKKT010000057.1:0-7113 GCA_035542795.1 Burkholderiales bacterium
AGAGAAGTACGTGTTCCCGCACGGCGAGATTCCGCACCTGTCGCTCGTGGCGCGCGACGCGCAGCGTGACGCCGGGCCGCCCGGCGGGCGCGTAGCGGTGGCCGTTCCAGAGCTCCACCGCCAGCGGCAGCTCGCCGCGAGACTGCAGCTCGGCAAGCTTCTTCTCGATGTGCGAGCCGAAGAACATGACGCGCCTCCTACGCCGATTTCTCCCGCATGGTGACGAATTCCTCCGCCGCGGTCGGATGGATGCCTATCGTGGCGTCGAACTGCGCCTTGGTGGCGCCCAGCTTCACCGCGATCGCCACGCCCTGGATGATCTCGCCCGCGTCGGGACCGATCATGTGCGCGCCGACCACGCGCCGGCTCGCGGCGTCGACCACGAGCTTCATGAAGATCTTCTCCTCGCTCGCGCCCAGCGTGTGCTTGAGCGCGCGGAACGAGGCCTTGTAGACCTCCACCGTGCCGAAGCGCGCGCGCGCCTTCTCCTCCGACAACCCTACGGTGGCCAGATTCGGGTGCGCGAACACCGCCGTGGGCACGTTCTCGTGGTCCGCCGGCGTCGGCGTGCCGCCGAACAGCGTCTTCGCGAGCGCCATGCCCTCGGAGATCGCCACCGGCGTGAGGTTGAGGCGGTTGGTGACGTCGCCGATGGCGTGGATCGAATCCACCGAGCTCTTCGAGAAGGCGTCGACGACGACCGCGCCGTCGGCTGCGAGCTGCACGCCCGCGGCCTCAAGGCCGAGGTTCGCGGTGTTCGGCTTGCGCCCGGTGGCGAACATGACGAGATCGAATGTGCCCTTCCGCCCGTTATTGAAATTGACTTCGATCAAACCCTGCCATCGGGAAAGTGCGACAGGGGTGCAATTCAGCTCGATTGCGACTCCCTTTCGCGCCATTTCCTCGCCAAGCCGCAAGCCCAGATCGGCGTCGAAGCCGCGCAGCAATTGTGCGCCGCGGTAGGCGAGCGTGGTTTGCACTCCCAGACCGCGGAAGATGGAGGCGAACTCTACGGCGATGTAGCCGCCGCCGACCACGAGCGCGCGCTTCGGCAGCCGCTCGAGATGAAACGCCTCGTTCGAGGTGATGGCGAGCTCCGCGCCCGGGATCTCCGGCTTCTGCGGCCAGGAGCCCGTGGCGATCAGAATGTGTCTCGCAGTATAGGATTTTCCGTCCAGGGAAATGGAGTGCGGGCCTGTGACGGTCGCCCGTCCCCGCAAGATCGTCACGCCGGCGTTCGCCAGCACGCGTTCGTAGACGCCGTTCAGGCGCGCAATCTCGCGGTCCTTGTTGGCGAGCAGTCGAGCCCAGTCGAAGCTCGGCTCGGCGATGCTCCAGCCGAAATCGGCGGCGTCCTCGAGCTCGCTGCGCACGTGCGCGGCGTAGGAGAACAGCTTCTTCGGGATGCAGCCGACGTTGACGCAGGTGCCGCCGAAGCGGCCGGACTCGGCGACCGCGACGCGCGCGCCGAGGTTCGCCGACACGCGGCTTGCGCGCACGCCACCGGAACCGCCGCCGACGGTGAACAGGTCGAAATCGAACGTGCGCGACACGAGCGGTGACGGCGGCGCGCCGGCGCCGGGCCGACTACTTCAGGTTCTTGAGGTTCATCCCCACGAGGTCGAGCGTCGCCGCGATCTTCATGTGCTGCGGCTTGTCGACGAGCCATTTGGTGGCGCTGCCGACGCGCTGCTCGATGTGCGCCTTGGGCATGCCCTCGATGCCGACGAACATCTTGGCGAGTTCGCCGAGGCCAGCGGCGTTCGCGTCCGCGGCCACCTCTCGCAGCTTTGCCTCGATCGCGGCGCGGTCGAGGTTGGTCACCAGCTTCATGGTCGGCTCGTTGCTCATGTCGCGCGCTCCTCTGCGGTAAGTATATAGCGTTCGGCGGCCCGCCGGACGCGTCCCTCGGCGAGCAGCTTGTCCAGGTGCGCGGCGAGCGAGCGCATCGCCACCGGATGCAGGCGCGGCGAGACGTCGTCGTAGACGTCGGCGACGAGCTCCTCCGGGGTCGCCGGCCCGAGCCGCTGCAGCGCGTCAGCGACCTTCGCCTCGCGCGCGAGCCGGTGCGCGATCAGGCGCCGGACTTCCTTGTGCGGCGCGCCGAGCAGGTAGCCGTGGCCCGGCGCGAAGATGGCGACGTCCTGCGCGAGCAGGCGCTCCAGCGAGGTGAGGTAGGCGCGCATGTCGCCGTCGGGCGGGTTGATCACCACCGTAGAGCCCTGCATCACGTGGTCGCCGGTGAAGAGCATGCGCGTCTCTTCCAGCAGATAGCAGAGGTGATTCGACGCGTGCCCCGGCGTGTGCAGCACGCGCAGATGGACGCCGTCGAGTTCGAGCCACTCGCCGTCGGCGAGCACGCGGTCCGGCGCGTAGCTGTGGTCCTGGTTGCCGTGCGACGGCCGCGGCAGGCCGAGCACCGGCGCTCCGGTCGCGGCCTTCAGCAGCGCCGCCGCGGGCGAATGGTCGACATGCGTGTGCGTGGTGAGGATCCAGCGGATGCGGCCGGCGCCCTCGGCGAGGATCTTTTCGACGTGCGCGTCGATCGCAGGACCCGGGTCGATGACCGCGAGCGCTCCGCCTTCGTCCTTGCGGCCGACCAGGTAGGCGTTGGTGCCGGGCCCGGTCATCATGCCGGGGTTGGCCGCGGTGATGCGCGTCACGTAGCGATCCAGGCGCTTGGGGATGTCCGGCTGGATCACGAAGCAGGTGGTGCCGGTCTCCTCCGGATCGCTCCAGTGGATCTCGTGGTAGGGCGGGTCGGCGCGGCGGAACAGCCGCTGCGAGCCCTCGTGGTCGAGCGCCCAGCAGGCCGCGTTCACCTCGATGTCGCCCAGCGCCTTCGCGTGCTCGAAGGCCTCGCGCGGCACGCGGAAGCCCGCGAGATCCGCGAGCGTGCTGCGCGTGGGAAAGATGAGCTCGATCTCCTTGCGCCGGTCGCGCTCGAGCGCCTCGCGCGGGCTCACCCAGACGCTGTGCACGGTCTCGGAGCGGTCGTGCGCGCCGTGCTGGCCCGCGGGCGCGCAGGCGACGAAGAAGCGCGTAGAGAAGCGCCGCGGACGCCCGGGCGCGGTGATCCAGTGGCTGTAGTACGCGATCTCCTGCGCAGGGATGTAGAGGTCTTCCTTCTCCAGAAATTCGCTGAACGGAAGGCTGCCGGCGTTCAGCGCCTGGCGGAACGCGCCCAGCGCGTCCGCGCGCTCCGGGTCCACGGGAAGATCCTTGCGATCGAATGCCAGGAGAATTCCGGATTCCTCGAAGCACTCGCGCGCGGCGGCCACCCAGTAGGCGAGGCCGCCCTCGGCGAGGCCGAGCCGCGCGCTCGCCTGCGCGTCGTCCAGGCCGAGCACGCGGCGCAGGGCGCGCTCGCTCGCGTCGTCCGCGTCCAGCGCCCCGCCCGGGAACACGTAGGCTCCCGGCAGAAACGCCGCGCTCGCGGTGCGCTGGAGCATGAACACTTCCGGCGCGCCCTGCGCTTCGCGCAGCAGCAGCAGCGTCGCCGCCGGACGCGGCTTCTGTCGATGCTCGCTCAAGCGCTGCGCCCGGCGCGGTCTTTCTCGTTCTGCGCCTTGATCATCGCGCGCGCCTTCTCCCAGTCGGCGTCGCTGAGCTTGTCCAGCCCCGTGAAGCCCGCGCCGTTGGCGAGGTAGCCCGCGCCGTCGATGGCGATCGTCTCGCCGGTGAGCCATTCGCAGCCGTCGGCCATCAGGAAGGTCGCGAGGTTCTGCAGCTCGGGCATCTTGCCCACGCGGCGCATCGGATTCAGGTCGTTCGAGTCCTCGAAGCTGCCGCCGGGCCGCAGGCGCTTGGAGGCGCCTTCGGTGGGGAAGGGGCCGGGCGCGATCGCGTTCAGGCGGATGCCGTACTTGCCCCATTCGACGGCGAGCGATTTCGTCATCACGTGCAGCCCGGCCTTGGACATCGCCGAGGGCACCACGTAGGGCGAGCCCGTGTGCACCCAGGTGACGAGGATCGAGATCACCGAGCCCGGCAGCTTGCCCGCGATCCAGCGCCTGCCTACGGCGTGCGTCACGTAGAACGAGCCGTGGAACACGATGTTGGCGATGGCGTTGAAGCCGTTCGGCGTGAGGTCCTTGGTCGGGCTGATGAAGTTGCCCGCGGCGTTGTTGACCAGGCCCGTCAACGGCCCCGCCTCGTCCCAGATGCGCTGCACCATCGCGTCCACCGCCTGCGCGTCGCGGATGTCGACGGCATGGGTTTGCACTTTTCCCCCATGGGACTTCATGAGGGACGCTGCAGTCTCTTCCAGCACTGCACCGCGCCGCCCGGCGATCCAGATCTCGGCGCCGAGCTGAAGGTAACGGGTGGCGATTTCCTTGCCCAGCCCCGTGCCGCCGCCCGTGACCAGAATGCGCTTACCTCTGAGCAGTCCTTCCTTGAACATGGGCGCTCCGCGTTGTGGGAGCGCCTATTTTAATCAAGCGGCGACCGTCTCTGCGGGTGCCGCATCGATCGCATACGAGGAGATGCCGTTGCCGAAGGACCAGTTCTCCTTCGCCACCTCGACGAGATTTACGAACACGTCCTCCGGCCGAAGCTGCACGGCGGCGGCCAGGCGCTCTGCGATCGCGCGGTAGAGCCTGCGCTTCAGGTGGAGCGAGCGGCCCGCGCTGATGGTGGCCTGGATGATGACCAGGTCGCGGCTGCGCGCGATGCCGAGGTACTCGCGGTCGTAGACGTAGTCCTCGGGGTCGTGCTCGGTGATCAGCTGGAAGCGGTCCTTGGCGGGCACGTCGAGCGTCTCCACGAGCGCCTGGTGGATCGCATCGCCCACCTTGCGCCGGTACGACGCGGGCTTGCCTCTAAGCAGCGAGATGCGCACGAGTGGCATGGGTCAGCCTTTCATATCTGGATTGCGCGCTGGCGCGCGACGCCTGCAGCGCGTCCAGCTCGCTGCGCAGGCCTTCGACTCGGAAATAGCGCGCGAGCGCGCGCGCGTCCGCGCCGCGGCCGAAGCTACGCCAGAGCGACTTGAGCATCGCCGACGGCCTGCACGAGGGTGAGCCCGCGGCTGGCGACGCGGAAGCAGGCGCCCGGCTCGAGCACCACGTCTCTGCGGCTGCCGTCTTCCGTGATCCACAGCGTGCCTTCGCGCGCGCAGATCAGGCTGCCGATGCTGTTGCGCAGGCGAAGCATCTGCCCGCGCGCGAGGTGGAGGGTTCCGGAATTCAGTTCGAGCGTCATCGTCTTCTCCTTTGGCGTCGAGTCGTGCGCGCTCAGCCCAGCCGCTCCATCCAGTGGCCCGGATGGAAGTCGAAATGCGGCACGAGGTGCCGGCGCAGCCGGGCGAAGGCCGCCCGGATGGCGCGGTTGCGCTCGCGGCGCGCCGCGCGGTCCAGGCGCAGGCGCAGGTCGGGGATGCGGTACAGCTCTTCGGTCACGAAGCGGTTCATCGCGGTTCTCCTTGCGTTTGACATGCGCATGCTGCATCCTTGTCTCTGGGGGCTCAAACGGTAAAAACACGGGCTTGTCATGCAAAATAGGAATGCGAATCCGCAACCCCGGCTGCCGTCGCTGGACCTGCTGAAGGGCTTCGAGGCGGCGGCGCGGCTGCTGTCGTTCACCAAGGCGGGCGAGGAGCTGTACCTGTCGCAGTCGGCGGTGAGCCGGCAGATCCAGGAGCTGGAGGAACAGCTCGGCGTGCGCCTCTTCGAGCGCCGCCATCGCGCGCTCGTGCTCACCGAGGCCGGCCAGACGCTGTACGCGGCCGCGGCGCAGGCGCTCGCGACGATGCGCGCGGTGACCGACCGGCTGCGCGCCGCGCGCGGCCGGCGCACTCTGGCGGTCACCACCACGCAGTCCTTCGCCTCGCTGTGGCTGATCCCGCGCCTGGCGGGCTTCACGGGCCGGCACCCGGAGCTCGACGTGCGCATCAGCGCCGATTCGCGCGTGCTCGACCTGGAGCGCGACGGCATCGATCTCGCCATCCGCCACGGCCCGGCGAAGATGGCCGGCAGCGGGGCGGTGCGCCTGTTCGGCGAGCGCATGTTCCCGGTCTGCAGCCCGAAGCTGCTCGCGAACAAGAGCCGGCCGCTGCGCGAGCCCGTGGACCTGCGCCACCACGTGCTGCTGCACTACGACGACCCGGACGGCCGCCATCCGTGGCTGCACTGGAAGACCTGGCTGGAGATCGAGCGCCTCGCGGACCTGCGGCCCGCGGGCAGCCTCGTGTTCTCGGGCTACGAGCAGATCATCCCCGCGGCGATCGCCGGGCACGGCGTCGCGCTCGGGCGCAGCCCGCTGGTACGCGAGGCGATGACTTCGGGCGAGCTCGTCGCGCCGTTCAAGCGCTCCTCCGACCCCGCGCGCGCCTATTACGCCGTGGTCTCGAAGCACTCCGAAGGCCGGCCCGAGGTGGCCGATTTCGTCGCCTGGCTGAAGGACGAGTCGAAGAAGGAGCTTCGCTAGCGCGCCGCCGGCGCCCGCCGCGCGGTGTATGCTCGCCGGCGGGAGGAGTCATGTACGCGGGCAAATACGCAGTGGAGCGCGCGAGCGTTCCCGCTTTCATCATGGCCGGCTCGGGCGAGTCGGTGAGCTACGCGGAGTTCGACCGGCGCACCAACCGCCTCGCGCACCTGCTGCGCTCGCAGGGCCTCAAGCGCCTCGACCACTACGCGATCTTCATGGAGAACAACAGCCGCTACCTGGAGTGCTGCGGCGCGGGCGAACGCTCCGGGCTTTACTACACCTGCGTCAATTCCTACCTGACGCCGGACGAGCTGGCCTACATCCTGAACAACAGCGAGTCGCAAGTGCTCGTCACGTCGCGGGAGAAGCGCGACGTCGCGGCGCAGGCGCTGAAGCAGTGCCCGAAGGTGAAGCTGTGCCTGGTGGTCGGCGGAGGCGATGAGGATAGGGATGGCCTTTTCGCCGGCTTCGAAGGCGCCGTCGGGCGCTTCCCCGCCACGCCGATCGCGGACGAAAGCCTGGGCACGCCGATGCTGTACTCCTCGGGCACCACGGGCCGGCCGAAGGGCATCCTGCGGCCGCTGCCGGAGAACCCGCCCTCCAAGCCGCTGCCGCTGTTCGAATTCCTGCACAAGCTGTGGCGTTACCGCGAGGGGATGATCTACCTGTCGCCGGCGCCGCTCT
>DATKKT010000058.1:0-21641 GCA_035542795.1 Burkholderiales bacterium
CGTGCCCAGCACGTCGCGGATGAACTGATCCTGGCCGCGGCCCTGGCGCGCGCCCGGCGCGATGCGATCGCCGAGCAGCAACTGCGAGAGGCCGTGCACCAGCGCCCAGGCCGCGATCGAGGCGTCCCGCGCACCCGGGGCGTCGCCCACGCGCGCGGCGAGCGCGCCCGAGAGCCCCTCGAAGGTCTGCGTCGCGACCTCGCGCAGCGCCGGGTGCCGCGCGATCTTCAATTGCCCGCCGAACATGAGGCGGAAGCGCTGCGGATGCTCGAGCGCAAAGCGCACGTAGGCCTCGCCCATGGCGCGCAGGCCGCCCGCGGCGGCGGCCTCGCGCTGCGCGCGCCCGAGCATCGCGAAGCCCTCGGCGGCGAGCGCGGCGAGCAGGCTCTCGCGGTCGCGGAAATGGCGGTACGGCGCCGCGTGTGACACTCCGGTGCGGCGCGTCAGCGCGCGCAGGCTGAGGGCCTCAACGCCTTCTTTTTCAAGAAATTTCCCGGCCGCGCGCAGCAGCGCCGCCGGCAGGTCGCCGTGGTGATAGCCGCGCTTCGAATGCGCCGATGTTGACATTGTCTACATAGCTTAGTAGATTGATGTTGCTCTTGTCAACATTGAGCGGAGGCGGGCATGCTGGATC
Organism: Burkholderiales bacterium; assembly: GCA_035542795.1. GTDB lineage: Bacteria > Pseudomonadota > Gammaproteobacteria > Burkholderiales > SG8-39 > RBG-16-66-20. The sequence goes on from DATKKT010000058.1 coordinate 635, forward strand.
GGGCGAGCATCGTGTTTCCCATGGCGGCGCTGGCGGTGCTGACCTTGGCCGTGCTGCTGCTGATCCCCGTGCGGCGCTTCCGCGCCGGGCTTGCCTGGAGCTACGTGGCGCTGCGCCTGGTCCAAAGCGCAATCCACCTCACCTACAACCGTGTGCGCCACCGCCTGGCCGCGTTCGCCGCGAGCAACGTTGTCCTAGTCATGCTCTGGACCAACCTGCTGCGCGCGCTTTCCTCCTGAGGCGAGCCATGAAAACCGTTCTGCTTGTCAAACTCGCCTTTCTTCCGCTGGCCGCGTTCTGGTTCGGCGCTCCCTGGCTGTTTGCCGACGCCCGCACTGCCGCGGTGGCGGTCGCCGCCTCGCAGCTGCTGCTCGGGATCGCCATGGCCGCGAGCGTCGCGTTCGGCCGCCCCTGGACGATGCTGTTCTCGGCGTCGCAATGGTCGGGCATGCGCCGCGATCCGCTGTTCCTGCGCATCAACGCGCTGATGTCCGGCCTGTGGGCCGTCGTCTTCCTGTACCTTGCGGGCGCGCGCTACGCCGCCGCGCCCGCGGCCGCGCTCTGGGCGCCGCTCGTGGTCGCCGGCCTGCTATCCGTCGCCCTGCCCGCGCTGCTCGTGCGCCGCGCGCTCGCCCGCCGCATCGCGGACGCCGAGCCCTATCGCTGGATGCCTCCGGCGCGCCCATCGCGCGGCGCGGACGCGCTCGTCGTTGGCGCGGGACTGGGCGGCCTGACCGCCGCCGCGCTGCTCGCTGAGGCCGGGCTGCGCGTGACGGTGCTCGAGCAGCACGTCGTCGCGGGCGGCTTCGCCCACACCTGGCTGCGCAAGGGACGGGATGGCGACGCGCGGCCGGTGTTCCGCTTCGATTCCGGCGTCCACGACGTCTCCGGCGTCTGGGAAGGCGCGCCGGTGCACGGGCTGCTGCGCCGGCTCGGCATCCTCGAGCGCGTCGACTGGCGGCGCATGGATCACCGCCATGTGCTCGACGGCACGAGCTTCGACGTGCCGCGCGGCTGGGACGCCTATGTCGAGGCGCTCGCGGTGCGCTTTCCGAAGGACCGCGAAGGCGTGCTGCACGCGATGGCCGACATTCGAACGATCCACGCGGCAATGTACTCGGAGGCGCCCGGCCGCAGCGGCGTGCCGGGTGCGCCGCGCACCGTCGCGGGCATGCTCGCGTTCGCGCGCCGCCACCCGCTCGCGGTGCAGTGGATGCCGCGCCGCTTCGACGATTTCCTGTGCGAGCGCGTCGCCGACCCTGCGGCGCGCCGGGCGATCGCCGCGCTCGCCGGCTACGTGACCGATGCGCCCGGCGAGGCGACCGTGGCGGCGATGGTGCCGCTGTTCGGCTACTACCTGCACGGCGGCTTCTATCCCCGCGGGGGATCGGGCCGGCTCGCCGACGCGCTCGTCGAGGCGATCGAGGCGCGCGGCGGCAGCGTGTGCCTGAAGACCGCCGTCGACCGCGTGCTCGTCGCCGGCGGCCGTGCCAGCGGCGTGCGCCTGGCGCGCGGCGAAACGTTGCGCGCCCCCGCCGTCGTCATGAACGCCGACTTTCTCGCCGCCACGAGCCGCCTGGTCGATCCCTCGCTCTGGCCGAAGGAGTTTCGCGAGAATGTCGCCGCCATGCGGCCGGCCTGCTCGGCGCTCGCGGTCTACCTGGGCGTGCGCGGCGGATTCGAGGAGGTCCGGCCGATCATTCACGTGCACGGCGACCGGGGCGCCGCGGGCATCGTGATTCCGTCGCTGGTGGACCCCTCGGCCGCGCCCGCTGGCTACAGCACGGTGGAAATCATGCGGCTGCTCCCCCACGACGAAGCGCGCGCCTGGCTCGGCGACGTCGATCCCCGGGGCACGGACCCGCTGCGGCGCGCGCCGGCCTACCTGGCGCGCAAGAAAGTTGCGGGCGACGCCCTGATCCGCGCCGCGGAGCAGGCGTTGCCTGGCCTCTCCGCGCGCATCGTCTACCGCGCCGATGCGAGCCCGGCGACCTTCCTGCGCTACGACTGGTCGAGCGCGGGCTCGATCTACGGCTGCAGCGGCGGGCTGCGCCCGGTCACGGCGAAGAGCCCGATCCCCGGTCTGCTGTTCGCCGGCGCGATCACGCACGGCGCCGGAGTGGAGGCGGTGATGATCTCGGGCGCGCTCGCCGCCGAGGCCCTCGCGCCCGGCGTGCTCGGCACCGGATCCGCCGCAACGGCACCCGCGCACCCCGCGCCGCTGCTCGCCGCTGCCTAGCGGCGCCGCTTGCGCGCCCCGCGGTCGTCCTCGCGGTAGGGATTGCGCCCGGTGCGCAGCTCGATGCGCAGCGGCGTGCCCTGCAGCTTGAAAGCGTCGCGAAACCAGCCTTCGAGGTAGCGCTTGTAGGCCTCGGTGACGTGCTGCAGCGCATTGCCGTGAATGATGATGCGCGGCGGGTTCGAGCCGCCCTGGTGCGCGTAGCGCATCTTCGGGCGCGCGTAGCCGCGCCGGTGCGGCGGCGCCTGCCGCTCGACCGCCGCGATCAGCGCGCGCGTGAGCTTGGGCGTGGGCAGCTTGGCCATCGCCGCGGCATAGGCGCCGTCCACCGCACGCAGCACTTCGTTCACGCCCTTGCCGGACTTCGCCGAGATGAACAGCGTCGGCGCGAACGACAGGAACCCGGCCTTGTAGCCCAGCTCGGCCTTGATGCGATCGCGGGCGCTCTTGTCGGCCGCGACCCATTTGTTGACCGCGACCACCACCGCGCGGCCGCGCTCGAGGATGTAGCCGGCGACATGCGCGTCCTGGTCGGAGATGCCCTCGACCGCGTCGAGCACCAGCACCGCGACGTTGGCCGCCTCGACCGCCTGCAGCGTCTTGACGATGGAGAACTTCTCGACCACGGCGCCGTGCGACTTGCCGCGCTTGCGCAGCCCCGCGGTGTCGACCAGCGTGTATCTGCGCCCGCCGCGCTCGAACGGCACCTCGATCGCGTCGCGCGTCGTGCCGGGCTCGCCGTGCGCGATCACGCGCTCCTCGCCGACCAGCGCGTTCACGAGCGTGGACTTGCCGACGTTGGGCCGGCCAACGAAAGCGACGCGTGGATGTTTTTCGTCGCTTTCTTCAGAAGATTTCTGATCAGGAAAGGGCTGAAGGACGGCGTCGATGAGCGCGCTCACGCCCGCGCCGTGCGAGGCGGAGATCGCCACCGGCGCGCCCAGGCCAAGCTCGTGGAATTCCGCGACCGCGGTCTCCGCATCGAGGCCCTCGGCCTTGTTGACCGCGATCCAGACGCGCTCCTTCAGGCGGCGCAGCCGCTCGGCGATCAGGCGGTCGCCCGGCGTGAGGCCGGCGCGCGCGTCGGTGACGAGGATCACCGCGTCCGCCTCGACGATCGCCTGCTCGGTCTGGCGCGCCATGTCCGCGTAGATGTCCTTCGGCACGTCGGGCTCCAGGCCGCCGGTGTCGATGACTACATAGGGACGGTCGCCTAGGCGCCCGTCGCCATAGTGCCGGTCGCGCGTCACGCCCGGCACGTCGACCACGATCGCGTCGCGCCGGCGCGTGAGGCGGTTGAACAGCGTGCTCTTGCCGACGTTTGGCCGGCCCACCAGCGCGATCACCGGCTTCATGCCGGTCCTTCAGTCGGCTTCATGGCGGCGGCGTCAGTTCAGGGTCAGCGCGTAAAGCCCGCCCGCCTGCGTCTGCACGAGGAGCCCGACCGGCAGGCGCAGCGGCGCCGCGCGGATCGCGCTGCCGTCGGTCGCCGCGCGCGCGACGAACGCGCCGGACTCGCGCGCCATGAAGTGCACGAAGCCCTGCAGGTCGCCGGCCGCCACCTCGGTGCCGAGCGGCAGCGGCAGCGAGAGCTGGCGGTTGGCCAGGCGATCCTGCTTCCAGATGCTGCGGCCGTTGTTGCGGTCGAGCGCGTGCACGGCGCCCTTGTCGTCGGCGACGAACGCGTAGCGCGCGTCGAAGCTGACCCCGGTGAGCGTCGACATCTCTCGCGACCAGACCTGGCTGCCCTTGGCGGCGTCGTAGCAGGCGACGCGCCCCTGATAGGCGGCGGCGCAGACTTCGCGGCCGAGCACCGCCGGCTCGCCGACGATGTCGGTGACGCGCTCGAGCTCCGTGGCGCCCTTGGGCAGCGCCACGGTCGCCTCCCAGCGCAGGCTGCCGTTGGCGAGCGAGATCGCCGCAAGCTTGCCGCCCGAGAAGCCGGCGTAGACCGAGCCCTGCCCTACGCTCAGGCCCACGGGCGAGCGCACGATGAGCGAGGCCGCGGCGCGCTGGTAGACCCAGCGGCGCTTGCCGTCGGTGGCGTTGAACGCGAAGATCCGGCTGTCGGCGCTGCGCACGAGCACCAGCTCGTCGGTGAACTTGGGCGCGGCCAGCACCTCGCTGGAGACGCGCGCGCGCCAGCGCACCGCGCCCGTCTGCGCGTCGAGCGCGTACACCTCGCCTTCGTCGGTCGCGACCACCGCGAGCGCGCCGTCGCTGCCCACGCCGCCCGACAGGCGCTTGCCGACCGACACGCGCCATTTCGCCTGGCCGGTGGCGGCATCCAGGCGCGCGACCGTGCCCGCGCGCGAGGCGACGTAGACGCCGTCGCCGGAGAGCGCCGGCGTGAACACGAAGGCCTCGGCCGCGCCGATGCTCGAGGTCCAGAGCGTCTTCACGCCCTGCGGATTGGTGAGCGCGGGCAGCTCCGCGGGCTTCGGTCCCGTCGGGCCGCCGCTGAACCAGTCCACCGGGTTCAGGCTCACGTCGGGCAGGCTCGAGCACGCGGCGAGCCCGACCGCGAGCGCGGCCGCGGCCGCGAGACGCGGGCAGCGCATGCTCAGCCCCCGAGCGCGTCCAGGCGCAGCTGCACGCTCGCGCGCAGCGCCGCCTCGCGCTCGCCGGCCTTCTCGATCGCGAGCCGGTAGGCGGCCTTCGCCTCGGCGGGCTGCTTCTTCGCCACCAGCACGTCGCCCTTGAGCGCAGCGTACTGCGCGGCCATCGCCTCGGCATGCTTGGCGCCGAGCAGCGCGAGCGCCTCGTCGTAGGCCTTGTCGTCCAGCAGCACGCCCGCCAGGCGCAGCCGCGCGACGTCCCTGAGCTCCTCCGAGGGCGAGCGCTCGGTCACCCACTGCAGCTGCGCGCGCGCGTCCTTCAGCTCGCCGCGCTCGAAGTGAAAGCGCGCTGCGGCGAGCGCGCCCATGCTCGCGTACAGCGTGCGCGGGTAGGACTCTACGAGCGTGCCGCCGGAATCGCGCAGCGCCTTGGCATCGCCCGCCTGCATCGCCTTCACCAGGCCGTCGTAGAGCGCGGCAGCCTCGCTCGCCTGCTTTGCCTGCCAGTAGCGCCAGCCCTGCCAGCCCGCCGCCCCGACCGCGACGGCGAGCAGCACCGCGGCGATCGTCGTGCCGTTGTCCTTCCACCAGCCCCTCAACTGTGCGAGCTGCTCCTGCTCTTCCAGATCGTATGCCATCAGGGAATCTTCGCGTCCAGTAGTTATCGCAACAGTCGCTTCACGGCCTCGACCAGATCGCCTGCCGCGCAGTCGGCCGCCGTGCGCGTCGCCATGTTCTTGAGCTGCACTTTGCCGGCGGCGAACTCGGCCTCGCCCGCGATCAGCGCCACCCGGAAGCCCTTCTTCTCGGCGTACTCGAGCTGCTTCTTGAGCTTAGCAGGCTCCAGATAGATCTCGGTGTTGACGCCCGCGCCGCGCAGCGCGCGCGCCATCTCCAGGTAGCGCCGGAACTCCTGGCCTTCCATGGTCACGATCAGCACCTCGGCCGGCGTCCGCGGCGGCGGTTGCAGCAGGCCGGCCTCCCGCAGCTTGGCGAACAGGCGCGTCAGGCCGATGGAGATGCCGACCCCCGGCAGCTTCGTGTCGGTGAAGTAGCCCGCGAGGTCGTCGTAGCGGCCGCCGGAGCAGATGCTGCCGACGTCGGGGTAGTCGACGAGCGTCGTTTCGTAGATCGTGCCGGTGTAGTAGTCGAGTCCGCGCACGATGCCCAGGTCCATCGCAAAAGCGCTGTCGGGCACGCCGAAATCGCGAATCGCGCCCACGATGCGGCGCGACTCCTCCAGGCCGGCCGCCAGCACCGGATTGCCGGGCGCCAGCCCGGCGAGCAGCTGCAGCGTCTCGTCCGTGGACCGCTTTCCCGACATCAGCGTGTACAGCTCCTTCGCCGTCGCGGTCCCTACGCCCTCCCGCGCGAGGTCGTCGAGGAGCCGCGCGGCCTCCTCCTTGTCGATCTTGTCGAGCGTGCGCAGCACCGCCGCCGCCTTTTCCTCGGCGACGCCGAACCGCGCGATCAGCCCGCGCAGCACCTTGCGATTGTTGATGCGGATGCGGAATGCGCCGATCCGCATCTCGCGGAAAATGCTGTAGATGACGCTCGGGATCTCGGCTTCGGCGAGGTAGCTGAGCTTTTCGCGGCCGACGATGTCGATGTCGCACTGGTAGAACTCGCGGAAGCGGCCCTTGCGCGCCTGCGGCGTTTCGCCGCGCCAGACGCGCTGGATCTGGTAGCGCCGGAACGGGAAGGCGAGCTCGCGCTCGCGCATGGCCACGTAGCGCGCCAGCGGCACCGTGAGGTCGAAGCGCATCGCGCCCTTGGTCACAACCTCTTCGCCCGGGTCGGCGGCGAGGCGCGTGATGGCGTAGATCTCCTTTTCGATGCCGCTCTTGGAGGTGAGCACCTCCTCGCGCTCGGCCGAGGGCGTCTCGAGCGGCAGGAAGCCGAACAGCTCGAAGTTGCGCCGGATGAGGTCGACCAGGGCGTTGAACTGGAGCTGCTCCCGGGGCAGGTATTCCTGGTCGAAGCCCCGCAGGAGTGCCGGCCTGACCTTGCTCACGCGGCCTTGATCCCGATGGTCTTGGGCCGCCGGCGCCGCGCGCCGGGCGCGTAGTTGTCCTCGACGTACTTCTGCACGATGGCCTGGAATTCCTCGGCGATGCGATCGCCCTTCAGCGTCACGGTCTTCTGGCCGTCGACGTAGACGGGCGCCGCCGGCGACTCGTTGGTGCCCGGCAGGCTGATGCCGACGTCGGCGTGCTTGGACTCGCCCGGGCCGTTCACCACGCAGCCCATCACCGCGACCTTCATCTCCTCCACGCCCGGGTAGCGCTGCTTCCAGAGCGGCATCTGCGCGCGCAGGTAGGACTGGATGCGCTGCGCGAGCTCCTGGAAGAACGTGCTCGTGGTGCGGCCGCAGCCCGGGCAGGCCGCCACCATCGGCGTGAAGCTGCGCAGGCCCATCGTCTGCAGCAGCTCCTGCGCGACCACGACTTCGCGCGTGCGGTCGCCGTTCGGCTCGGGCGTGAGCGAGACCCGGATCGTGTCGCCGACGCCTTCCTGCAGCAGCACCGCCATCGCCGCCGCCGAGGCGACGATGCCCTTCGAGCCCATGCCGGCCTCGGTGAGGCCCAGGTGCAGCGCGTGGCTGCAGCGCCGCGCGAGCTCGCGGTACACCCCGATCAGATCCTGCACGCCGCTCACCTTGCAGGAAATGACGATGCGCTCGGCCGGCAGGCCGAGCTTCTCGGCGAGCGCCGCGGACTCCACGGCGGAGACGATGAGCGCCTCGCGCATCACCGCGTCGGCATCCAGCGGCGCGGCGCGGCGCGCGTTCTCGTCCATCATGCGCGCGAGCAGCTCCTGATCGAGGCTGCCCCAGTTGACGCCGATGCGCACCGGCCTGCCGTGCTCGATCGCCGCGCGGATCATCATCGCGAACTGGTCGTCGCGCTTCGCGCCCTTGCCGACGTTGCCGGGATTGATGCGGTACTTGGCGAGCGCGCGCGCGCAGTCCGGGAATTGCGTGAGCAGCTTGTGGCCGTTGTAGTGGAAGTCGCCCACCAGCGGCACCTCGCAGCCCATCGCGTCCAGGCGCTCGCGGATCGGCGCCACCTGCGCCGCCGCCTCGGGCGTGTTCACCGTGATGCGCACGAGCTCCGAGCCCGCGCGCCAGAGCTCGTACGCCTGCCGCGCGGTCGCCTCGGCGTCCGCGGTGTCGGTGTTGGTCATCGACTGGACGACGATCGGCGCGCCGCCGCCGATCGCGACCTTGCCGACCATCACCCGGGTGGAGTTCCTGCGCTGCATCGGAAGACGGGGCTCAGTCGAGCGTGAAGCGCGCCACCTCGACCTTCACGTACGGTGCGAGGTCGATCGGCTGGTCGTCGTAGGTGAGGCTCACGTGCTGCGCGTTGCCGATCACCAGCGAGAACGGCGGCCGGCCCTCCACGACCTGCTCGGTGCCCCCGGCGTTGAGCCGCGAGGTGAGCAGCTTGTCGCCGCGGCCGTGGATCTCGACCCAGGAATCGCGCTCGTACTTGAGGTGCAGGCGGCGCACGCCCTCGGCCGGCGTCGCCGCCGGGTCCGCGGCGGGCACCGCCGGCGCCGCGGCTGCTTCCGGCGCGGCGACGCCGCCCGGCCCGATCGCCATCGCGCCCACCGACACGGCGCTCGAGGCGAGCTGCGCCGGCTCCTTCGGCGCGGGCGCCTGCGCCGCCGCAGGCACGAAGGTCAGGCGCGCCGGGTCCGTGCGCTCGCGCCGCCATTCGAACATCACGCCCGCGATCACCGCGAGGAGCGCGAGCGAGAGCGCCGCGTAGACGAGATTGGTGCGCCGTGCGCTGTCGGTGATCGGGATCGGCCGGCGCGCCGAGGCCACGGCGTCGGCGTTGTCGGGAACCGCGACGCGCCGGGCGATGCGCTGCACCAGCGGCTCGGGGTCCAGCCGCAGCAGGCGCGCGTAGGCGCGCACCATGCCGCGCGCGAACGTGCCGGCCGGCAGCTCCTCGTAGCGCCCCTGCTCGAGCGCCTCGATCTGCCGCGGCGCGAATTTCAGCTGCTGCGCGACGTCGGCGACGCTGAAGCCGAGCGCGGCGCGCGCGCGCGAAAGCTCGTCGCCGACGCCGTCGCCGGCTGCGTTGCCGTAGCCCTCAGTCATACGCGCCGCGCTGCAGCAGCTGGAATTCGGGCGAGCCGCTGAAGCGGCGCCGCAGCTGGGCGGCGTAGCTGTTCTCGGCGATGCGCTCGCCCGCCTTGCGCTCCACGCGCAGCGCGAGCCAGAGCGACTCGGCGGTCGGCTCGACGAGCTTGTTGAAGCGCGAGACGTACTTGCGCGCCTCGTCCAGGTTGCCCTGCTTGTAGCGGATCTGGCCCATCTGCAGCAGCGTGAGCGGCTCGTTCGGCTCCAGCTGCAGCGAGCGCTGGAAGAACTCCTCGGCTTCCTTGAGCTTGCCCTTGCGCATCGAGCAGCTGCCGGCGGACGTGTACGAGCGCCACGGCGTCGGGTAGAGCGGATTCTGCACGGCCTTCATGAAGAACTGGATCGACTCGTCCTCGCGCCCCGTGTAGCAGAGGAACAGGCCGTAGTTGTGATTGATGTTCGGATCGCCCGGCGCGAGGCTCAGAGCATGCTCGAAGCTGGACTTCGCGAGCGCGTTCTCGCGCAGCTCCATGTAGACGAGCCCGTAGAGGCCGTAGGCGGGCGCGTAGCCGGAGTCGGCGGCGGTGGCGGTGCGCAGCTCTTCCAGCGCCACCGCCATGTTGCCGCGCGCGAAGTAGAGCGACGCGAGGTCGGTGTGGATCTTGGCGCGATTGCGCGGCTCCGACGAGTCGCCGGTCTGGGTCACCGGCTCGATCTTCGCGGCGTCGCCGGTCCCGCCCATCTTGGCGCAGCCGGCCGTGAGCAGCGCGGCGAGGGCCGCGGCCGCAAGCAGGATCGTGCCTGGTTTCATGCGCGCAGCTCCTCGATCGGAATGGTGCGGCTCCGCCGCGTGCGATCGGCGACCTCGCCGGCGAGCTGCCCGCAGGCCGCGTCGATGCCGTCGCCGCGCGTCTTGCGCGTGGTGACGGTAATGCCGGCCCGTTGCAGGATCTCGGCGAAGCGGCGGATGCGCTCGGGCGACGAGCGCCTGAACCCGGACTCCGGGAACGGGTTGAACGGAATGAGGTTGAACTTGCAGCGCACTCTCGCGGCGATGCCGAGCAGCGCCTGCGCCTGCGCGTCCGAATCGTTGACCCCCTCGAGCATGACGTACTCGAAGGTGATGAAATCGCGCGGCGCGCGCTCCAGGTACCGGTTGCAGGCCGCCAGCAGCTCGCCGATCGGGTACTTGCGGTTGATCGGCACCAGGCGGTCGCGCAGCGCGTCGTCGGGCGCGTGCAGCGAGACCGCGAGCGCGACCGGGCATTCCGCGGCCAGCCGGTCCATCCCGGGCACCACGCCCGAGGTCGAGACGGTCACGCGCCGCCGCGACAGCCCGTAGCCGTTCTCGTCGATCATCAGGCGCGCGGCCGGGATCACGGCATCCAGGTTCAACATCGGCTCGCCCATGCCCATGAAAACCACGTTGCTGATCTCGCGGTTCCCCGCGCCCACGGCGCCGGCGCGGCCATGCACGCCGAGCGCGCGGTTGGCGACCCAGAGCTGGCCGACGATCTCGGCGGCGCCGAGATTGCGGTTGAAGCCCTGCTTGCCGGTGGAGCAGAACGCGCAGTCCAGCGTGCAGCCGGCCTGGCTCGACACGCACAGCGTGCCGCGCCCCTCCTCGGGGATGAACACGGCCTCCACCGCGTTGGCGCCGTCGACCTTGAGCAGCCACTTGCGCGTGCCGTCGGCCGAGGTGCTGTCGCCCACGACCGCCGGCGGCTCGATCGCCGCAGCCGCTGCGAGCTTCGCGCGCAGCTCGCGCGCGATGTCGGTCATCGCGCCGAATTCGGCCGCGCCGCGCCGGTGGATCCACTTCAGGACCTGGCGCGCGCGGAACGGCTTCTCGCCGAGACCGGCGAAGAAGCGCTCCATGCCCTGCGCGTCGAGACCGAGGAGGTTCACGGCGGCCATGGCCCTAGCGGGGGAAGACCTCGCAGCCCGGGAAGAAGTAGGCGATCTCGGTGCGCGCGGTTTCCGGCCCGTCCGAGCCGTGCACCGCGTTGGCGTCGATCGACTGCGCGAAATCGGCGCGGATCGTGCCCTTGGCGGCCTTCTTCGGGTCGGTCGCGCCCATGAGCTCCCGGTTCCGCGCGATCGCGTTCTCGCCCTGCAGGACCTGCAGCAGCACCGGCCCGGAAATCATGAACTCGACCAGGTCCTTGAAGAACGGCCGCTCGCGGTGCACCGCGTAGAAGCCCTCGGCCTGCGCGCGCGACAGGTGCAGCATGCGCGCGGCGACGATCTTCAGCCCCGCGGCCTCGAAGCGCGCGAGAATCTGTCCGATCACGTTTTTCGCCACCGCGTCGGGCTTGATGATGGAAAAGGTGCGTTCTACGGCCATGCCGGGATCCCGATGTCTTTCTGTTGAATAATCGGCGAGTATAGCATGCCGCACCGCAGTTTCACGTAAAAACAAGGGCTTGCGCACATGTATGCCACGTTGAAAGTCGAGAGCAAAGGCGCCGTAGCGATCGTTACACTGAACCGTGCGGAGGCGCGCAACGCGATGTCCGCGCAGCTGATGCGCGAGATGATCGCCTGCGCCGGAAAGCTGGGTGCGAAGCGCGAGCTCGACGTGGTGATCGTGCGCGGCGCGGGAAAGTGGTTTTCCGCGGGCGCGGACCTGCGCGACGCGCGACGCTGGGGCAACGGCGGGTTGCCGCTCGACCAGCAGCGCGAGATCGCCTCGCTCGGCTACCGCATGGCGCGTGCCTGGGAGGAGCTGCCGCAGATCACCATCGCTGCGATCGAGGGCTACGCGATCGGCGGCGGCCTGGCGCTCGCAGCGGCGCTCGACTGGCGCGTGATCGCCGCGGACGCCTTCGTTTCGCTACCGGAGATCGCGCTCGGCATCCCGCTCACCTGGGGCACGCTGCCGCGGCTGGTCAACCTGGTGGGTCCGGCGCGCGCCAAGCGCCTCGCGATCCTGTGCGAGCGCATCCCGGCCGCCGAGGCGAAGGCGATGGCGCTCGTCGACTGCGTCGCGCCGCCCGGCAAGGCGATGGCGGAAGCGCGCGCGCTCGCGAAAAAGGTCCTCGCCCTGCCGCGCAACTCGGTGCGCATGACGAAGGAATCGGTGAACGCCTACGCCAGCATCGGCGCGCACGCGGCGAGCCACATGGCGCACGACCAGGTCCAGCTCGCCGCCGCGAGCGCCGAGGCGCGCGCCGCGCGCGAGGCCTTCTCGCAACGCCGCAAGACGCAGAAGCGCTAGCGCAGACTCAGCTGCCCTTCGGCCCCAGTCCGTCCGGGTCGTGGAAGCGCGCCTGGATTTCGCGCACCTTGGCGAGGTTGAAGGCGAGCGCCTCGACGCAATCGGCGTCGAATTTCGTGCGCGCGAGCTTGCGCAGCCAGGCGAGCGCCTCCTCGATCGACCATGACGGCTTGTAGGGGCGCGCGCTGGTGAGCGCATCGAACACGTCGGCGACGGCGACGATGCGCGCCTCGAGCGGGATGGCGCCCTGCTTCAGTCCCTGCGGATAGCCCTTGCCGTCCAGCGTCTCGTGGTGCGATTCGGCGATGTGCCGCAGCAGGTCCAGGCCGTCCAGGCGCTCCAGGCCGAAGTTGCGCGCGATCGCGTCCACCATCTCGCGGCCGCGCGTGGTGTGCAGCTTCATCTCGCCGCGCTCGGCCTCCGTGAGCCTGCCCTCCTTGAGCAGGATGCGGTCCGGCACCGCCAGCTTGCCGAGATCGTGCAGCGGCGCGAACTCGAAGATCTGCTCGATCGCCGCGTCGTCGAGGTCGGCGACGCCGGCGCCCGCGAGATGCTGCGCGATCAGGCGCGAATAGCGCGCCATGCGGTCCATATGCGCGCCGGTCTCCGGATCGCGGAAGTGCACCATGTCGTGGGCGGTCTTCACCGCCGCGGCGAGGATGCGCACGGCGAGCATCTCGGCGGTGACGATCGCGGAGATCAGATGCGCGTGGACGTCGAGCAGGCGCAGCGCCGGCTCGTCGAAGCGGCCGACGGTTCTCGAATTGAAGAACACGAAGCCCCAGAACCCGCCGTCGAGGCACATCGGCACCGTGTAGCTCGAGCGAAAGCCGTCCTGCGAGATCACGCGCGTATGCAGGTGACGGCCGCTCCTGAACAGCGCCAGGTCCTGGACCACGCGCGGCCGCCGCGTCCGGACGATCTCGCCGAGCGAGGGCGATTCGGCGAGCGGAGATTCGTAGCGCACGAGGTCGTTCTTGCCCGGCGAGCTGGCGAGGAAGGTCTTCAGCAGGTCGGTCTTCGGGTCGTAGGCGGCGACCGAGATCCGGTCCACGAACTCGAGCTGGGCGTAGAGCGCCTCGTGGATCGCCGCGAGCTTCTCCTCCAGCACGAGCGAGCCGTTGAGCGCCTCGAGCGCATCGTCGTGCCGCTGCAGCTCGGCGGGGGATTCGGGCTCCATTCGGCGGCTTTCTAGGCGCTCCACTCCGGCAGGATCCCGGCCGCGCGCCCGCGGCTGGCGTACTTCGCGTCCACGCCGATGCCCGGCACCCACACCAGGTCCGCGCCGCAGTACAGCAGCGGCAGCCGCTCGCGCTGCCACGGCGGGATGCCCGCTTCCTGGAACAGGTTCTTCAGCGTGCGCCGGGGACGCGCCGGGTCCGGCTGCAGGCGCTCGCCACCCGAGCGCCGGCGCACTTCGAATCCGCCGCGCTCCACCAGGCGCGGGTCAATGCCGCTGCCGCGCACCTTGCGAAAGCGCAGCTCCCCGCCCGCGAGCTCGAGCTTCGCCTCTCCGTTCCAGGCCCGGGATTCGAAACCCTGAATGTTCTCGCTTCCTTCGAGATACATTCTTTTCCTGTAGAGGCGGAGAGCCATGCCATCGTGCTCGATGGCGCCGCGGCCGGCGCCCATCTGCTTGAGCATTTCGAGCAGCTTCGCCTCGCTCGGCGCGCGCAGTCCCTTGCCCTTCAGATAGGCGCGCAGCAGGCTTTGCGCGTCCAGCTCGGCGGCCGCGAAGTGGCGCGCGGCGCGCGCCAGGCTCTCGCGCCAGCGCGGAAAGCGCGTCTCCAGCAGCGGGCCTACGCGGCGGCGCAGGAAGTTGCGCGTGAGCGACTCGTCGGCGTTCGACTCGTCCTCGATCCAGGCGAGGCGCTCGCGCGCGGCGTAGGCGCGGATCGCGCTGCGCGGCACGCCCAGCAGCGGCCGCAGCAGCGTCTTGCGACCGAGCTTCGCGACCGGCGCCATGCCGCTCGCGCCCGCGCGCCCCGCGCCGCGCAGCAGGTTGAAGAGCACCGTCTCGGCCTGGTCGTCGAGATGGTGCGCGAGTGCGATCGCATCCGCGGGCGCCCTGGCGAGAGCTGCGCGGCGCGCGTCGCGCGCCGCCGCCTCGAGGCCGTGGCCCCGCCTTCGCACGCTGACGCGGAGCGCCTTGAACGGCACATCCAGTTCCAGACAGAGGGCCTGGCAGAACTTCTGCCACTCGCCGGCGTTGGCGCTCAGGCCATGATTGACGTGGACCGCCGAAAGGCGAAAGCCCAATCGCGGCGCGAGGCCATGCAGCAGATGCAGCAGGACGACCGAATCGAGGCCGCCCGACAATCCCACCGCAACGCGCTTGCCGCGCAGGGCGGCAAGCGCCGCGAGATCAACGTTCGGCGGCTTCCTTGAAGCGGCCATAGGCCATGATGCGCTCGAGGCGCTGCTCGACCAGCTCCTTCGGCTTTCTCTCCAGCAGCTCGAGCAGCGCCTCGGCGAGCGCCTTCTTCAGCGTGGCCGCGGTCGCCTGCGGGTCGCGGTGCGCGCCGCCGGGCGGCTCGGGCACCACGCGGTCGACCAGGCCGAGCGTCTTCAGGCGGCCGGCGGTGATGCCGAGCGTCTCCGCGGCCTCGGGCGCCTGGTCGGCGCTCTTCCAGAGGATCGAGGCGCAGCCCTCGGGGGAAATCACAGAGTAGGTCGCGTACTGCAGCATCAGCACCGTGTCGCCCACCGCGATCGCCAGCGCGCCGCCCGAGCCGCCCTCGCCGATCACCGTGACGATGATCGGCGTCTTCAGGCTCGCCATCGCGTACAGGTTGCGGCCGATCGCCTCGGACTGGTTGCGCTCTTCGGCATCGATGCCCGGGTAGGCGCCCGGCGTGTCGACGAACGTGAACAGCGGCAGCTCGAACTTCTCCGCGAGCTTCATCAGCCGCAGCGCCTTGCGATAGCCTTCGGGCCGCGGCATGCCGAAGTTGCGGTGGATCTTCTCCTTCGTGTCGCGCCCCTTCTGGTGGCCGATCACCACGCAGGCCTCGCCCTCGAAGCGCGCCAGGCCGCCGACGATCGAGGCGTCGTCGCCGGCGGCGCGGTCGCCGTGCAGCTCCTCGAAGCCGCTGAACATCATGCCGATGAAGTCGAGCGTGTAGGGGCGCTGCGGGTGGCGCGCCACCTGCGCGACCTGCCAGGGCGAGAGCTTGGCGTAGATCTCCTTGGACAGCGCCTGGCTCTTCTTGGTGAGGCGCTGGATCTCCTCGGAAATGTCGACCGCCGAGTCCTCGTGCGCGTAGCGCAGCTCCTCGATGCGCCCTTCCAGCTCGGCGACCGGCTGCTCGAAGTCGAGAAACACGGTCTTCATGGGGGGCGATTTTACGCCCCCTTCGAAATCAGTATTCGACCGGCACCGGGTCGAGCGACCGCCACAGGTACCAGGTGGCCACCGAGCGCCACGGGCGCAGGGTCTCGCCGCGGCGCCGCATCGTCTGCAGCGAGATTTTCCGGCCGCCGTGGTACGCGAGCCGCAGGCCCTTCTGCAGGCCGAGGTCGTCCAGCGGGAACACGTCGGGCCGCAGCAGGTTGAACATCAGGAACATCTCAGCGGTCCAGCGGCCGATGCCGCGCACCTGCGTGAGGTCCTCGATCACTTCTTCGTCGCTCATCGCCGGCCACTTGTGCACGTGCACGTGTCCGTCGGCGAAGCGTTGCGCGAGATCGATGATGTATTCGCACTTGCGCTCGGATAAGCCGCACGCCCTCAGGTCCCTGGTCCTTGCTTTGAGCACTTCCCCGGGCGAAACAATTGACACATGGGAAGAAAAACGATTCCAAACGCTCTGCGCGGCCTTCACCGAGATCTGCTGGCCTACGATGGCGCGCGCGAGCGTGTGGAACGGCTCGCCGCGCGGCACGAGGTGCACGCGCGGATGCCGGCGGATGATCGCCGCCATGACCGGGTCGCCGCGCGCCAGCGACCGTTTCGCCTGGTCCCAATACGCCGGCTTGTCCGGCGTCCTGCGATCGGGCTTCACTCGGACCCGCTGAGCGGCAGGTTCAGAATCAGGTTCTGCGGCTTCATCTTCACCACGCCCTCCTCGTCCGCCGCCAGCGCCAGGTAGACCGAGCGCCCGGCGATGTCGCGGCGCATCTCATCCGGGTTTTCGAACGCCAGGCGGAACAGCGAGAGGATGCGCCGCATGCGCCCGGCCTCGACTTCCTCGCCGGCCCAGAGCGCGTTCAGGATCGCGGTCGCTTCCGCATCCAGGCCGATGTGCCAGGCCCAGCGCGGCTCCTCGATGTGCCGGATCGCCTCGACCCGGACTTCGATCTCCCGGAAATGGCGGATCCAGGCTTCGATGACCCTGCAGAACGCGTCCAGCGCGGCGCGGCCGTAAGTCAGGCTGATGACGGTGTCGTGGCGCGACTCGCGCTCCCAGTACAGCGCGGCGTTCTGCCGGTCGAGCACGTCGAGGTTCGCCGTCGCGGTGGCACCCTGCGCCTCGACGATCAGGCGGCCGAGGCTGCCGTATTTCGAGCCCGAGGCGTGCATCTCGACCGTCTCCAGGTCGGCGAGCAGCACGTGGCCGTCCTGGATGGTCGCCTTCTGCTCGCGGAAGAAGAGCTCGGCCGCGCGCAGGCGCAGCGGGTCGTCGCAGCCTTCGAGGATGTTGCGCAGCACTACGTGCGCCATCTGCTGCACGAACAGGGGCGGAATGTCCACGTCGCCCTTGAACAGATTCATGTAGCAGCCCTCGAGGCTGCCGGCCTTCAGCAGCCGGTCGCGAAAGCGCAGCAATACTTCGTAGTTGTGCCGCGCGTCGGCGTCCGCAAGCGCCGCAACTTCCTCCTCCGGCACCGGGCGCCGGGGTTCCTTCATGAGCGAGGCGTGCAGCGCGTGCTCCGCGTCGCAGGATTCTTCGACCGGGTGGACCTCCGGCCTCAGGTAGTAGGCGCGCAGGAAGTCGTCGGTGACGCCCAAGCGGCCGGCGGCATCCCGCGCGAGCAGGTGGTAGCCGCTGTTGCGCCAGAAATCAGGCAGGGGCGAGGACGAGCCGCGAGTGCGCCGCCACGTGCTGCTTGAGGAACTCCATCTGGTCGGCGAGGATCCTGCGGTTGGTGAGGATCAGGTACTCGGCCTTGTTCGGCACGTAGGGCGCGTACAGCAGCTCGATGCCGGCCTCTTCCGGCATGCGGTTGCGCTTCTGGCCGTTGCACTGGCGGCACGCGGTCACCACGTTCATCCAGGTGTCGCGGCCGCCGCGCGACAGCGGCCGGATGTGGTCGCGCGTGAGGCGGAAGAAGCTGAACTCGCCGCCGCAGTAGGCGCAGATGTGGCGGTCGCGGCGGAACAGCTCGCGGTTGTTCAGCGGCGGCACCTGGTTGAAGCCGCGCGCGGCGAGCGCCTTGCCCTTGATGGCGACGATCGAATGCGCGGTGATGCTCGAGCGCTCGCCCGTCAGCCGCGAGGTGCCGCCGCGGAACGTGAAGGTCTCCTCGCCCAGCGTCCAGGCGACCAGGTTCTTCGCGTAGTAGAAGCAGGCCTGCTGCCAGCTGATCCAGCGATGCGGCACGCCGTGGTTGTCCAGCGAGAGGATGAGAGGGCGGTCCATGGGCCGAAGTGTCGTCCCGCGGCATTCTGCCCCAATCGGTTTGTGCTTTGCAACGCCCGCAAAAACAAAGGGCTGTGAGGGGAACCTCACAGCCCTTGGAGCAAATCGGGGTCAGAGCCCGATTTCGAGCAATTTCGATGATCCAGAAATCGGGCTCTGACCCCGATTTGCTTAGCGGTCGCTGACGGCGTCCTTGAAGCCCTGCCCGGCCGCGAACGCGGGCACGGTCTTGGCGTTGATCTTGATCTCCTTGCCGTTGGTCGGACTGCGCCCGCTCCTAGCCTTGCGCTTGCGCGGCAGGAACGTGCCGAAGCCGACCACGGTGACGCGGTTGCCTTTCGCAACGCTGGTGACGATCGCGTCGAACACCGCGTTGACCGCTTCTCCGGCCGCCGTCTTGCTGAGATTGCCGGCACGCGCCGCGGCGTGGACGAGATCAGACTTGGTGACGACGGATGGCATCCTCTCTCTCCCCGAATGCAGCGAGCGAGCATCATATCGGCATCATTTCGCGAATACAATCGCCGCAACAAACTTTTTCTTCACACCGAGAATTTTTTCCTCAACTTCAAATCCGCTTTGAATTTTCCATATTGATTCCGGACACATTGCCCGCGCTGCTCGCGCAACGCCTCAACAGCGCTTCGCCCGCGATGCTCGACCGCGGCCGTCCGGTTTCGTATCGCGAACTCGCCGACGCGAGCGCGCGCCTCGCGCAAGGCTTGCGCAAGCTCGGCGTGCGCGCGGGCGACTGCGTTGCGATCTGGCTGCCGAACCTGCCCGCCTGGCTGGCGATGTTCTTCGGCTGCGCGCAGCTCGGCGCGATCGCCGTTTCGGTGAACACGCGCTTCCGCAGCCACGAGCTCGCCGACATCCTGCAGCGCTCGCGTGCGCGCGTGCTCGTGTTCTGGCCGGAATTCAAGGGGATAGACTTCGCCGGGATCCTCGCCGCCTGCGATCCGCGCGCGCTTGCGGCGCTGGAGGCCGTGATCGTCTACGGCGAGTCTGGCGAGCCGGCACCCGCGGCGATGCTGGGCAAGCCCGCGCATTCGTATGCGGTGCTCGCCTCCGCCGCGCCCCTGCGCTCGATCGACGCGGCGCCGCACTCCGGCTGCGCCCTCTTCACGACCTCGGGCACCACCAAGGCGCCGAAATTTGTGCTGCACGATCAACGCACTGTATTGAGCCATGCGTTCGACGTGGTGCGCGGATTCGCCATCGACGCCGAATCCACGCTGCTGCTCGCCCCGCCCCTGTGCGGCGTCTTCGGCTTCTGCGGCGCGCTGGCGTCGATCGCGGCCGGCCGGCCTTTCGTCCTGACGCCGGCCTGGCAGCCGGAGCAGGCCGCGGCCGGACTCGTGCCGCACCGCGTCACGCACGCGATCGGCACCGACGAGGCTTGTGCGCAGCTGCTCGATTGCGGTGCGGAGGTCTCGCGCCTGCGCTTCTTCGGCTACGCAGCCTTCAGCCCGGCCCAGGGCGACATCGTGCAGCGCGCCGACGCGAAGGGCCTGAAGCTGGTGGGCCTGTACGGCGCGAGCGAGATCCAGGCGCTGTTCTCGCGCCAGGACGAGCATGCGCCGGTCGCCGACCGCATGCAGGGCGGCGGCCGGCCGGTGAGCGCGGCAGCGCGCGCGCGAGTGCGCGACCCCGAATCGGGCGAGCTGCTGCCGCACGGCGCCCAGGGCGAGCTCGAGTTCCTCGCGCCCGGCAGCCGCATGGTGGCCTACCACGGCGACGCCGAGGCCACGCGCGCGGCGTTCACCGCGGACGGCTATTACCGCTCGGGCGACTTGGGCAGCACGCTCGCCGACGGCCGCTTCGTGTACCTCGCGCGCATGGGCGACGCGCTGCGCCTCGGCGGATTCCTCGTCAGCCCGGCCGAGATCGAATCCGTGGTGCAGGAGGCGCCCGGCATCGCCGCCTGCCAGGTCGTCGGCGTGCCGCGCGCCGAGGGCCTCGTGCCGATCGCCTTCGTCGTGCTGCATCCCGGCGCGACGCTCGACGAGACGGCCGTGATCGCGTTCGTGACCGCGCAGCTCGCCCGCTACAAGGTGCCGCGCCGAGTGTTCCCGATCGACGCCTTCCCCGTGACCCCGGGCGCGAACGCCACCAAGATCCAGAAGGGCAAGCTGCGCGAGATGGCGGAGGCGCTGCTACACTAGGCATTCAAAGGAGGAGTTCATGATCAGCCTACGGAAAACCGCGCTGGCTGCCGCCCTCGGCACGGCGCTCGCGGCGCCCTGCGCATCGGCGCTGGCGCAGACCACGCTTACCTACTCGACCTGGGTGCCGCCGACTCACCACTTGAGCGTCTGGCAGCGCAACTGGGCCGCCGAGCTCGAGAAGGCGACCGGCGGGCGCATCAGGACGCAGGAGCTGCCCAAGGCGCCCGCGGCGCCGCCGGGAACCTTCGACGCGGTGCGCGACGGCCTGGTGGATTTTTCCTACGTGACGGCGAGCTACACGCCGGCGCGCCACATCCTGCCGCTGATGGCAGAGCTGCCGGGCGCGGGCGCCACCGCCGAAATCAACTCGGTCGCCTACTCGCGCATCCACTGGAAGTACTTCCAGAAGGTCGGCGAGTACAAGGGCGTGAAGCTGATGGCGGTGTGGACGCACGGCCCGGGCCAGATGTTCACCAAGAAGCCGTTCAAGACGCTGGCGCAGTTCAAGGGCCAGAAGATCCGCACCGGCGGCGGCATCGCGGAAGCCGTGGCCAACGCGCTCGGCGCCTCTGCCTTCGTCAAGCCCGCGCCCGAGTCCTACGAGCTGCTCAACTCCGGCGTCGCCGACGGCGTGTTCTTCCCGTTCGAGTCGATCGTGTCGTTCAAGCTCGACAAGGTGATCGGGCAGGCGACGGTGTTCCCGGGCGGCCTGTACAGCTCCGCGTTCGGCTTCTTCATGAACGAGGACAAGTGGAACAAGCTGTCCAAGCAGGACCAGGACATCATCGAGAAGATGAGCGGCGAGGCCGCCGCGCGCTCCAACGGGCAGTCCTGGGACCGCGCGGACAAGATCGGTCTGGACGCCCTCAAGGCGGCCGGCGCGAACATCGTGCAGGCGAGCCCCGAGATGATCGCCGAAGCGAAGAAGGCCTCGGGCCCGATCATCGAGGACTGGATCAAGAAAGCGAGCGCGAAGGTGCCGAACGCCAAGGCGATCCTCGACGAGTTCCACGCGGAGCTGAAGAAGGTCGCGGCCGGCAAGTAGCGCCGGGCCCGCGACGCTGCGATAGGGCGCGGTCGCACCGCGCCCTATCCTTTTCCGAATGTCCGCGCCCGAGCACAAGTGGGAGAGGCGGGCCGACGC
>DATKKT010000059.1:0-22300 GCA_035542795.1 Burkholderiales bacterium
CCACGTCCGGGCAGACCACCCGGTATCGGTCGCACAACGCCGCCGCGAGGGCATCGAAATCGCGCGCGCAGCGTGTGAGGCCGTGCACGCAGACGAGCACGCGCGGGTCCTTCGGGTCGCCCCACTCGCGATAGGCGACGCGATGCAGCCCGCGCGGCGACGCGCACCGGACGTAACTCTGTCGCGGCGCCGCGCTGCTCAACTCAGGAACCGTACTTGAACGAGAGCGAGAGGCGCGTGCGGAACTGCGTCACCTTGCCGTTCTCCACCTTGACGTCGAGCTTGGTCACTTCGGCGATGCGCAGGTCGCGCAGCGACTTCGACGCCGTTTTCACCGCGGCGCGCGCCGCATCTTCCCAGGATACCGAGCTGGTGCCGATCACGTCGGTGACGCGATAGACAGCATTGCCGCCGTTCTTTGCCATGATGCGCCCTCCTTCCAGTGGTGGTGCGGGAAATCCGCGCGGCCATTATGTCCCTAGGACGGCGCGTCGTGCCAGTAGCGCCGCCGGCGCCGCCGCTCGCCCTGCACCTCGAGCGCGGGCAGGCGCACGGTCACCGCCCCCTCCCGGTCGGTGCGCCAGAGCGGCGCGGGCAGGCGCGCGGCGACCTCTGCGCTCGGATGGCCGAACCGGTTGCGATAGCCCACCGGGATCACCGACGCGCGGGCGCCCACCGCAGCGAGGAACTCGGGAGTGGACGAAGTGCGGCTGCCGTGGTGCGGCACGAGCAGGACGTCCGCTCGGAGCGCGGCGGCGCCGCGTTCCAGGAGCTCCGCCTCCGATCTGCGCTCGATGTCCGCGGTCAGCAGCATCGAGCGCCCGCCCGCGCTCACCTTCAGCACGCAGCTCAGGTCATTGCTCTTTTTCGCGCTTGCGCCCGCCGTCGCCGGGTGCAGGATCGCGAAGCGCACGCCGTCCCATTCCCAGGCCTCGCCCGCCGCGCAGCGGCGAGGTGCCGGCGCGGCGCCGAGCAGCGGGTGCGTCGCGGGCAGAGAGCTGAGCAGCGCGTCGACCTCGAAGTTCTCGATCACGGCGATGGCGCCGCCCGCATGGTCGTTGTCGTCGTGCGTGACGATCAGCGCATCCAGGCGCGCGACGCCGGCCGCGCGCAGGTAGGGCGCGATGATGCGCTCGCCGCTGTCGGCGTCCGCGCCGAACGCCGGGCCGGCGTCGTAGAGCAGCGCGCGGTTGGCGGTGCGCACGAGGACCGCGAGGCCCTGCCCTACGTCGAGCGTGGTGATCCAGGCTTCGCCCGGCTCGGGCGCCGGCGGCGGCAGCGCGACCGCGGGCAGCATCAGCGCGCAGCCCGCGGCGCGCCATGGTAGGCCGCGCGGCGCGAGCAGCCAGGCGACGCCCGCGAGCGCGAGCAGCATCGCCCAGAGCGGCGGCGCGTGCTGCTGCCAGACCGCGGCGGGCAGCGAGGCGCACCACTCGAGGAACTGCAGCAGCCAGGCGGTGAGCCAGGCGGCGAGCTCGAGCAGGCCGTCCCAGGGGATCAGCGCCGCGAGCAGCGCGAGCGGCGTCACCACCGCCGACACCGCCGGGATCGCCACCGCGTTGGCGAGCGGGCCGATCACCGAGAACTGCGAGAACAGGAACAGCGCCGCGGGAGCGAGGCCGACGGTGATCGCCCATTGAACACGCAGCCACTGCGTGACGGGGTTTTGACTGTTTTCTGAAATATAGAAAATTAGGGCAACGGCGCCAAAGGACAGCCAGAATCCGGGCGCGAGCGCGGCCCAGGGATCGAGCGCGAGCACCACGGCGAGCGCGAGCGCGAGCACGCGCGCGGGCGCCGCGACGCGCCCGGACCAGAGCGCGAGCGCGACCATCGTCACCATCCAGAAGGTGCGCTGCGCGGGCACGGCGAAACCCGCGACCAGCGTGTAGCCGAGCGCGCCCGCGATCGCGGCCGCCGCCGCGGCCTTGCGGGCCGGCAGGCGCTGCGTGAGCCGCGGCGAGCGGCGCCACAGCCAGCCGGCGAGCCAGGCCACGAGGCCCGAGACCAGCGTGACGTGCAGGCCCGAGATGCTCATCAGGTGCGTCACGCCGGTGCGGTTGAACAGGCGCCACTCCTCGGCGCTGATCGCGCGCTGGTCGCCGACCGCGAGCGCCGCGAGGATGCCGGCGGCCGGCGTCTCGCCCAGCACGCGCTTGAAGCGGTCGCGCACCGATTCGCGAACGAGCTCGATCCGGTCCAGCAAGGAATCTCTCCTGCCGAGCAGCAGCGGCGACGTTCTCGGCCTCACGTAGCCGGTGGCGCCGACGCCGCGCTCCATCAGCCAGCCCTCGTAGTCGAAGCCGTGCGGGTTGACGAGGCCGTGCGGGCGCCGCAGGCGCACCGTGAGGCGCCAGCGCTCGCCCGGATGCAGCGGCGCGGACAGGAGGGACGGCTGGTCCTCGTAGGCGGGGCCGCGGTACCAGGAGAGCAGAATCCGGGATGGGAGGTGCGCGGGCAGCTGCGCGCCCGCGCGCTCGGGCTCGAATTCGAAGCGCAGACCGCGCTCGCCCGCGGCAGGCAAGCCCGAGACCACGCCGATCACCTCGAGGTCCCTGCCCTCCAGCTCCGGCGCAAGCCGGTCGGCAAGCCGCAAGTGCGCCATGCCGAGCGCCCAGCAGAACCCGGCCACGAAC
Organism: Burkholderiales bacterium; assembly: GCA_035542795.1. Taxonomy (GTDB): domain Bacteria; phylum Pseudomonadota; class Gammaproteobacteria; order Burkholderiales; family SG8-39; genus RBG-16-66-20. The sequence goes on from DATKKT010000059.1 coordinate 2,637, forward strand.
GCCGCGGGTACCAGGAAGGGCTTGCTCCGGATGCCGGCCGGAAGAAGCACCAATCCGGCCCAGACCCATCCCCGGGCAGGAAGTTCCGGCAGCAGTTGCAGGCCCATAATGCCGCAGGCGAACGAGAGCATGACGGCGGTCATCTACAATCGAACGCAGGAGCACGGCGAGCGCTGACCCAGGAAATGAGATTCATCCGCAGGCACCTGCCGCACCCCGATTCGGTGCGCTCCCACAAGTACCTGGCCTGGTGCGGCGATTGGCTGAAGCACCCGAACCTTTGGGCGCTCAACCGCGACTCGGTGGCCGGCGGCTTCGCGATCGGGCTCGCCGCGGGCCTCGTGCCCGGACCGCTGCAGATGCTCAGCGCCGCGCTGCTCGCGATCCCGCTGAAGAGGAACCTGCCGGTGGCGGTGGCGACGACGCTGTACACGAACCCACTCACCATCGGCCCGCTCTATGTCCTCGCCTACGGCTACGGGCGCCTGCTGCTCGGCGCGAGCGGCAACGCGGCGGCCGTCGAGCCGTTCGACTGGAACTGGTCCGACTGGCTCGGCTCCGCCGAGGCTCTGCTGCACTGGACGATCTCGCTCGGCAAGCCGCTCGCGATCGGCCTGCCCGCGCTTGCGCTGACGCTGGCTGCGGTCGGATACTTCGCGGTGCAGATCGCCTGGCGCGCCTATGTAGTGCTCGCGTGGCGCTCGCGCCGCCATCGCCGCAAGCGGACCAGACCCCGGACCTGACCCTCGTGCGCCTCGATCCGACCAGCTTCGCCGTGCGCGCCTATTTCGCGTTCCGCTACCCGCTGCTCGTCTTCCTGCTGGTCGAGATCGTCGGCTCGATCGGCTTCTGGATCGTCTCGGAACACCAAGCCTCGCTGCTCGATTGCGTCTACATGACCTTCATCACGGTGGCCACCATCGGCTTCGGCGAGACCATCGACCTCTCGCACAGCGCGGGCGGCCGCGTGTTTCTCATGGCCATCGCCACGGTCGGCATCGCCAACGTGACCTATGCCACCTCCAAGCTCACCGCCTTCATCCTCGAAAAAGACATCAGCGCAGCCCTCAGGAGACGCCGCATGCAGGACCAGATCGACACGATGAGCAATCACTTCATCATCTGCGGGGTGGGGCGCGTCGGCAGCAACGTGGCCCACGAGCTGAGCATCACGGGGCGCGCCTTCGTCGGCATCGAGGAGGCTCCCGCCGCGATCGAGCAGTTCCGGGAGAAGCATCCGCGCGCGCTGGTGCTGCACGGCGATTGCTCCGACGACGACATGCTCGCGCGCGCGGGCGTCGCGCGCGCGGCCGGGCTGTTCGCGGTCACCGGCGACGACGGCAAGAACCTGCTGATCACGCTCTCGGCCAAGCAGATCAATCCGGCGGCGCGCGTCGTCGCGCGCGTGCACGACGTGCGCAACAGCGAGAAGCTGAAGCGCGTCGGCGCCGACGCGATCGTCTCGCCGGACTTCACGGGAGGCATGCGCATCGCCTCGAGCATGCTGCGTCCCGCGGTGGTGACGTTCCTGGACGAGATGCTGCGCACCGACGACAAGCTGCGCATCGAGGAGGTGGTCGTGCCCGACTCGTTCGATCGGCGCAGCCTCGGCGAGGCGGTGCCCGCCAACGAAGGCTACGTGGTGCTCGCGGTGCGCACCGCCGGCGGCTGGCAGTTCAACCCGTCCGCGGACTACCGCCTGCAGCGCGGCAACGTCCTCATCGCCATGGCGACCCCGCAGGGGCGCAGGATCCTCGAGAGCGTGCTGAGCGCCGCCTAGAAGCGCTGCTCTTCGTAGTCGAGCTCTTCCTCGAGGTGGTGCAGCACCTCGTCGCTGATGTCGCCCGCGCGCCAGACGCGGATCAGCTCCTGGCGCTCGGCGCGCACCGCGGCGAGGCGCAGGTCGCGGCCGAAAGCGAAGCTGCTCTGGTGTCCCTGCGGCAGCGCCGCGTCGACGCGGTCGCTGAATTCGGCGCGCACGCGCGCGACGATGTCCTGCGGCATCAGGTCCTTCGCGCCGAGCTCGTCGATCGCGGCGAGCGCCGCGCGCCCGAGCGCCGCGCGCGCGCGCAGGTGCTCGTCGTGCGCGCCGGGGTCCGTGCCGAGCTTCAGCCAGCGGATCAGCGGCGTGAGGGTGAGGCCCTGCACCACCAGCGTCGCCGAGATCACCACGAAGGTGAGGAAGATCAGCAGGTCGCGGAACAGGAACGCCTCGCCGCTCTCGACCTCGACCGGCAGCGCGAGCGCAGCCGCCAGCGAGACGATGCCGCGCATGCCGCACCAGCTCATGATGAACACCTCGCCGCGCTGCGGCGCGGGTTCCGCGGCGCGCAGGCGCGCGCTCAGCCAGCGCGGCACGAAGGTCGCCGGGTAGACCCAGGCGAAGCGCACCACGATCGCCACCAGCGTCACCGCGGCGGCGTAGCCGGCGAGCTCGGCGGCGCTGTAGCCGGCGAGGCGCCCCATCACGCCCGAGAGCGCCATGCCGATGAGGATGAAGATGAAGCTGTTCAGCATGAACACCAGGATGTTCCACATCGAGCGCGCGAGGATGCGCATCTCCGCCGACACGATCACCGGTGTGTAGCGCGCGCGGATGATGCCCGCGGTGACCACCGCGAGCACGCCCGAGCAGTGGAACGACTCGGCGAGCACGTAGAGGGTGTACGGGATCGACAGCGACACGAGCACCTCGGTGAACGCATCGCCGATCTGCCGGTGCAGCCAGATGAAGGCGAGGCCGCCGGCGGCGCCGATCGCCACGCCGCCGAGCGATACCAGCGCGAACTCGCCGCTCGCGCCGAGGAACGAGAAGCCGCCCGTGAGCACCGCCGCGACCGCGAGCTTGTAGAGCACGAGGCCCGAGGCGTCGTTCACCAGGCTCTCGCCCTCGAGCACCACGACGATGCGCCGCGGCATGTTCAGGCGCGACAGGATCGCGGTCGCGGCCACCGCGTCCGGCGGCGAGACGATCGCGCCGAACACGAAGGCCACCGCCCAGGGCATGCCCGGCACGAGCAGCTTCAGCGTCGCGCCGACCGCGAGCGTGGTGACGATCACCAGGCCGATCGCGAGCAGGCCGATCGGCCGCAGGCTGGCCTTGAAGTCCCGCCAGGAGGTGAGCAGCGCCGCCTGGTAGAGGATCGGCGGCAGCACGATGACCAGCAGGAACTGCGGGTCGTACTCGACCTTGGGGAGCCCCGGCACGAAGCTGAGCGCGCCGCCGCCCAGCACCAGCGCGATCGGGTACGGCAGCGCGGCGCGGCGCGACAGCCAGCCGAGCACCACCGCGCACAGCAGCAGGAAGACGAGGACCTGGATCAGCGCCATCGCGATGCCGCGCCTACGCGGCGCGCAGCGCGCCGTCGCGCAGCTCGAGCACGCGTCCCGTGCGCGCCGCGAGCTCGGCGTCGTGGGTGACGAGCACGAACGCGGTGCCGCGCCTGCGCGAGAGCCGCAGCATCGCCTCGAACACCTCGTCGGCGGTCTGCGCGTCGAGGTTGCCCGTGGGCTCGTCGGCGAGCAGGCAGGCGGGCTCGGTGACCATCGCGCGCGCGAACGCGCAGCGCTGGCGCTCGCCCCCGGACAGCTCCGAAGGAAGATGCTCCTGCCTGCCGGACAGTCCCAGCTCGGCGAGAACCGATCGCGCCCGGGCGAGCGCGGCGCCGCGCTCCATGCGCCGGACCCAGAGCGGCATCGCGACGTTCTCCGCGGCGGTGAATTCCGGCAGCAGGTGGTGGAACTGGTAGACGAAGCCGAGCGACCGGTTGCGCAGCTCGCCGCGCTCGCGCTCGCCGAGCGAGCCGAAGTCCCTGCCGAGCAGGCGCACGCTGCCGCCGCTCGCGGCGTCCAGGCCCCCCAGCAGGTGCAGCAGCGTGGACTTGCCCGAGCCGGAGCGGCCCATGATCGCCACGTGCTCGCCGGCGCGCACCTCGAGGTCCACGCCGAGCAGCACATGAACCGGAGCAGGCCCCTGATAGGTCTTCTTCAGTTTTTCGCAAACCAGAACCAGCTCACTCATAGCGCAAGGCCTCCGCCGGGTTCACGCGCGAGGCGCGCCAGCTCGGGTAGAGCGTGGCGACGAAGGACAGCACGAGCGAGACTGCGGCGATCGTGATCACGTCGCCCGCCTGCACGTCCGAGGGCAGCTCGGAGATGTAGTAGACGTCCTTGGCGAGGAACTTGAAGCCGAGCAGGTGCTCGATGAACGGCACCACGGTGTCGACGTTGAAGGCGAGCAGCACGCCGAGCAGCACGCCGGCCGCGGTGCCGATGACGCCGATGAGGGCGCCCTGGACCATGAAGATCTGCACGATCGAGGCGGGCGAGGCGCCGACGGTGCGCAGGATCGCGATGTCGGCCTGCTTGTCGGTCACCAGCATCACCAGCGTGGAGACGATGTTGAAGGCCGCGACGGCGACGATGAGCGTGAGGATGATGAACATCACGCGCTTCTCGATCTCGACGGCGCGGAAGAAGTTGGCGTGGCTGCGCGTCCAGTCGGTGGCGTAGAGGTCGCGGTCCAGCCGCCTCATCAGGTCGCGCGCGACGCCGCGCGCCTCGAACAGGTCATCCAGGCGCAGGCGCAGGCCGGAGACCGCGTCGCCCATCTGGTAGAGCTTCTGCGCGTCCTCCAGGTGAACTAGCGCGAGGCCGGCGTCGTACTCGTACATGCCGACTTCGAAGATGCCGACGACCGTGAACTGCTTCAGGCGCGGCAGCACGCCCGCGGGCGTGACCAGGCCCTGCGGCGCGATGAGCGCGACCTTGTCGTTCAGCAGCACGCCGAGCGCGCGCGCGAGCTCCGAGCCGAGCACGATGCCGAACTCGCCGCCCTTCAGCGCCGAGACCGAGCCGGCGCGCATGTGCAGGCCGAACTCGGCCACCTTGTCCTCCAGCTCGGGCACGATGCCGCGCACCACGCTGCCGCGCACCGCCTGCCCCACTGCGATCATCGCCTGGGCGTTCACGAAGGGCGCCGAGGCGACGACATGCGGCTCGCCCGCCACCGTGCCGGCCAGCCCGCGCCAGTCGCGCAGGCGGTTGTCGGCGCCGCTGATCTGCACGTGCGAGGCCACGCCGAGGATGCGCGCGCGCAGCTCCTTCTGGAAGCCGTTCATCACCGACAGCACCACGATCAGGGCCGCGACGCCGAGCACGATGCCCGCCATCGAGGTGGCCGAGATGAAGCTGATGAAGTGATTGCGGCGCTTGGCGCGGGTGTAGCGCAGGCCGACGAGGAATTCGTACCGCACGGTGGCGCGAGAATACTACAATCGATTCCATGACGATCCCCGCGGATCTGGCCGCCGAGCTCGCCGCGCTGGTGCGCGCCGAGCGCATCGCGCATCTCGCCACGCTACGCCAGGGCGCGCCGATGGCCTCGATGACGCTGTACCTTCCGGAGGCGGGCTTCGCGGCCTTCTACGTGCACGTGAGCCGCCTCGCCTGGCACACGCAGGACATGGGCCTGCATCCGGAGATCGCGCTGTCGATCGCCGAGACCGACGATCGGCGCGCCGATCCGTTCACGCTCAAGCGCCTCTCGATCCGCGGAACGGCGCAGAAGCTCGCCAACCCCCAGCCGCCGCTGCAGCAGCTCTGGCTCGCGCGCTTTCCCGCGCAGAAGATCAACTTCGAGCTGCCCGACTTCGCGTTCTGGCGCATCGCGCCGCGCGACGCGCGCTTCGTCGCCGGCTTCGGGCGCATCCAAAACCTGTCGGCGGCCGAGCTCGCGGCATGCTCGAAATCCTGATCGCCGCCGCGATCGGAGGCTTCAAGGCGCCGGAGTGCGACATCGCCTTCGAGCGCTTCGAGGAGAACCGCGTCATCCTGCGCCTGCGCCCGGCCTGCCCGGTCGGCTTCTCCTCCACGCAGGCGGCGGTGCGCGCGATCCTCGCGCAGGAAGCGAGCGAGGCGAGCGCGATCACGCTCGCGCTCGGGCGCATCGAGCGGTACTCGTGGCTCTCCAATCTTCTCGCGCGCCAGGCCTCCAGCTCGCGGCGCTGGGACCCGGCCGCCGGCCGCCCGCTGCAGGAGCGCGGCAAGCCAGTGCACGAGAACGCCTACGTCGCGGCCGCGCTGCGCGGCATGCCCGAGTTCACCGCGCTGTTCGATCGCTGGGCGGTCGCGGGCGTGTCGGTGGAGAAGGTGCTGGTGCGGCGCGCGGCCGAGCTGCAGCTCCCCGCCGGCGCGCCGGTCGCTCCCGACGCCAAGCTGCCCTACGACGCCATCGTCTGGGTGACGCTGCAGCGGCCGTGAAGGTCTACGGAGTCGACTTCACGTCGGCGCCGCAGCGGTCCAAGCCCATTGTGGCCGCCGCCTGCGAGCTGGCCGAGCGTCGTTTGGTGCTTCGCGATTTCCTCGAGTTTTCGGATTGGCCGGCCTACGAGCTGTGGCTCGGGCGTGACGACCAATGGATTGCCGGCTTCGATTTTCCGTTCGGTCTGCCGCGCCGCTTCGTCGACGCGCAGGGCTGGCCGCGGGATTGGGCCTCGATGGTGCGGGCCTGCGCCGGAATCGGGAAGGAAGCATTTTCTAGAATTGCGATGCGCGCCTTCCAGGATGCACAGCTCACGGCGGACAAGCACCGGGCGACGGACCTGGCCGCCCGGTCCGAGAGCCCGCTGAAGACGATGGCCAATCCGCCTGTCGGCAAGATGTTCTACGAAGGAAGCTGGCGGCTGGTCTCTTCGCGGCTCCACGTGGCCGCGCTTCATGAAACCGGCTCGAAGAAGATCGCGCTCGAAGCTTATCCGGGCCTGCTCGTGCGGCGGCTCGGCGAGACCTACTACAAGAACGATAAGCCTTCGAACGCGGACAGAAATGCGGCGGCGCGACGCCGGATCCTCGACGCGTTGCGAGCAGGCCGGCACCCGCAGGGGAAGCTCAAGCTTGAACTCGCCTCACGGCGGCTCGCGAGCGCTCTCCAGGACCCGAGCGGAGACTGGCTCGATGCCGTCCTTTGCGCGGTGCAGGCGGCAGACGCTTCGAGCAAGCGCAAATTTGGCCTGCCCGATCGCATCGAGCCCTGCGAAGGCTGGATCGTTTCCGCGTGACGCTGCTGCCCAAAGCCCTGCTGTTCGGCTTCCTGCTCGCCGCCAGCGTCGGTCCGCTGTGGATTCTCTGCTTCCGGCGCACGCTCGCGCAGGGCACGCTCGCCGGCCTCGCCTCGGGCATGGGCATCGCACTCGCCGATGGCCTGTACGGCGCGGTGGCGGCGTTCGGTCTCACGGCGATCTCCGGTTTCCTGCTGCGCCACGCGTTCTGGATCGGCCTGGCGGGCGGCCTGTTTCTCGTCTACCTGGGCGTGAAGGCCCTGCTCGCGCGGCCGAGCCTGGAAAGCGGCGCCGAGGAGCGCATCGGCGCCGTGCAGGCGTTCCTGTCCACGTTCGGGCTGACGCTCGCCAACCCGCCGACCATCGTCGCCTTCGCCGCGATCTTCGCCGGCCTCGGCCTGGTGCCGAGCGACTACGCGGCGGCCGCCTGGGTGGTGCTGGGCGTCTTTGCAGGCTCGGCGTCGTGGTGGATCCTGCTCGCCGCAAGTGCGGGCCGGCTGCGCGGGCGCATCGGTCCGCGGCTGCTGCGCGCGATCAACGTCGTCTCCGGCCTGTCCATCCTCGCCTTCGCGGCCTGGCAGTTCGCCGCGATTTTGCGGTAGATTGCGATACTGGATAAATCCACACTAAGAGTCTCCCGCATGAACGCCCTGCGCCTGCTGTTCGCCCTGCTCCTCGCTCTGCCGCTTCCGGCGCTCGCGCAGTACCCCGCGCGCGCCGTGCACGTGGTGGTGCCCTTTCCCGCCGGCGGCCCGACCGACATCCTCACGCGCGCGCTCGGCCAGAAGCTCTCCGAGCGCTGGGGCCAGCCGGTGGTGGTCGACAACAAGCCGGGCGCGGGCGGCGCGATAGGCTCGGAGTTCGTCGCCAAGGCGCCCGCCGACGGCTACACGCTGCTGATGGCCACGAGCAGCACGCACTCGATCGGGCCCGCGCTGCAGAAGCTGCCCTACGACCCGCTGCGCGACTTCGCGCCGATCAGCCAGGTCTCCAACGCGACCAACGTGCTCGTGGTGAGCCCGAAGCTCGGCGTCACCAGCGTGAAGGAGCTCATCGCGCTCGCGAAGGCGAAGCCCGGCCAGCTCAACTTCGCCTCTAGCGGCGTGGGCACGATTCCGCACCTCACGGGCGAGCTGTTCAAGCTGAAGGCCGGCGTGGACATCCAGCACGTGCCGTACAAGGGGACCGGCCTCTCGATCCCGGATCTCGCCAACGGCCAGGTCGCAATGCTGTTCGACTCGATCGTCACGGCGCTCAACTACGTCAAGGCGGGCAACGTGCGCGCGCTCGCGATCAGCTCGCCAAGGCGCACGCCGCTCGCCCCCGACCTGCCGACGATGGCTGAGTCCGGCCTGCCGGGCTTCGAATCCGAGACCTGGTTCGGCCTGTTCGGCCCCGCGGCGACGCCGAAGGACATCGTCGCGCGCGTGAGCGCGGACACCGCGTCGGCGCTGAAGGCGCCGGACCTGCGCGAGCGCTTCGCGGCCGCCGGCGCCGAGCCGGTGGGCAGCACGCCCGAGCAGTTTCTCGAGCGCGTGCGCGCCGACGCCGCGCGCTGGGCGGAGATCATCAAGGCGGCCAACATCAAGGTGCAGTGACGCGCCCATGACGCCGCTGCTCGACGCGCCGCTCGCGATCGTCGACCTGGAGACCACCGGCGCGCATCCGGCCTGGAACCGCGTGACCGAGATCGCGGTGGTCGAGGCGCAGGCGGGCGAAGTGGCCGGCGAATGGTCGACCCTCGTCAACCCGGGCACGCCGATCCCGGCCGCGATCCAGGTGCTCACCGGCATCACCAACGAAATGGTCGCCAACGCCCCGGCGTTCGCCGACATCGCGCGCGAACTGCGCGAGCGCCTGGAAGGCCGCGTGCTCGTCGCGCACAACGCGCGCTTCGACTATGGCTTCCTGCGCCACGAGTTCGAGCGCGCCGGCCTGCGCTTCCAGGCGAGGACGCTGTGCACCGTGAAGCTGTCGCGGCGCCTGTATCCGGGCCACGCGCGCCACAGCCTGGACTGCCTCGTCGAGCGGCACGGCCTGCGGTTCGGCGCGCAGGGCGGCGCGCGCCACCGCGCGCTCGGCGACGCGCAGGCGGTCTGGCAGTTCCTGCAGGTCGCCGCCGAGGAGCACGGCGCGCAAGCGATGGAAGACGCGGCGCGGTCGCTGACCAGGTCGCCTTCGCTGCCCGCGCACCTCGAGCGCGCGACGATCGACGCGATCCCGGAGGCGCCCGGCGTGTACCTCTTCTACGGCGAGAGCGGTGCGCCGCTCTACGTCGGCAAGAGCGTCGATCTGCGCAGCCGCGTGCTGCAGCATTTCGGCGACGACCTGCGCTCGCCGCGCGAGGCGCAGATCGCGCGCGAGGTGCGGCGCGTCGAATGGCGGCGCACGAGCGGCGAGCTGGGCGCGCTGCTGCTGGAGGCGCGTCTCGTGAAAGAGCTGGCGCCGGCCTTCAACAGGCAGCTGAAACGCGTTGGCGAACTGTGTGGTTTTGCAATCAGGGGAAGTTCTGTTGAGCTCGTGGGTGCGGATCAAATCAACGTCGGAACCCTTCCTTTCCTGTGCGGCGTGTTCCGCTCCAGGCGCGCGGCGCTGGCGGCGCTGCGCGGCCTCGCCGACGAGCACGGCCTGTGCCTGCGCGCGCTCGGCTTCGAGCGCGCCGGCCGCGGCGCCTGCTTCCGCCACCAGATCCGGCGCTGCGCGGGCGCGTGCGCGGGGCGCGAGAGCGTGCACGCGCACCACGCGCGCGCGGTCGCGGCGCTCGCGCGCCTGAAGGCGCAGGCCTGGCCGTGGCGCGGGCCGATCGGCATCGTCGAGGAGGACGCCGGGCGCGAGGCGGCCGAGGTGCACGTGGTCGACCATTGGTGCCTGCTCGGCAGCGCGCGCTCGGACGCGGAGGTGGCCGAGCTCGTGCGCGACCGGCCGCGCGCGCGCTTCGACCTCGACCACTACAAGATCCTCACGCGCCACCTGAACTCCCGGCGCGCCCGGGTCGTCGAGCTGGCGGCGGCGCACTGATGCATCTCGAGCTCGTCATTCCCGCCCTGCTCGCGGCGCGCGCTGGCGCGCCCGCGCTCGAGCTGCTGCTCGCGCGCGGCCGGCGCGAGCGCCTGCCGGCGGCGACGCTCGAGGAATGGCTCGCCGCCGCCTTCGGCCTCGCCGGCCCGCTGCCCGCCGGCGCGCTGACCGCGCATGCGCTCGGCGCCCAGGCCGCCGCGGGCCACTGGCTGCGCGCCGACCCGGTGCACCTGCGCGCCGACCGCGACCTCGTGATGCTGCTGCCCGGCGCCTGCTTCGAGATCGCGCGGGAGGAGGCGGACGCGCTCTGCGCGGAGCTGAGCCGCCTGTTCGCCGGCAAGTCCGCGCTGCAGGCTTTCACTCCGGAGGCCTGGGGCCTGCGCGCCGAAGCCGCGATGACCGTGGACGCGCGGCCTGCGCTGGAAGTCGCGGGCCGCGAAGGCGGCGCGCGCCTGCCGGACCGGCAGCTGCGCACGCTGCTCGCGGAAATGCAGATGGCGCTCTACCAGCACGCGGTGAACACGGCGCGCGAGGCGAGCGGCGCGCCGGTGGTGAACAGCGTCTGGCTCTGGGGCGCGGGCGCGCTGCCGGCCGCCGCGTCGGGGCCATGGCACACGATGAGCGCGGCCGACCCGGCGGCGCTCGGCCTCGCGAAGCTCGCCGGCGTCCGCCACCGCGCGCCCGGCGAAGGCGCGGCGGAATGGCTCGAGCGTGCGCCCGAGGACGGGCGCCACCTCGTGCTGCTCGACCTGCTGCGCGCCGCGGCCGCGCTCGGCGACAGCGAAGCGCTTGCGCGCGGCCTTGCGATGCTGGAAGCGCGCTGGTTTGCGCCGCTGCTCTCGGCGCTGCGCGCCGGGCGCATCGGCATGATCACCGTGCACGTTCCGGACGCCGGACTCGCGGTAGAGACGGTGCGCGCCGACTTGCGCCGCTTCTGGCGCCGGCCGCGGCCGCTGGCGCGATACCGGGAGGCGGCGGCTTGAAGATCGTCACGCGCGCCTACAAGGAGGTCGACCGGCTGCGCCTGCAGGAAGCCGGCCTGCACCCGCTGCTCGCGCGCCTGTACGCAGCGCGGCACATCGCCTCGGCGGGCGAGCTCGATCAGGACACCGCGCGCCTCGTGCCGCCCTCGGCGCTCGCCAATGCCGACCGCGCGGCGCGGCTGCTCGCCGACGCGATCGAGCAGCAGAAGAAGCTGCTGATCGTCGCCGATTACGACGCCGACGGCGCTACCGCCTGCGCAGTGGGAGTGCGCGCGCTACGCGCCTTCGGCGCGAAGGTGGAGTACCTGGTGCCGAACCGCATGGAGCTGGGCTACGGGCTCACGCCCGAGCTCGTGGACATCGCCGCCAGGCTCGGCCCCGACCTGCTGATCACGGTGGACAACGGCATCGCGAGCGTCGAGGGCGTAGCGCACGCGAAGCGCCTGGGCATCGGCACGCTGATCACGGACCACCACCTGCCCGGCGACGCGCTGCCCGAGGCCGAGTGCATCGTCAACCCGAACCAGCCCGGCTGCGCCTGTCCGTCGAAGGCGATCGCCGGGGTCGGGGTGATGTTCTACGTGATGCTGGCGTTGCGCGCCGAGCTCCGCGAAAGAGGTTTCTTCAGCGAAAAGCAAGAATTCAATCTCGCTTCACTGACCGACCTCGTCGCGCTCGGCACGGTGGCCGACGTGGTGCCGCTCGACGCCAACAACCGCATCCTCGTGGCGCAGGGGCTGAAGCGCCTGCGCGGGGGCCGCGCGAAGGCCGGCCTCGCCGCGCTCGCGCGCGCCGCCGGGCGCTCGCCCGCGGCAGCGACCTGCTTCGACCTCGGCTTCATTCTCGGCCCGCGCCTCAACGCCGCGGGGCGGCTCGCCGACATGAGCCTCGGCATCGAGTGCCTGATCACGGACGACGAGGCGCGCGCGGCCAACTGCGCGCAGGAGCTCGACCGCCTGAACCGCGAGCGGCGCCGCATCGAGGGCGAGATGCTCGACGAGGCGGCGGCGGTGCTCGACGGCCTCACGGAGCCGCCGGGCGCGACGCTGACGATGTTCCAGCCCGGCTGGCACCAGGGCGTGGTGGGTCTCATCGCCTCGCGCGTGCGCGAGCGCGTGCACCGTCCCACCGTCTGTTTTGCGAGAGCCAATGGCGGCGAGCTGCGCGGCTCGGGCCGCTCGATCCCGGGATTTCACCTGCGCGACGCGCTCGACCTCGTCGCCAAGCGGGCGCCGGGGCTCCTCCTGCGCTTCGGCGGCCATGCACAAGCGGCGGGCCTCACTATCCGGGAAAAAGACTTGGCTTTCTTCCAGGAATTATTTGAAAAAACATCCGATGAACTGCTTCCGGAAGGCGCGCGACTGCGCGTCGTGGAGACCGACGGCGAGCTCGAGTCGGCCTACCACTCGCTCGACGTGGCGCAGATGCTGGAGGCGCAGATCTGGGGCCAGGGCTTCCCGGCGCCGCTGTTCTGCGACCGCTTCGGCGTGGAGGACCAGCGCGTCGTCGGCGAGCGCCACCTCAAGCTGCGCCTGGTGAAGGACGGCCGGCGCCTGGAGGCGATGCGCTTCAATTCGCTCGAACCATTGCCAGGCCGCGTGCGCGCAGCCTACCGCCTCGGCGTCAACGAGTTCAACGGCCTGCAGCGGCCGCAGATCACGATCGAAGGCGTCGAGGCGCTCTGAGCGCCGCGGCGCTCAGCCCAGCTTCATCGGCACGAAGATGCGCGATTCGCCGCGCTGCACGAGCAGCGCCACGGTGCCGCTGCCGGAGGTCGCGGCGCGCAGTTCGCCTACGCTGTTCACCGGCTTGCCGCCCGCCATCAGCACGATGTCGCCGGGCTGGACGCCCGAGCGCGCGGCGATGCCGGCGGTCTCCTCTACGAGCAGCCCGCCGGGCACGTTGGCCTGCTTGCGCTCTTCCGGGGTGAGCGGGCGCACCGCCATGCCGAGGCGGCCGTGGTCCTTCGCCGAGTCGACCGCCTGCGCGACTTTCTCGGGCTTGGCGGCGCCGAGCGTCGCCGCGATCTCGCGCGTCGCGCCCTTGCGCATGACCTCGAGCTTCACCTTGTCTCCGGGCGAAGCCTGGCCGACCGCCGCCGACAGCTCGCTTGCCGCTCCGATCGCCTTGCCGTCGTACTTGACGATCACGTCGCCCGGCTGCAATCCGGCCCGCTCGGCCGCGCTGCCCGGCAGCACAGATGCGACGAGCGCGCCGGCGGGCTGCTTCAGGCCGAAGGAGTCGGCAAGCGCCTGGTTGACCTCCTGCACCGTCACGCCCAGGCGCGCGTGGGAGACGCTGCCCTTCGCGACGATCTGGTCCTTGACCTTGAGCGCGACGTCGATCGGGATCGCGAACGACAGCCCCTGGTAGCCGCCCGAGCGGCTGTAGATCTGCGAATTGATGCCGATCACCTCGCCCTTGAGGTTGAACAGCGGCCCGCCCGAATTGCCCGGGTTGACCGCGACGTCGGTCTGGATGAACGGCACGTAGGTGTCCCCCGGCAGCGAGCGGCCCTTCGCGGAAACGATGCCGGCGCTCACGCTGTTCTCGAAGCCGAACGGCGAGCCGATCGCCACGACCCAGTCGCCGACGCGCTCCTGCCCCGGGTCGCCGAGCTTCACGACCGGCAGGTTCTTCGCGTCGATGTGCAGCACCGCGATGTCGGTCACCGGATCCGAGCCGAGCACCTTGGCGCGGAACTCGCGCCGGTCGGTGAGCTTGACGGTGACTTCCGAGGCGCCCTGCACCACGTGCGCATTGGTGAGCACGATGCCGTCGCTGCCCACGATGAAACCGGAGCCCTCGCCCTGCACGGGCACTTCGGCGGGGGGCGGGCCGAAGCGGAACGGCAGGCCGTGGAAGAACTGCTGGAACGGGTCGTCGTCGTCGGAGCCGCCGCCGAATCCGGTCTTGCGCGTGCCCGAGACGGTGATGTTGACGACGGCAGGCCCGTACGTTTGCGCGATCGAGGCGAAATCCGGCAATACGGTGACGGGCACAGCCTGAACAACGGCCGGCGCGGACGGCGTCGCGGCATGTGCGGGCGTCCCCGCGAAGTGCGTGGCGGCCGCGCCGCCCGCAAAGGCCGCGACAACGGCGAGCGCGGCCACGGTCTTCCTGGCTTCCATGGTCGAATCCTCAAATTGAAACTGGATGACCCCTTCGACCGGCGCGCCCGCGCGCCGGTTCCCGCGCCCGGGGTTCTGGGATACATTCGGTTACAACTTCGACGCTTGCAGAATCCCTTCATGCAACGAATCCTGCCGTTCGCCGCCGCCGCGGCGCTGCTGCTGGCGCCCGCGCTGCGCGCCGCCGACAAGCCGCCGGTCAACGCCGGCCCCTATGTGCCCTCGCCGACGAGCGTGGTGTCCGACATGCTGAACCTGGCCCAGGTGGGGCCGAAGGATTTCGTCATCGATCTGGGCTCCGGCGACGGCCGCATCGTGCTGACCGCCGCCAAGGTGTTCGGCGCGCGCGGCTTCGGCGTGGACATCAACGAGAAGCTCGTCAAGGAAGCGAACGAGGCGGCGAAGCAGCAGGGCATCGCCGACCGCGCGAGCTTCACGACCCAGGACCTGTTCAAGACCGACATCAGCAAGGCGACCGTGCTGACGATGTACCTGCTGCCGAACACGGTGAACATGCTCAAGGACAAGCTGCTCGCCGAGCTGCATCCGGGCACGCGCATCATCTCGCACGACTATCCGCTGACCGGCTGGGTGCCGGAGGACACCAAGCAGTTCGATCTCGAGGACAAGGTCGCCATCACCGGCGTGACGACGACGATCATCTACCTCTACAAGGTTCCGGCGCACGTCGCCGGCGAGTGGACGGCGAAGGTGCCCGCGAGCATCAGCCCCAGGCCGATCGGCCTGCGGCTCTCGACGCAGCGCGTGGCGCGCGTCGTCGGCACCGCGCGCATCGCCGGCAAGGACGTGGTGATCGACGAGGGCACGATCCGCGGCACGCAGCTGAAGCTGCGCTTCTTCGTGGGCGAGCGCAGCTTCGAGTTCACCGGCGACGTGCGCGACGGCAGGATCGAGGGCACCGTCGAGGGACGCGGCCTGAAGGAGCGCTGGAGCGCGAGCCGCGCCGGCTAGCCATGGAGCGCAAGCGCGTCAATTCCTCGAAGCTGCGCTCGGTCGGCTACGACGAGAAGACGATGACGCTGGAAGTGGAAATGTCCAACGGCCAGGTCTACCAGTACGTGAAGGTCTACCCCGAGGTCTACCGCCGCTTCATGGCCGCGCCCAACCCGACCGCGTTTTTCGACGACAAGATCGACGAGGAATACACGGGGCGGCGGGTATAATCCGCCCCCCATGGAAGCCGAACGAATCAACCAGATCGCCTCTACGCTCGCCGGGCTGCAGACGCAGTCGGCCGAGCTGCGGAGGTATCTTTGACTTCGACGGCAAGAAGCAGCGCCTCGAAGCCGTAGAGAGGCTCCTCGCCGACCCCGGCGTCTGGAGCGACCAGAAGAAGGCCCAGGAGCTGGGCCGCGAGAAGAAGTCCCTCGACGCCACCGTAGAGAGCCTCGCCGCCATCGCCTCGGGCCTCGCCGACGCGCAGGAGCTGTTCGAGCTCGCGCGCGCCGAGGGAGACGATGCGACCCTTGCCGGCATTTTTCTTGACGTACAAAAATTGGAGAAGGACGTCGGAACGCTCGAATTCCGGCGCATGTTCTCCAACCCGCTGGATCCCAACAACTGCTTCATGGACATCCAGGCGGGCGCGGGCGGCACCGAGGCGCAGGACTGGGCCGCGATGCTGCTGCGCATGTACCTCAAGTACTGCGACAAGAAGGGCTACCGCGCCGAGATCCTCGAGCAGTCCGACGGCGAGGTGGCCGGCATCAAGAGCGCGACGCTGAAGATCGCGGGCGACTACGCCTACGGCCACCTGAGGACCGAGAACGGCGTGCACCGCCTCGTGCGCAAGTCGCCGTTCGACTCCAACGCGCGCCGCCACACCTCGTTCGCCAACGTCTTCGTCTACCCGGAGGTGGACGAGTCGATCGAGGTCGACATCAACCCGGCCGACCTGCGCGTCGACGTCTACCGCGCCTCGGGCGCCGGCGGCCAGCACGTCAACAAGACCGAGTCCGCGGTGCGCATCACGCACCTGCCGACCGGCATCGTGGTGCAGAGCCAGAACGACCGCTCGCAGCATCGCAACCGCGCCGAGTGCATGGCGATGCTGAAGTCGCGCCTCTACGAGCTCGAGCTGCGCAAGCGCACCGCCGAAGCCGACAAGCTCGCCGCCGCCAAGACCGACATCGAGTGGGGCCACCAGATCCGCTCGTACGTGCTCGACCAGTCGCGCATCAAGGACCTGCGCACCGGCGTGGAGAAAGGCGCCACGCAGCCGGTGCTCGACGGCGACCTGGACGACTTCATCACCGCCAGCCTCAAACAGGGCGTCTAATGGAACAGGAAGAAAACAAGCTCATCGAGGAGCGGCGCGAGAAGCTGAAGGCGCTGCGCGCCAGGGGCTCCGCCTTCCCGAATGATTTCCGGCGGACGGATTTGTCTTTGCCTTTGCACGAAAAATACGATTCAAAGGCGAAAGAAGAGCTTGAGTCGCTGAAGATCGAGGCGACCGTCGCCGGCCGCATGGTGCTCAAGCGCGTGATGGGCAAGGCGAGCTTCGCGACGCTGCAGGACGGCTCCGGGCGCATCCAGGCCTACATCACGCAGGATGTTCCCGGCTATGAGGAGTTCAAGCACTGGGATCTCGGCGACATCCTCGGCATCAGCGGGCATCTCTTCAAGACCAAGACCGGCGAGCTGACGATCCACGCGAGCGCGCTGCGCCTGCTCGTCAAGGCGCTGCGGCCGCTGCCGGAGAAGTTCCACGGCATGGCCGACCAGGAGATGAAGTACCGGCAGCGCTATGTCGACCTCATCGTTTCGGCTGCTACGAGAGAGGTTTTCGAGAAGAGAATAAGGATCGTCGAAGCGCTGCGCACGGCGATGCGCGCGGACGGCTACCTGGAAGTCGAGACGCCGATGATGCAGCCGATTCCTGGCGGCGCCGTGGCGCGGCCGTTCCGCACGCACCACAACGCGCTCGACCTGGACTTGTACTTGAGAATCGCGCCGGAGCTGTACCTGAAGCGCCTGGTGGTCGGCGGCCTGGAGCGCGTCTACGAGATCAACCGCAACTTCAGGAACGAGGGCATCTCCACCAAGCACAACCCCGAGTTCACGATGATGGAGTGGTACTGCGCCTACGAGGACTGCGAGTACATGATCGCGCACACCGAGCGGCTCGTGCGCGCCGCCGCGCAGGCCGCGCTGGGCAAGGCTGTTTTTTCGTATCAAGAAAAAACGATTGATGCGGAAAAGCCCTTCGCGCGCGTGTCCATTCCGGACGCCATCCGCGCGCAGGGCATCGAGGGCGACCTGCGCGACCGCGCGCTCCTCGCGCGCAAGCTCGACGAGCTGAAGGTCGAGAGGAAGGGCGAGCACGGCTGGGGCTCGCTGCAGCTCATGCTGTTCGAGGCCGTGGCGGAGAAGCACCTCGTCCAGCCCACCTTCCTCACCGGCTTCTCGGCCGAGGTCTCGCCGCTCGCGCGCAAGAACGACCGGGACCCGGAGCTCGTCGACCGCTTCGAGCTCTTCATCGACGGCAAGGAGATCGCCAACGGCTTTTCCGAGCTGAACGACCCGGAAGACCAGGCCGAGCGTTTCCGCGCTCAGGTCGCGCTCAAGGACGCCGGCGACCAGGAGGCGATGTACTACGACGCCGACTACATCCGCGCGCTGGAGTACGGCCTGCCGCCCAGCGCGGGCGGCGGCCTCGGCATCGACCGACTGGTGATGCTGCTCACCGACAGCCCGTCGATCCGCGACGTGATCCTGTTCCCCCACATGCGGCCTGAAGCGTAGGTCCGCGCGTGATGCAGGAGCTGCGCGGCATCCTGCTGATGGTCGCCGCGGTCGGCACGTTCGTGCTGATGGACACCACGGCCAAGTACCTGTCGCGCTGGTACCCGGTGCCGCTCATCGTCTGGGCGCGCTACGCCGCGAATCTCGTGGTGCTGCTCGCCTTCCTCGCCGCGACCGGGCAGCTCGAGCGCCTGCGCACGGCGCGCCCCGGCCTGCAGCTCGCGCGCGGCGTGCTGCTCGTGCTCGCGACGCTGCTGTTCTTCACCTCGCTCAGCGTGCTGCCGCTCGCCGACGCCAACGCGATCGGCTTCGCGCTGCCGCTGTTCGTCGCCGCGCTCGCGGTGCCGATGCTGGGCGAGCGGCTGGAGATGCCGCGCCTGATCGCGATCTTCGTCGGCCTCGCGGGCGCGCTCGCCATCGTGCGGCCGGGCTCGGACGTGTTCACGCCGTACGCGCTGCTGCCGCTCGGCATGGCGGCCTGCAACGCGCTCTATCAGATCCTCACGCGCAAGGTGGCGGGCCTGGAGCATCCGCTCACCTCGCTCGTCTGGGGCGCGGTGGTCGGCGCGGTGCTGATGTCGCTCGCCGCGCCCTTCGTCTGGGCGACGCCGCAGGCCGCCTCGCATGGCGCGCTGATCGTCGTCATCGGCGTGCTCGCCTCGGTCGGCCATTTCCTGCTCATCAAGGCCTACGAGCACGCGAGCGCGACGCTGCTCGCGCCCTACACCTACAGCGCGCTCGTCTGGGCGATGCTGATGGGCTGGCTCGTGTTCGGCGACTTCCCGGACGGCTGGTCGCTCGCCGGCATGGGCATCATCGTGGCTTCCGGCCTTTACCTCGCCAACCGCCAGCGCTACGCGGTGCGCGGCGGCTAGAAATAGCGCCGGCGCACGGCGTAGTTGACGAGGAAGGAGAAGCCGTTGGACAGCACCTTGGCGATCACGTGGTGCACGCCGAAGAGCTGCATCAGCAGCGCGTAGATGCCCATCGCCAGCAGGATCACGAAGCCGTTGCTCGCCATGGACATTGCCAGGTCCTTCCCGAACGCATGCCGCGCCGCCGCGAAGAACCGCCGCAGCAGCAGCACGTTGGCCGCCGTGCCGACGGCGAAGCTCGCGAGGTAGGCGGCGTAGAGCGGCACGCCCGCGCCGGTCATGCCCACGTAGGATCCCAGATCGGCCGCATAGCCCACGCAGACGATCACGAAGTACCTCGCGAGCCGGCCGGACTCCGCGGGCGAGCGTGGACTGTCTTCGGCCATGCGCTATCCTGTCATGACTGGACAGGAGCCGCTGCGTGCCCAAAGCCACCTGGAACGGCAAGACCCTCGCGCAGGCGGACGCGAGCGAGGTGCAGCTCGTAGAAGGCAACGTCTACTTCCCGCCCGGCTCGGTGGACCGGTCGTGCCTGCGCGACTCGGCGACGCACACCGTCTGCGGCTGGAAAGGCACGGCGAGCTACTACGACGTCGTGATCGACGGCAAAGTCAACAAGGACGCGGCCTGGTACTACCCCGAGACCAAAGAGGCCGCGAAGCACGTCAAGGGCTACATCGCCTTCTGGAAAGGCGTCGAGGTCGAGCGCTGACGCCCTGACCCCGCTCGGTCAGTTCTTCTTCTCGTTGGAGGCCGTGCGCTCGAGCTTGCTGCCGAGCGCCTTCAGTCAGGTGCGCGCCCGCTCATGGGCCGGGGCGAGCCCTTCAAGACTCT
>DATKKT010000060.1:0-25023 GCA_035542795.1 Burkholderiales bacterium
GAGCAGCCGCTCGTAGCCGCGCGACAGCCTCTCCATGAAGCCGTGGAACCAGGCCAGCAGGCGCCCGAGCGGGCCCCGGCCGAAATGGCCCTCGGCCTCCGGGTCGTGCCAGACCGAGGAGAGCATCGGGTCGAGCGTGAACGAGACGAACATGGAGATGAGCACCGCGCTTACCACGGTCAGGCCGAACTGGTGGAAGAAGCGCCCGATGATGCCGCCCATGAACCCCACGGGAAGGAATACCGCGACGATGGAAAACGTCGTCGCCAGCACCGCCAGGCCGATCTCGCGAGTGCCCTCAAGGGCCGCCTGGCGGTGGTCCGCGCCCAGCGCGACGTGGCGCACGATGTTCTCGCGCACCACAATCGCGTCGTCGATCAGCAGGCCGACCGACAGCGACAGCGCCATCAGGGTGAGCACGTTGAGCGTGAAGCCGAACGCGTAGATGAACAGGAACGTGCCGATCAGCGCGATCGGCAGCGTGAGGCCGGTGATCACGGTGCTGCGCCAGGAGGCGAGGAAAAGGAACACGATCGCGATCGTCAGCAGGCCGCCCTCGATGAGCGTCTTCTTCACGTCGGACACCGAGTTGCGGATGCCGGTGGAGGCGTCGCGCACGATGTCGATCGTCACGTCCGCGGGCAGGAAGCCCTTCATCTCGTCGACCGCGCGGCGCACGCCGTCCACCACCGCGATCGTGTTCTCGCCCTGCGCCTTGACGATGTCGATCGACAGCGCGCGCCGGCCGTTGATGAGCGCGGCGTTCTCCTCCTCCTGCTGGCCGTCCTCGATCTCGGCGATGGAGCCGAGCGTCACCGCCTTGCCGCCGCGGCGCGCGACGATGAGGTTGCGGAAGTCCTGCGGGCCCGAGAGGCGCGCGCGCAGCTGCACGATCTTCTCCTGGCTCGGCGTGACGATGGAGCCCGCCGGGATCTCCTGGTTCTCGGTGGAGAGCGCGCGCACCACCTGGTCGGCGCCGACCTTCTGCGCCTCCATCGCCTCGAGGTTCAGGTAGATCTTGATCTCGCGCTTGACGCCGCCCACGAGCGTCGCCTGGCCCACGCCGCCGACGTTCTCCAGGCGCTTCTTGATCACCTGGTCGGCGAGCGTGGTGAGCTCGCGCAAGGACCGGCCCGAGGACTGCACCGCCACCGAGACGATCGGGAAGTCGTCCGGGTTGAAGCGGCTCACGCGCGGCTCCTTGATCTCGTCGCGGAACGTCGGGCGGATCACCGCGATCTTCTCGCGCACGTCCTGCGCCGCGAGCTTGGGGTCGATCGTGAGCTCGAACTCGACGATCACCACCGACAGGCCCTCGTAGGAGCGCGAGGACAGCGTCTTGATGCCGCTGATGGTGTTGACCGCCTCCTCGATGCGGCGCGTGATCTCCTCCTCGACGTTCTCGGGCGAGGCGCCCGGGTACTCGGTCTGCACCACCACCACCGGGAAGGTCACGTCCGGGAACTGCTCGACCGGCAGGCGCGAATAGGAGAACGCGCCGAGCACGAGCAGCGCGGCCATCATCATGGTCGCGAAGACCGGGTTGTTGATGCTGACGCGCGTGAACCACATGGCGGCTCGGAGCGGCCGTTACTGCTTCTTTTGCGCGGTTTCTACGGGTTGCGGCCCCGCAATTCTTGCCGCGGCGCCTTCGCGCAGTGGGCCCAGGTTGTTGCGCACGACGCGGTCCCCCGCGGCGAGCCCCTCGAGCACCTGCACGCGGCCCGCCGAGTCCGCCGCGCCGAGCTTGACGTTCTTGCGCTTCACGAGGCCGCCTTCGATCGCGTAGACGAAGCTCTGGCCGATCTCCTCGCGCACCGCGGTCGCCGGCACCGCGAGCGCATGGTCCTGGCGGGCGAGCGTGAGCGCGCCCTGCGCGAACATGCCGCCGCGCAGCAGCCCCTCGGGGTTGTCGATCACCGCGTAGACGCTGATCGAGCGCGAGCCCGCGGTGGCCGACGGGTTGATGCGCTCGATGCGCCCGGCGAACGTGCGCTCGCCGAAGCCCTCGACGCGGAATTCCATCGTCTGCCCGACCCGGACCTCGCCGATCGCGGTGGGCGGGACCGAGGCCTCGAGCTCCAGGCGCGAGAGATCCACGATGCTCACCACCTTCGCGTCCAGCGCGACCCGCTCGCCGGGCTGCGCATGGCGCTGCGAGACGATGCCCGAGAAGGGCGCGACGAGCACCGCGTCGCCGAGCGCCTTCTTGGCCACCACGAGATCGGCCTCGGCGGCGCGCAGCTTGGCGGCGGCGACGTCGCGGCTGCTCTGCACGTTGTCGTACGCGCTCTGGGAGATGAAGGCCTTCTCCAGCAGCGCCTTCTGCTGCGCGCGGTTCTTCTCGGCCCAGACGAGCTGCGCCTTGGCCGCCTCGACGTCGGCCTCGCGCGCGGCCACACGCGCCTGCACCTCGGTGAGGTCGATCTTGGCGAGCATCTGGCCCTGCTTCACGCTCGCGCCCTCGCGCACCGGCACAGCGACGAGCTCGCCCGCGACCTTCGCCTTCACGGTGGCCTCGGTGAACGGCGTCAGCGTGCCGGTGAGCGGCAGCGAGCGCTCGAGCGCGCCCGGCGCGATGGCGAACAGGTCGCTCGGCAGGAACTCGGCGACTGCGGCGGGCGCCGCGGATTTCGGGTCGGCGCGCTTGACGCGCATCGCCGCGTAGCCCGCGACGGTGGCCACGACCACGGCGCCGATCAGAAAGATTCTCAGGGTGCGCTTCATGGCTCAGTTCCTGGCGAGGCCGCGCACGAGCATCTCTACGTGCGCGGCGATCAGGGCCTCGGGGTCGATGCGCTCGTCGCAGCAGGGCTCGAGCGCGTTGCGCCACATCGAGATCATCAGCATCGGCGCGGCGAGCAGGTCCGCCGTGGCGTGCGCGTCGACGTCGCGGAATTCGCCGCGCTCGATGCCGCGCCGGATCACCGCCGCGAGCGTCTCGCGGCCCGGCCGCACGACCTCCTCGACGTAGAAGCGCGTGATTTCCGGGAAGTTGCGCGCCTCTGAGAAGATCAGCTTCGGGATGCCCGAGAGGCGCGTCGAGCCGATGCGCTCCCACCAGGTCTTGAAAACGAGGCGCAGCAGCTCCGCGGTCGGCCCCTGGAACCTGCCGATCTGGCCCTTGAATTCGACGAGCCGCGCGACGAGCGCTTCGCGCACCGCCGCCTTGAACAGGTCTTCCTTGTTGGCGAAGTACAGGTAGAGCGTGCCCTTGGAGATGCCGGCCTTCGCCGCCACGTCCTCCAGCCGCGTGTTGGCGAAGCCGCGCTCTACGAAGAGATCCAGCGCGGCCGCCGTGATCTCCTCGGGACGCGCATCCTTGCGGCGCACCCAGCGGGGAGCGCCCTTGCTGGAGAGACGATCGTTCATGGGGAAAAGAAATAACTGACCAGTCAGTAATATATTTTGCCTGTGCGGAAAGGTCAAGCGCGGCAAACTGTTGCTTCACGCAGGGGTCCTGCCCCCGAGGGTCGGGGAGCGGGTGAGACAAACCCTCAGAACCTGATGCCGGTAATGCGGCCGAAGGAAGCGATATGAACGCCAATCCCAAGTTTCTCGCCGCCACCGCCCACGTCGACGACGCGGCGGTGAAGCCTCTTCCCAACTCTCGGAAAGTTTACGTAGGGCCGCTGCGCGTGCCGATGCGCGAAGTGAGCCAGTCGGATACGCCGAGCATGTTCGGCGGCGAGAAGAACCCGCCGGTTTTCGTCTACGACTGCTCGGGTCCGTACACCGATCCGGCCGCGCGGATCGACATCCGCTCGGGCCTGCCGGCCCTGCGCGAGCCCTGGATCGCCGCGAGGGACGATTCTGAATTTCTGAATGGACCTTCTTCTTCATTCGGAAAAGAGCGGCTGGCCGACCCGAAGCTTGCGGAATTGCGCTTCAATCTGAAGCGACTGCCGAGAAAAGGGCGCGGCAACGTCACGCAGATGCACTATGCGCGCCGCGGCATCGTCACGCCGGAGATGGAGTTCATCGCGATCCGCGAGAACCTGCAGCGCGAGGCCTATGTCGAGAGCCTGAAGGCCGCAGGCAAGACCGGCGAGAAGATGCTGGAGCTGCTTCTGAAGCAGCATCCCGGGGAGTCGTTCGGTGCGGCGATTCCCGAGCGCATCACGCCCGAGTTCGTCCGGAGCGAGGTGGCGCGCGGGCGCGCGATCATTCCGGCGAACATCAACCACCCGGAGTCCGAGCCGATGATCATCGGCCGCAACTTCCTGGTGAAGGTAAACGCCAACATCGGCAATTCCGCCGTGTCCTCGGGCATTTCCGAGGAGGTCGAGAAGATGACCTGGGCAATCCGCTGGGGCGGCGACACGGTGATGGATCTCTCCACCGGCAAGCACATCCACGAGACTCGCGAGTGGATCCTGCGCAACTCGCCCGTGCCGATCGGCACGGTGCCGATCTACCAGGCGCTGGAGAAGGTGGACGGCAAGGCCGAGGAGCTGAGCTGGGAGATCTACCGCGACACGCTCGTCGAGCAGGCCGAGCAGGGCGTGGACTACTTCACCATCCACGCCGGCGTGCTGCTGCGCTACGTTCCGATGACCGCGAAGCGCATGACCGGCATCGTCTCGCGCGGCGGCTCGATCATGGCGAAGTGGTGCCTCGCGCACCACCAGGAGAGCTTCCTCTACACGCACTTCGAGGAAATCTGCGAAATCATGAAAGCCTACGACGTGAGCTTCAGCCTCGGCGACGGCCTGCGGCCGGGCTCCGGCTACGACGCCAACGACGAGGCGCAGCTCGCTGAGCTGAAGACGCTGGGCGAGCTCACCGACATCGCCTGGAAGCACGACGTGCAGGTCATGATCGAGGGGCCCGGCCACGTGCCGATGCAGCTCATCAAGGAGAACATGGACCTGCAGCTGGATTGGTGCCGCGAGGCACCGTTCTACACGCTGGGGCCCCTCACCACCGACATCGCGCCCGGCTACGACCACATCACGAGCGCGATCGGCGCGGCGCAGATCGGCTGGTACGGCACGGCGATGCTGTGCTATGTCACGCCCAAGGAGCACCTCGGGCTTCCCAACAAGAAGGACGTGAAGGACGGCATCATCGCCTACAAGATCGCCGCGCACGCGGCCGACTTGGCCAAGGGCCATCCCGGCGCGCAGATCCGCGACAACGCCATCTCCAAGGCGAGGTTCGAGTTCCGCTGGGAGGACCAGTTCAACCTCGGCCTCGACCCGGACACCGCCAAGGACTTCCACGACGAGACGCTGCCCAAGGATTCGATGAAGGTGGCGCACTTCTGCTCGATGTGCGGGCCGCACTTCTGCTCGATGAAGATCACGCAGGACGTGCGCGATTACGTCGAGAGCGGCATGCAAGAGAAGTCCGTAGAGTTCGTGCGCAAGGGCGCGCAGCTTTATCAGAAGTCCTAGCCGCGCCGCGACCGGAAGCGTGCTGACCTCGCTCGCGGCGATCCTCGCGGTCGTCGTCGTCGGCGTGCCGCTGCTGATGTTCCTGCTGCAGGAGCGGCTGATCTTCTTCCCGCAGCCGCTCGATGCCGCGCAGCGCGAAGCGATCGGCAGGCAGTTCTCCTTTGCCAAACAGCTTTTCATTCAAAGCGAAAGCGGCGAACGGCTGCAGGCCTGGTACGTGCCCGGCGCGCCGGGCAAGCCGCTCGTGCTCTATTTCGGCGGCAACGCCGAGGAAGTCTCCTGGATGCTGCCGGACGCGCGCACGCGCGCGCCGGGAATCGGCTGGCTGCTCGTCAGCTACCGCGGCTACGGCGGCAGCGAAGGCAGCCCGTCGGAGGCGGCAATCCGCGCCGACGCGCTGCGCTGGCATGACTACGCGGTGAAGGAGCTCGGCGCGACCCGGGTGATCGCATTCGGCCGCAGCCTGGGCAGCGGCGCGGCGGTTTTTCTCGCCTCGCAGCGCAAGCTCGAGGCCGTCGTGCTCGTGTCGCCGTTCGACAGTCTGGTGGAGGTCGCCAGGCACCACTATCCGCTGCTGCCGGTACGCGCGTTCCTGCGCCACCCGTTCGACTCCGCGAGCCGCGCGCCGGGCATCGCCGCGCCGCTGCTCTGCATCGCCGCGGCGCGCGACGAGATCATCCCCGCGGTGCATGCGCGCCGCCTCTACGACGCCTGGGGCGGGCCCAAGCGCTGGCTGCTGCTCGAGGAAGCCGGCCACAATACGACGGACAGCCATCCGCTGTTCTGGACGAGCGTGACGGATTTTCTGGTAAACAGCCATCCGTGAGCGAGCTCCTGAACGCCCTCGTGCTCGGCCTGGTAGAGGGCGTCACAGAATTCCTGCCGATCTCCAGCACCGGGCACCTGATCCTCGCCGGCGCGCTGCTCGGCTTTGCCGACGAGCGCGCGGGCGTGTTCTTCGTGGCCATCCAGACCGGCGCGATGCTCGCAGTCGTCTGGGAGTACCGCGCGCGCTTCTTCCGCGTCGATCCCGCGCTCTATCGGAACCTGGCGGTGGCGTTCATGCCGGCGGCCGTGCTCGGGCTCGCGTTCGCGAAGTACATCAAGGGCTACCTGTTTCACGCCGTGCCGGTCGCGCTCGCCTTCATCGCCGGCGGGCTGGTGATCCTGTTCGTCGAGAAGAGATCATGGCGGCCGAGGATCGAGAACACGGCGTCCATGACCTGGCTGGATGCGCTCAAGGTCGGCGTGGCGCAATGCTTCGCGCTGATTCCGGGCACCTCGCGCGCCGGCGCGACCATCATCGGCGGCATGCTGTTCGGCCTGTCGCGCCGCGCCGCGACCGAGTTCTCGTTCTACCTCGCGGTGCCGACGCTGGTGGCCGCGGGCGGCTACGACCTCTGGAAGCACCGCGCCCTCTTCAGCGCCGACGACCTCGGCATGTTCGCCGTGGGCCTCGCGGTGTCCTTTCTCTCCGCGTTCGTCGTGATCCGCTGGCTGATCCGCTACGTCGCCACGCACGACTTCATCCCCTTTGCATGGTATCGGATAGCATTCGGCCTGGTCGTGCTCGCGACCGAACATTTCGCTTGGGTGAATTGGAGGTCGTGATGCAATCGCTGCTGCGCCTGGCGAGGGGAATCGACAGGCTGAACGAGCTCATCGGCCGCTGGGTGTCCTGGCTGGGGCTGGCGGCGGTGCTCATCTGTGCGGCGGCGGCGGCCGCTCGTTACGCGTTCAACGTGGGCTCGAACGCCTGGCTCGAAATCCAGTGGTATCTGAATGCGGCGGTATTCCTGCTTGTAGCCGGCTACACGTTGAAACGCCACGAGCACGTGAGCATCGACGTGCTCGCCGGCAAGTTTTCCCCGCGCGTGCAAGCGTGGATCCACATCCTCGGCGGGATCTTCATGCTGCTGCCGGCGACGATCATCATCGCCTGGTTCAGCTGGCCCTCGCTCGTCAACTCCTACGCGATCAGCGAGTACTCTTCCGACCCGGGCGGCCTCATCCGCTGGCCGGTGCGGCTGCTCATTCCGATCGCCTTCGGCCTTCTCGCGCTGCAAGGGGTCTCCGAGATCATCAAGCGCATCGGCTTCCTGAAGCATCTGGTGCCGGCGGAGGAGTTCGAGAAGAAGGGGCACGCCGTCTGATGCTCGCCGAATACATGGCGCCCATCATGTTCGGCGGGCTCGTGGTTTTCCTGCTGATCGGCTATCCGGTCGCGTTCTCGCTCGCGTTTACCGGACTGGCCTTCGGTTTCGTCGGTATGGAGCTCGGCATGTTGCAGCCGGCACTCCTGCAGGCGCTGCCGGAGCGCGTGCTCGGCATCATGGGGAACTCCACGCTGCTCGCGATTCCGTTCTTCACGCTGATGGGGCTGATCCTGGAGCGCAGCGGTATGGCGGAGGACCTTCTCGACACCATCGGCCAGGTGTTCGGCTCGATCCGCGGCGGCGTCGCGTACGCGGTGGTATTCGTGGGCGCGCTGCTAGCCGCGACCACCGGCGTGGTCGCCGCCTCGGTACTCGCGATGGGATTGATCTCGCTGCCCGTAATGATGCGCTACGGCTACTCCAATCGGCTCTCGACCGGCGTTATCGCCGCCTCCGGCACCCTGGCGCAGATCATCCCGCCGAGTCTGGTGCTGATCGTGCTCGCCGACCAGATGGGTACGTCGGTGGGGGACATGTACGAGGGCGCGCTCTTCCCCGGCCTCGGCCTCGCCGCGATGTACGCGGCGTGGGTGTTCGTCGTCTCGATGGTGAAGCCCGAGGCCGCGCCGGGCTGCCCGCCGGAGATGCGCACGCTGCGTGGCGCCAAGCTCGCCGTTCGCGTGCTTACGTCGATGATTCCTCCGCTCGTCCTGATCTTTCTCGTTCTCGGGACGATATTCATCGGCGTCGCCACGCCGACCGAGGGCGGGGCGATGGGCGCGACCGGCGCGCTCATCATGGCGCTCGCCAAGCGCAAGCTCTCCTGGGCATTGCTCAAGCAGGCGGTGGAATCCACCGCCACCATGACGAGCTTCGTCATGTTCATCCTCGTCGGCTCGACGGTGTTCAGCCTGGTCTTCCGCGGCGTCGACGGCGACCTGTGGGTCGAGCGACTGCTGCTGCACGTCCCCGGCGGCGCGCTCGGCTTCCTCATCGTGGTGAACGCGATGATCTTTCTGCTCGCGTTCTTCCTCGACTACTTCGAGATCGCGTTCATCATGGTGCCGCTGCTCACGCCGGTCGCGCAGAAGCTCGGCATCGATCTGATCTGGTTCGGCGTGCTGCTGGCGGTGAACATGCAGACGTCCTTCCTGCACCCGCCGTTCGGCTTCGCCCTCTTCTATCTGCGCAGCGTGGCGCCGAAGAGCGTGAAGACTTCCGACATCTACTGGGGCGCGATCCCCTTCGTAGTCATCCAGATCATCATGGTGGCCACGGTGATCGCTTTCCCCAACCTCGTGACCGGCCACGTCACGCAGGCGGCGACGGTGAAGGGAACCGGCGAGGAGGAGCTGCGGCGGCAGCTCGACAGGTCCATGCTGCCGCCCGCGCCGGAGGGCGGCAAGGCGCCGGCCCGCGGCGCGCCGAAAGCCGACGACGCCGCCTCCGAGATCGAGCGGGCCCTCAGAGAGGGCAAGTAGGCGCCCGGTCGGCGATCTCAAACCGGCAGGAAACCCCGACGGGACGGGATTTCCTGTTCGAGCGCCCCGGCGCGGCGTTACTTGCCCAGCGGGTTGTTGTAGACGAAGCTCTCGTAGGCGAACTCCTGCACTCGGTGCCAGAGGAACTGGTCGGAGCGGAACTTCTTCCACGGCTCGTAGATCTTCTTCCAGGCCGGGTTCTTGCCCGCTTCCTCCTCATAGAGCTCGTAGGCGGCCTTTTGCGCCGCCTTGAGGATGTCGGCCGAGAACTGGTGCAGCTTGACGCCGTTCTTCACAAGGCGCTCGAGCGCCGGAACGTTCTTCGCGTCGTATTTCGCCATCATGTCGATGTTGGCCTCATAGCACGCAGCCTCGATCGCCGCCTGATACTCCTTCGGCAGCTTTTCCCATTCTTTTGCGTTCACGTAGAACGAGTACATCGAGTTCGACTCCCACCAGCCCGGAAAGTAGTAGTTCGGCGCGATCTTGTAGAAGCCCAGCTTTTCGTCGTCATACGGGCCGACCCATTCCGCGGAGTCGATCGCGCCGCGCTCGAGCGCGGGGTAGATGTCGCCGCCGGCGATCTGCTGCGGCACGGCGCCGAGGCGCGCCATCACCTCGCCGCCGAGGCCGGCGATGCGCATCTTCACGCCCTTGAGGTCCGAGACGCCGCGCACCTCCTTGCGCCACCAGCCGCCCATCTGCGCGCCCGTGTTGCCGGCGGGGAACGAAATGATGCCGAACTGCTTGAAGAAGTCGCGCACCAGATCAAGGCCGCCGCCGTAGTACATCCACGCGTTCTGCTCCCGCTGGTTCATGCCGAAGGGCAGCGTGGTGTCGAAGGCGAAGGTCTTGTTCTTGCCGACGAAGTAGTAGCTCGCGGTATGCGAGCACTCGATCGTGCCCTGCTGCAGGGCGTCGACCACGCCGAACGCCGGCACGATCTCGCCCGCGGCGAAGACGCGGATCTGGAACTTGCCGCCGGTGAGCTGCTCGACGCGCTTGGCGATCACCTCTGCTCCGCCGTAGATCGTGTCGAGACTCTTCGGAAAGCTGGACGCGCAGCGCCAGCGGATGCTCGGCAGCGCGGGCGTCTGCGCAATCGCGCTCGAAACGGCGGCGCTGCCCGCGAGCGCGGCGGCGCTGCCTGCTAGGAATTTACGGCGTTTCATGGCTCTCCTCCGTCAAGGGTTCGGAACTTGGAATCTAGGCACAACTTTACCGGCCGCGCCATTGAGCGCGGTCAATTCAGTGGCTTGTGCGGCGCGGGGCGAGCGCTCAGGACTGCACCCAGGGCAGGCCGGCCTTGCGCCAGCCCCCGAGCTTGCCGCGCTGGTGCCCGGCGTCTTTGTCGCCCTCGAATCCCTCGAGCACGTTGTAGCACTCGCGCCAGCCCGCCTGCGTCGCGGCGATCGCCGCGAAATGCGAGCGCACGCCCGAGCGGCACAGGAACATCACCGCCTCTTCCTTGTGCGCGGTTTCGCCGAGCTGCTCGAGGAATGCGGGATTGCGCTGACCCTGCGGATAGGAGTTCCATTCGATGGCTTCGCTGCCCGGCACCGCACCGACATAAAGGAGTTCCGGCCGCGTGCGCACATCGACCAGCGTCGCACCCGCTTGCATCAGCGCGAACGCTTCCGCGGGCGTCAGCGCGCCCGCGTAGGGCAGATTTGCCTGCTTCGCCCGCTCCGCGGCCCGCTGCTTGATTTCCGAAATCGAATCCACTGTGGCACGATTTTAGGCCCAACTCGGGATGGCACCGGCCTGGTGCACGCGGCTGCTAAAACGCACTATTGCGGTGCCTCGCCCTTGAGTAGAATCGCACCAACTTGGCCGGGCAAAGGGGACGGCCAAGGCTAGGGTCTTTGGCATGGATTCTGCTCAGCTTGGCGGGTCCGGCTGACCCGCTCAGCCCATATCCATCTCTACCCGTTCAGGAGAACTGCAATGGCGATGACCGCCGATGACGTATTGAAGATGATCAAGGATAAGGAGGTGAAGTTCGTCGATGTGCGCTTCACCGACACGCGCGGCAAGGAGCAGCACGTCTCCGTGCCGGCGAGGTACTTCACCAAGGACAAGTTCACCGACGGGCACGCCTTCGACGGCTCCTCGATCGCCGGCTGGAAAGGCATCCAGGCCTCCGACATGCTGCTGATGCCGGACCCGAGCACCGCGCGCATGGACCCGTTCACCGACGAGGCCGTGCTCAACATCACCTGCGACACGATCGAGCCTACCGACGGCAAGCCGTACAACCGCTGCCCGCGCGGCATCGCCAAGCGCGCCGAGGCGTACCTGAAGTCCTCGGGACTGGGCGACGTCGCCTATTTCGGCCCGGAGCCCGAGTTCTTCATCTTCGACGGCGTTACCTGGAGCGTCGACATGTCGGGCGCCTCGGTGAAGATCAAATCCGAGGAAGCGCCCTGGTCTACGGGCATCGAGTACGAGGCGGGCAACATGGCGCACCGCGCGCCCGTCAAGGGCGGCTACTTCCCGGTGCCGCCCGCCGACACGCTGCAGGACATCCGCAACGCGATGTGCCTCGCGCTCGAGCAGCAGGGCGTGGAGGTGGAGGTGCACCACCACGAGGTCGCCGCCGCGGGCCAGAACGAGATCGGCACGCGCTTCGCGCCGCTCGTGCAACGCGCCGACTGGATGCAGATCCTCAAGTACACGGTGTGGAACGTCGCCGCGTCCTACGGCAAGACCGCGACCTTCATGCCCAAGCCGATCGTGGGTGACAACGGCTCGGGCATGCACGTACACCAGTCGGTGTGGAAGGGCGGCAACAACCTGTTCGCGGGCAACCTGTACTCGGGCCTCTCGGAGTTCGCGCTGCACTACATCGGCGGCATCATCAAACACGCGAAGGCGCTCAACGCGATCACCAACCCGGGCACCAACTCGTACAAGCGCCTGGTGCCGGGCTTCGAGGCGCCGATCAACCTCGCCTACTCGGCGAAGAACCGGTCGGCCTCGTGCAGGATTCCGTACGTGTCCAGCCCCAAGGCGCGGCGCGTAGAGGTGCGCTTCCCGGATCCGACGGCGAACGCCTACCTGGCGTTCTCGGCGATGCTGATGGCGGGCCTGGACGGCGTGCAGAACAAGATCCATCCCGGCGACCCGATCGACAAGGACCTCTATCACCTGCCGCCGGAAGAGGCGGCGAAAGTGCCGCACGTGTGCGCCTCGCTCGACGAAGCGCTCGGGCACCTGGAGAAGGACCACGCGTTCCTCACCAAGGGCGGCGTGTTCGACGAGGACTTCATCGAGTCGTATATCGCGCTGAAGATGGATGAGGTCACGCGCTTCCGCATGACCACCCACCCGGTGGAATTCGACATGTACTACAGCTCGTAGCGGGCATTCCGGCTCGGGCGTTAAGAGAAAGGACGGGCTGCGGCCCGTCCTTTTTCATTTCGGCCTGGATTGTGAAAAACCTATTTGTGGCATAGACTTAACCGCATTCTTTGAGGCATTCCTTGGCGATGTTTCGTTTTGGTGCATCGGTGGTGCTGGCCCTTGGCCTCCTGGCCTGGGCGCCCGCGCGCGCGCAGCAGATCCAGACGCTCTGGAGTTGCAAGGACAAGGACGGGCGCACCCTTTTCACCAGCCAGAAGGCCGATACCGCCGGCAAGGAATGCAAGGTGATATCTGAGGAGCGCGTCAGCGCCGCGCCCGCTGCGAAGGCCAAGAGTCCCGCCAACTTTCCGCGCGAGAGCGCAGCGGAGCGCCAGGCCGCCAAGGGCAAGCAGCGGGACACGCTCCAGCGCGAGCTCGCGCAGGAAGAGTCGATGCTGACCGATTCGAAGAGGAAGCTCGCCGAGCAGGAAGCGATCCGCACGGGCGACGAGAAGAACTACCAGCGCGTGCTCGATCGGCTGAAGCCCTACCAGGACACGGTCGAAGTCCACCAGAAGAACGTAGAAGCCCTCCGGCGCGAGCTGAGCAATCTCTCGCGCTGAATCCCCGCGGGTCTCGACCGCCGCACCCAACCGGCCCATGGCCGCTCCGTACGCAGGGCTGGATCTCCTGGCCACCGCCGTGGTGGCGCTCGACGCCGAGCACATGGTGCGCTACGCGAACCAGGCCGCGGAAAACCTGCTCGGGACCGCGGCGCGCTCGCTCCTCGGCCAGCGCTTTCCGAACCTGTTCGTCGACCGCGAGGCGCTCGAGGGCATGCTCGCCGAGGCGCTCGCGGCGCACTGGAGCTATCGCGCGCAGACGGTGAGCTATCAGCGGCCGGGGCTCGAGCCGACGCCGCTCGCCTGCGTGGTGACGCCGATCGACGTGCCCGCGACGCCGCTGCTCGCCGAATTGCGGCCGATCCAGGAGCAGCTGCGGCTGGAGCGCGAGGAGCGGCTGCTCGACCAGCAGGAGACGACGCGCGAGCTGCTGCGCAATCTCGCGCACGAGATCAAGAACCCGCTCGGGGGGCTGCGCGGCTCGGCGCAGCTGCTCGAGCGCGAGCTCGACCGCGCCGAGCTGAAGGAATACACCCAGGTCATCATCAAGGAAGCCGACCGTTTGCAGGTCCTGCTCGACCGGCTGCTCACGCCGCGCCGCGCCGTGCAGCTCGCGCGGGTCAATATCCACGAGGTCCTGGAGCGCGCGCGCAGCCTGGTGCAGGCGGAATTTCCCGAGGGCGTCACGATCCTGCGCAATTACGATCCGAGCGTGCCGGACCTCGTAGGCGACGTAGAGCAGCTCATCCAGGCGGTGCTGAACGTGGTGCGCAACGCGGCCCAGGCCCTGCTCTCGGAGGCCAACCGCGGCCGGGGCGGTACCATCGTGCTGCGAACCCGCGTGGTCCGGCAGGTCACGATCGCCCGCCAGCGCCACAAGCTGGCATTGGAATTGCAAGTGATCGACGACGGGCCTGGCGTGCCCGAGGATATCCGGGACCGGGTCTTCAATCCGCTCGTATCGGGGCGGGAGGGTGGCAGCGGGATCGGCCTCGCGCTCGTGCAGACCTACGTGCAGAACCACGGCGGCCTGGTCGAGGTCGACAGCCGCCCGGGACGAACCGTATTTACGCTACTGCTGCCATTGTCATGAAACCGGTCTGGATCGTAGACGACGATCGCTCCATCCGCTGGGTGTTCGAGAAGGCGCTCAGCCGCGAGGGCATCTCGTTCAACTCGTTCTCGTCGGCGCGCGAGGCGCTCGATGCGCTGTCGGGCGGCGCGCCGCAGGTCCTGGTTTCCGACATCCGCATGCCGGGGCAGTCCGGCATCGAGTTGCTGCAGGAAGTGAAGCAAAAGCATCCGGCGGTGCCGGTGATCGTGATGACCGCGTATTCGGATCTGGACTCGGCGGTCGCGGCGTTCCAGGGCGGCGCCTACGAGTACCTGCCCAAGCCTTTCGACGTCGATCAGGCGGTGGAGCTCATCCGGCGCGCGCTGGACGAGAGCCAGCGCGAGCAGCAGGCGCTCGAGCCGGTGGGAGAAGTGCCGGAGATCCTCGGCCAGGCGCCGGCGATGCAGGAGGTGTTCCGCGCCATCGGGCGGCTTTCCCAGTCGAGCGCGACGGTGCTGATCACAGGCGAATCGGGCACCGGAAAGGAGCTCGTGGCGCGCGCGCTGCACCGGCACAGCACGCGCGCGGCGAAGCCCTTCATCGCCATCAACACGGCGGCGATGCCGAAGGACCTGCTCGAGTCGGAGCTCTTCGGCCACGAGCGCGGCGCGTTCACCGGCGCGCAGGCGCTGCGGCGCGGGCGCTTCGAGCAGGCCGAGGGCGGCACGCTGTTCCTGGACGAGATCGGCGACATGCCCGCCGAGCTGCAGA
Organism: Burkholderiales bacterium; assembly: GCA_035542795.1. GTDB lineage: Bacteria > Pseudomonadota > Gammaproteobacteria > Burkholderiales > SG8-39 > RBG-16-66-20. The sequence goes on from DATKKT010000060.1 coordinate 14,830, forward strand.
CGCGGCTGCTGCGCGTGCTCTCGGACGGCACCTTCTACCGCGTAGGCGGCCACCAGCAGCTAAAGGCCAACGTGCGCGTCATCGCCGCGACGCACCAGGACCTGGAGGCGCGCGTGCGCGAGGGCGCATTCCGCGAAGACCTGTACCACCGACTGAACGTGATCCGCGTTCGCATCCCCTCGCTGCGCGAGCGGCGCGAGGACATCCCGCTGCTTGCGCGCCATTTCCTTGCGCGCAGTGCGAAGGAACTTGGTGTGGAGCCCAAGCGCCTGTCGGACGAAGTGCTTGCTCACATCTCGCGCATGGACTTTCCGGGCAACGTGCGCCAGCTGGAGAACCTGTGCCACTGGCTCACCGTCATGGCGCCCGGGCAGGCGATCGGCATCGCCGATCTGCCCGCGGAATTCCGCGGCGAGCCCGCGACCGCGGGCGGCGCGCCCGCCGCCGACTGGGTCGCGGCCCTGGAGCAGGAAGTCGAGCGGCGCCTCGCGCGCGGCGAGACCGGGCTGCTCGATCAGCTCTCGCGCCAGTTCGAGCGCTCGCTGATCGCCAGGGCGCTCGCGCGCACCGGCGGCCGGCGCATCGAGGCGGCGAGCCTGCTCGGCATGGGCCGCAACACGATCACCCGCAAGATCCAGGAGCTCGGCATCGGCGACGCCGAAAGCTGATCGCGCTCCCTAATTCGTCGCGGCTTTGCGGTTCTGCTCGAGGCGCGCGTCGACGATCGCGACGATCTCGTCCACCGCCGCCGAGCGCATGCCTTTCTGGGCGCCGATCGCCTTCACCAGCCGATCGGTGCGCTCGATGTTCGGCGCGCCGCCGGCGACCGCGCGCGCGGCCGAGGAGGGCGTGACGAGCGACGCTGCGGCAGCCGCGTACATCTCGAACGGCACAAGGTCCTTGCGGTCCGCGCCGAGCGACACACACAGCTCGACCACCCAGTTGTAGACCGAACGCGAAGTCTCGAGATCGCCGTGCACCGCCTCCTTGATCGGGCGCACGCCTTCCTTCTGGATGCAGCGGTAGTTGCCGGCGAGCAGCATCGCCCACTTCGCGAGCGGCACGAACACCGAGTCGTGCACCTTGAGCTTCACCGGCAGCTCGATCTTCTCGCCGCCCGCGTCGAACCGCGCCGCCTCGATGTCGGCCTCCAGCCGGCGCAGGATCGCGGTGTGCGCCTCGGCCTCGAAGCGCGCGGATTTGAAATTCGTCGGCAGGCGCACCTGCAGCACGTTGAGCTTTTCCTCGGGCGGGCGGAACGCCTGCGGATCGGGGCTGCACAGCGTGACGAGCTTCGGGTCGAAGCCGTCCCAGACGCTCGCATCGGTGAAGCAGTCGCGCAGCGACGCCGTCTGCAGGCCGGGAATGCGGGCAAGGTACGGCAGCGGCGGGATGTTCATGATCGACATGCAGGGCAGCTTCGCTTTTGCGACCGCCGCGAGCAGCTCGCGCACGCCGGGTGAGCGGTATTGCGGCTCCTGCATGCCGAGCACGACGAGCTCATAGCCCGCGGTCTTCGCTTGCGCCGGCGTGCACGCGGATACTTTGCCGGAGAGCTTTCGCGAGTTGACTTCGACAAGTCCCGGGCGGCCCTTCACCGGCAGGCGCACGATCGCGCCTTCCTTGTTGAACAGGTCCGCCTCCGCCGGGGTGCAGACCATCGTCGCGTGGTGTCCGGCGAGCGCGAGCTTGGTCGCGAGCAGCGACCCGTACGAGGCGCCGAAGATCAGGACGTTGACCGGATTTTTCATATCGTGAAATTTGGCTCCGCACTATGGGAGATGAGAGTACCCCCGGCAGTAAGCCGCTGCAATCGGCGCCGCAGCACTATTTCATGTTGCGATGCGATATTGCACTCCCTAAAATGGTGCAATGCACATGTCGATTCCGCTGCCGCAAGGCGTCTCCATCTCCGGAAAAATGACGCCGGAGTTTTCCCAGATCCTTACGGCGGAGGCGCTCGCGTTCGTAGCGAAGCTGCACCGGCAGTTCGAGCCGCGCCGTCAGGAGCTGCTCTCGCGCCGCGCCGCGCGGCAAAAGGAATTTGACGCCGGCAAGCTGCCCGATTTTCTGGCCGAGACGAAAGCGGTCCGCGAGTCCGACTGGAAGATCGCGCCGCAACCGAGGGACCTGCTCGACCGGCGCGTCGAGATCACGGGGCCGACCGACCGCAAGATGGTGATCAACGCGCTCAACTGCGGCGCCTCGACCTTTATGGCGGACTTCGAGGACGCCAACTGCCCGACCTGGTTCAACATGATCGACGGGCAACTCAACCTGCGCGACGCGGTGCGCCGCACGATCACGCTCGAGCAGGGCGGCAAGAGCTATCGGCTGAACGACAAGACCGCGGTGCTCATCCCGCGGCCGCGCGGCTGGCACCTGGACGAGAAGCACGTCACGGTCGACGGCAAGCCGGTCGCCGGCGGCATCTTCGACTTCGCGCTCTTCTTCTTCCACAACGCCAAGGAGCTCGTCGCGCGCGGCAGCGGGCCGTACTTCTACCTGCCGAAGATGGAGTCGCACCTCGAGGCCAGATTGTGGAATGACATTTTTGTTCTTTCCCAGGAGCATCTGGGAATTCCGAAGGGAACGATTAAGGCGACCTGCCTGATCGAGACGGTGGTCGCCGCGTTCGAGATGGACGAATTCCTCTGGGAGCTGAAGGAGCACTCGGCGGGCCTCAACATCGGCCGCTGGGACTACATCTTCTCCTGCATCAAGAAATTCCGCGGCAACAAGGATTTCTGCCTCGCCGACCGCGCGCAGGTGACGATGACCGCGCCCTTCATGCGCAGCTACGCGCTGCTGCTCGTCAAGACCTGCCACCGGCGCGGCGCGCCGGCGATGGGCGGCATGGCGGCGCAGATCCCGATCAAGAACGACCCCGCGGCGAACGAGGCGGCGCTGGAGAAGGTGCGCCAGGACAAGCTGCGCGAGGTCACCGACGGCTGCGACGGCACCTGGGTGGCGCACCCGGCGCTCGTGCCGATCGCCAAGGCGGTGTTCGACCAGCACATGCCGCAGCCCAACCAGTACGGCAAGCAGCGCCCCGACGTGAGCGTGGCGGCGAAGGACCTGCTCGAGTTCAAGCCCTCGGCGCCGATCACCGAGGCGGGCGTGCGCAACAACATCTCGGTCGGCATCCAGTACCTGGGCGCCTGGCTCGCGGGCAACGGCTGCGTGCCCGTGTTCAACCTCATGGAGGACGCGGCCACGGCGGAGATCTCGCGCTCGCAGATCTGGCAGTGGATCCGCTCGCCGAAGGGCGTGCTCGACGACGGCCGCAAGGTGACCGTAGAGCTGTTCCGCCAGCTGCTGCAGGAAGAGCTGCCGAAGGTGAAGACCTATCTCGGCGAGGAAGGCTGGAAGGCCGGCAAGTACGAGGAAGGCGCGAAGCTCTTCGAAAAGATCACCGCGGGCGACTACGTCGAGTTCCTCACGCTGCCCGCGTATCAGCAGATCGACTGATCAGGAGAATTCCGCGACCACCGGCGCGTGGTCGGAAGGGCGCTCGAGCCTGCGCGGCGCCTTGTCGATCGAGCTCGCCCTGCAGCGCGCGGCGAGCGCCGGCGTCACCAGGATGTGGTCGATGCGCAGCCCGGCGTTGCGCCGGAACGCCATCATGCGGTAGTCCCACCAGCTGAAGCTCTTCTCGGGCTGCTCGAAGAGGCGGAACGCATCGCGCAGGCCGAGGCCGAGAATCTCGCGCAGCGCGGCGCGCTCGGCCTCCGACACCAGCACCTGGCCCTCCCAGGCCTTGGGATCGTGCACGTCGCGATCCTCGGGCGCGACGTTGAAGTCGCCCGCGACCGCGAGCTCCGGCTGTCGCGGCAGTTCCGCAGCCAGGTAGTCGCGCAGCGCCGAGAACCAGCGCAGCTTGTAGGCGTACTTGTCCGAGCCGACCGCCTGGCCGTTCGGGCAGTAGACGCTCACCACGCGCAGGCCTCCGACGCTCGCCGCGATCACGCGCTTGTGATCGTCGGCGAAGCCGGGCAGGCCGGCGCTTACTTCCGAGAGCGCGCCGCGCGCGAGAATGGCGACGCCGTTGTAGGTCTTCTGGCCCGAGTACGCGGCATGATAGCCCGCCGCCTCGATCTCGGCGCGCGGGAACTTGGGATCTTCGAGCTTGAGCTCCTGCAGGCAGACGACGTCGGGCCGCGCCTGCGCCAGCCAGTCGAGCAGCTGCGGCAGGCGGACTTTCAGCGAGTTGACGTTCCAGGCCGCGATCTTCATGCGGCCATGCCGCTGTGCCGCAGCAGCGCCTCCACGCTCGGCGCGCGCCCGCGAAAGGCGCGGAACGATTCGGCCGCGGGCCGGCTGCCGCCGACGGCGAGGATCTCGTCGCGAAAGCGCGCGCCCGTCGGCGCGTCGACCACGCCGCCCGCGAGCGCCTTCTCCTCGAACGCGCTGTAGGCGTCGGCCGAGAGCACCTCGGCCCACTTGTAGCTGTAGTAGCCCGCGGCGTAGCCGCCGGAGAAGATGTGCCCGAAGCTGTTCGGGAAGCGGTTCCACGGCGGCGGCACGATCACCGCCACTTCGCGGCGCACTTCGTCCAGCAGCTCGAGCGCGCTGCGCCCGGATCCGGCGGCGAATTCCGAATGCAGCCGCATGTCGAAGAGCGCGAACTCGAGCTGGCGCAGCATGTCCAGGCCGGACTGGAAGTTCTTCGCCGCGCGCATCTTGTCGAACAGCGCGCGCGGCAGCGCTTCGCCCGTCGCCACGTGCCGCGTCATGCCAGAGAGCACCTCCCACTCCCAGCAGAAGTTCTCCATGAACTGGCTCGGCAGCTCTACGGCGTCCCACTCGACGCCCGAAAGGCCCGAGACGCCGAGATCCTCGGCGCGCGTGAGCAGGTGGTGCAGGCCGTGGCCGAACTCGTGGAACAGCGTGATCACCTCGTCGTGCGTGAACAGGGCCGGCCTGCCCCCCACGGAGCGAGAGAAGTTGCAGTTGAGGTAGGTGACCGGAAGCTGGATGCCCGAGCCGACGCGCCGGCGCGAGATCGCGCCGTCCATCCAGGCGCCGCCCTGCTTGCTCTCGCGCGCATAGAGGTCCAGGTAGAAGTGCCCGATCGGCTCGCCCGCCGTGCCGCCGGCGGCGCTGCGGATCTCGAAGAAGCGCACGTCCTCGTGCCAGACCGGCGCCTGCGCGGGCGCCACGCGCACGCCGTAGAGCGATTCGACGAGCTTGAACAGGCCGGCAAGCACCTGGGGCTCGGGGAAGTACTGCTTCACCTCCTGGTCTGAGAACGCGTAGCGCTGCGCGCGCAGCTTCTCGGACGCGTAGGCGAGATCCCAGGATTCGACACGGTCCAGGCCGAGCTCGGCCTTCGCGAACGCGCGCAGCTCGGCGAGGTCGCGCTCGGCGTAGGGGCGCGCGCGGCGCGCGAGGTCGCGCAGGAATTCGAGCACCTGCGCGGGGCTCTGCGCCATCTTCGGCACGAGCGAGACTTCGGCGAAATTGGCGTAGCCGAGCATGCGCGCGTCCTCCTCGCGCAGCGCGAGCGTGCGCGCGATGATCGCGGTGTTGTCCCACTCCGGCTTGCCGAATTCGGAAGCGCGCGTCGCCGATTCCCGGTACAGCGTCTCGCGCAGCGCGCGGTCCTCGGCGTACTGCATGACCGGCAGGTACGAGGGCATGTGCAGCGTGAACTTCCAGCCCTTGCGCCCGTCCTTCTCCGCAGCGGCGCGCGCGGCCTCCAGAACGTCTGCCGGAATGCCCGCCAGGCGCTTCTCGTCCTCGATGACGATCGTATAGGCGTTGGTCGCGTCGAGCACGTTCTCGGAGAACTTGGCCGCGAGCGAGGCGAGCTCCTCCTGGATTGCCGCGTAGCGCGGCTTGCGGTCCTGCGGCAGCTCGGCGCCGCCCAGGCGGAAGTCGCGCAGCGCGTCGCCGACGATCTTCCTGCGCGCGGGCGGAAGCGCCGCGTACGCGGCCGAGGCCGCGAGCTGCTTGTATTTTTCGAAGCGCAGCGTGTCCTGTCCGAGCTCGGTCCAGTACTGGGTCACCTTCGGCAGGTTCGCGTTGTAGGCCTCGCGCAGCGCGGGCGCGTCCATGACCGCGTGCAGGTGCCCCACCTGGCCCCAGGCGCGGCCGAGCCGCTCGTTGGCGTCCTCCAGCGGCGCGACGAAGTCGTCCCAGGTCGCCGGCGCCGAGGCGGTGCGCTCGCGCACGGCGCGCGCCTGCGCGAGTAGCTCGTCGACCGCCGGCGCGACGTGCTCGGGCCGGATCTCCGCGAAGCGCGGCAGTCCGGAGAAATCAAGCAATGGGTTGCTCAAGCGAAAGCTCCGCAGCTCTTACCGTGTTGACGATCAGCATGGCGACGGTCATCGGCCCGACGCCGCCCGGCACCGGAGTGATGCTTCCGGCGACTTCCTTCACCGCGGCAAAGTCCACGTCGCCGCAGAGCTTGCCTTCAGGCGTCCGGTTGATGCCCACGTCGATGACGCAGGCACCCGGTCTGACCATGTTCGCGGTGATGAGTTTGGCGCGCCCCACGGCGGCGACGAGCACATCGGCCTGCAGCGTCCGCGCCGCGAGGTCCGCGGTCTTCGAGTGACAGATGGTGACGGTCGCGTCCTTTTGCAAGAGCAGGAGCGCAAGCGGCTTGCCGACGATGGTCGAGCGCCCTACGACCACGGCATGCCGCCCGCCGAGCGCTACGCCCGCATGCTCGAGCATGCGCATCACGCCGGCGGGCGTGCCGGGCACGAAGCCCGGGCGGCCCTGCACGAGCGCGCCGAGGTTGGCGGCGTGGAAGCCGTCGACGTCCTTCGCCGGCGAGATCGCGGGCAGGATGCGGTCGGCGTCGAGGTGCCTCGGCAGCGGCAGCTGCAGCACGATGCCGTGCACCGCGCGCGCGGCGTTGAGCTGCGCGATGCGCTCGAGCAGCGCGTCGGCGGAGACGTCGCTCGGAAATTCGTGGACTTCCGAGCGCAGGCCGGTCTCTTCGCAGGCGCGCGCCTTGTTGCGCACGTAGACACGCGAGGCCGGGTCGTCGCCGGCAAGAATCGCGGCGAGCCCCGGGCGCGTGCCGCGCAAGGCCAGCGCGTCGATGCGGTTTTTCAGCGAAGCGCGTACCGCGGCGGCGAGCGATTTGCCGTCGATCAGCGTAGCGGGCATGGCATACTATAAATCACCCCGCATAGCCGACTGACCGTACGCCCAGGTCACTGAACGCCCAGGCCACAAGCCCAAGCCGGAGGAAAGCCATGTCCGCCGTTCCCCAGCAGCCCGCCGCCAACGATCCCGACAGCCTCGAAACCCGGGAGTGGCTCGACGCGCTCGAAGCCGTGATCGAGCGCGAGGGCGGCGAGCGCGCGCACTACCTCATCGAAAAGCTCGCCGAGAAGGCGCGCATGTCCGGCGTGACGCTGCCGTACAGCCCATACACGCCCTACGTGAACACGATTCCGGCGCACCTCGAGGAGCGCTCGCCGGGCGTGTACGAGCTCGAGGAGCGCATCCGCTCCTACTGCCGCTGGAACGCGATGGTGATGGTGGCGCGCGCCAACAATAACGACGACGAGCTGGGCGGCCACATCGCTAGCTTCGCCTCGGTGGGCACGCTGTTCGGCATCGGCCAGCACCACTTCTGGAACGCGCCGCACGAAGGCCACGGCGGCGACCTCGTCTACTTCCAGGGGCATTCCTCGCCCGGCATCTACGCGCGCGGGCTGCTCGAAGGCCGCATCAGCGAGGAGCAGCTGCTGAATTTCCGCCGCGAGGTCGACGGCAAGGGCATCTCGTCCTACCCGCACCCCTGGCTGATGCCGGAGTACTGGCAGTTCCCGACCGTGTCGATGGGCCTGGGGCCGATCCAGGCGATCTACATGGCGAAGTTCCTCAAGTACCTGCAGGCGCGCGGCCACGCGCAGACCGACAACCGCAAGGTCTGGGTGTTCTGCGGCGACGGCGAGATGGACGAGCCCGAGTCGCTCGGCGCGATCGGCATGGCGGCGCGCGAGAAGCTCGACAACCTGATCTTCATCGTCAACTGCAACCTGCAGCGGCTGGACGGCCCGGTGCGCGGCAACGGCAAGATCATCCAGGAGCTCGAAGGCGACTTCCGCGGCGCCGGCTGGAACGTACTCAAGCTGATATGGGGAGCCTATTGGGATCCGCTGCTCGCGCGCGACAAGGACGGCCTGCTGCGCAAGATCATGGAGGACACGGTCGACGGCGAGTACCAGAACTTCAAGGCCAACGACGGCGCGTTCGTGCGCAAGCACTTCTTCGGCAAGCACCCGAAGGTGCTCGAGATGGTGTCGCGCATGTCCGACGAGGACATCTGGCGCCTCAATCGCGGCGGCCACGACCCGCACAAGATCTATGCGGCCTATGCTGCCGCCGTGAAGCACAAGGGCCAGCCCACGGTGATCCTCGCCAAGACCATCAAGGGCTACGGCCTCGGCAAGCAGGGCCAGGCGAAGAACCCCACGCACCAGCTGAAGAAGGTGGATCTCGCGACGATCCGCGAGATGCGCGACCGCTTTAACATCCCGATCCCGGACGACCAATTGGAGAAGCTGCCGTTCTACATCCCGCCCGCGGACGCGCCCGAGATGAAGTACCTGCACGAGCGGCGCCAGGCGTTAGGAGGGTATTACCCGCAGCGTCGCCCCAAGGCGGAGGCGGCGCCCGCGGTGCCGCCGCTGTCGGTGTTCGACCAGGTGCTGAAGGGCTCGGGCGCGGGCCGCGAGATCTCCACGACGATGGCCTTCGTGCGGCTGCTCACCGCGCTCGTGCGCGACAAGGAGCTCGGGCGGCGCGTCGTGCCGATCGTGCCGGACGAGGCGCGCACGTTCGGCATGGAGGGCATGTTCCGGCAGCTCGGCATCTTCGCGCCCGAGGGGCAGAAGTACGAGCCGGTGGACCGGGACCAGGTGATGTACTACCGCGAGGACAAGGCGGGGCAAATTCTCGAGGAAGGCATCAACGAGGCGGGCGCGATGTCCTCCTGGATCGCGGCCGCGACCTCTTACAGCCACTCCAACCAGGTGATGGTGCCGTTCTACATCTGCTACTCGATGTTCGGCCTGCAGCGCGTAGGCGACCTCGCCTGGGCCGCGGCCGACCAGCGCGCGCGCGGCTTCCTGCTCGGCGCGACCGCGGGCCGCACCACGCTGAACGGCGAAGGCCTGCAGCACGAGGACGGCCACTCGCACGTGCTGTCGTCGGTGATCCCGAATTGCGTGTCCTACGACCCGGCCTACGGGCACGAGCTCGCGGTGATCGTCCACGACGGCCTGCGCCGCATGGTCGCGAACCAGGAGGATGTCTTCTACTACATCACCCTGATGAACGAGAACTACGAGCACCCGGCGCTGCCGGCGGGTGCCGAGCAGGGAATTTTGAAGGGCCTTTATTTATTCAGAGAATCAAAGCTGAAGTCGAAACTGCGCGTTCAACTCCTCGGTTCCGGCACGATCCTGCGCGAAGTCGAGGCGGCCGGCGAGCTGCTCGAGAAGGACTGGGAGGTCGCGGCGGACGTCTGGAGCGCCACGAGCTTCACCGAGCTGCGGCGCGACGGCCTCGCCGCCGAGCGCTGGAACCTGCTCCATCCGGAAGCGAAGCCGCGCGTGCCCTACGTCGCGCAGTGCCTCGAGAAGCGCGCCGGCCCGGTGGTGGCGGCGAGCGACTACATCAAGACCTTCGCCGACCAGATCCGGCCGTTCGTGCCGCGCGACCGCGTCTACAAGGTGCTCGGCACCGACGGCTTCGGCCGCTCCGATTCGCGCGCCAAGCTGCGGCACTTCTTCGAGGTGAACCGCTACTTCGTAGCGATCGCGGCGCTGAAGGCGCTCGCGGAATCCGGGCAGGTGAAGGCGAAATCCGTCGCCGACGCGATCAGGAAATACGGCATCGACCCCGAGAAGCCGGACCCGACCACGGTATGAAGGACGTCCTCGTCCCGGACATCGGCGACTTCAAGGACGTCGAGGTCATCGAGGTCCTGGTCAAGCCGGGCGACGCGGTCGCCAAGGAGCAGTCGCTCATCTCGCTCGAGTCGGACAAGGCGACCATGGAGATCCCCTCGCCCGAGGCGGGCGTGGTGCAGTCGATACAAGTCAAGGTGGGCGACAAGGTCTCGGAAGGCTCGCTGATCCTGAAGCTCGAGGCCGGAGCGCAGGAGGCGTCTCCGGAACAAAAGACCAAACCGGCGGCAGAGCCCGCGAAGGCCGCGCCGCC
>DATKKT010000061.1:0-22133 GCA_035542795.1 Burkholderiales bacterium
CCGGCCGCGGCCTGCAGCAGCAGCGCGCCATGGAGGAAGCGGACGCCTTCCTCCCTCGCCTGCTCGATCTCCTCGCGCTGCGCCGGCATCTGGGCCTCGCTCTCGAGGCAGATCACGCTCACTTCGTGCCCGGCGCGGCGCGCGCTGCGCGCGACGTCCATCGCCGCGCTGCCGCCGCCGATCACGGCGAGTCGCTTGCCCAGGGCGGGCGGCGCGCCCGCGTTCGATTGCGCGAGGTAGGCCGCGCTGTCCATCACCCACGGCGCGCCGTAGTCGAGCTGCGCGAGGCGCTTCTGCCGTCGCGCGCCGATGGCCACGTAGAGCGCATCGTGCCGGTCGCGCAGCCAGGCGAAGTCCGCCGCCGTGGCGATCGAGCTGCCCAGGTGCACGTCGATGCCGAGGTCGAGCACGCGCCGGATCTCGCCGTCCAGCACCTCGAGCGGCAGGCGATAGCGCGGAATCCCGTCGCGCAGCAGGCCGCCGAGCTGCTGCCCGGCCTCGAAGATCGTCACCGCGTAGCCGCGGCGCCGCAGCTGGTACGCCGCCGACAGTCCCGAGGGGCCGCCGCCGATGACGGCGACCCTGGCGTCGCGCTCGAGCGGCGCCGCGGGATGGCGCCAGCCCTCGGCGAGCGCGCGGTCGCCTGCGTGGCGCTCGAGCGCGCAGATGGCGAGCGGCGCGTCGTAGCCGGCGCGGTTGCAGGCGCTCTCGCAGGGGTGATGGCAGACGCGCCCGGCGATCGCGGGGAAGGGATTGTTCTCGGTGAGCGTCGTCCAGGCGCCGTGCCAGTCGCCCGCCCGCGCCTGCTGGATCCAGGAGGCGACGCGGCCACCGACCGGACAGGCCAAGTGGCAGGGCGAAGGCGCCTGCCGGTATTCGGGAAGCGCGGCCCGCCAGGTTCCGGTCTTCAGCACCTCGGTGCTGCCGGTGGTCCAGATCGCAGGCGGCAGCGAGGGCGTGTTCATGCGGCCGCCTTCTGCATTTGCGCGTCGACCAGGCCGTATCCGTCCAGGCAGGCCCGGACGTTCTCCTGCTTGTTCTTGGGCGTGGCCTCCGCGATCGTGCGGCTCAGGGTCTCCAGCGCGGGCGCCTGCACGGCGCGCGCGAAGGCGCCGAGCAGCGCGGAATTGACGATGCGGCCGAGGCCGTTCTTCTGCGCCACGGCGATGCCGTCCACCGGAAGCACGCGGTAGCCAGGCAGGTCGGTCGCGAACTGCTGCGGCGTGCGCTGCGAATTGACCACGATGAGCGTCTGCGGCCCCGCCGCCGCGAGCAGCCGGCCTTCGAGCAGGCTCGCGTCGAAGCACAGCAGCGCGTCGGCCCTCTCGATGTCGCAGCGCACCCGGATCGGCCGCTCGTCGACGCGGATGAACGAGCTCACGGGCGTGCCGCGCCGCGCGCCGCCGTAGGTGGCGAAGCTCTGCACCTCCAGCCCCTCGGCGAAAAACGCCATGGCGAGCACATTGCCCGCCATCTGCGCGCCCTGCCCGCCGCGGCCCTGGATGATGATCTGTAGCGTCGGCCTAGCCTCCCTCGCCCGCTAGGCTGCGCCCCGGGCGGAGCCCGGCCTTGCGCTACATCAAGAAACCGCGCCTCTGACCCCTAGGGAGGCCCTCCCGGCCGCGCGCGGCACGGCCGTTACCGCCGGGAGTCAGGGCCGGATGTAGGCCCAGCCCTCCTGCTGGCGCTTCATGAGGTGTGTGACCCCCGCCGGCGTGTAGGCGATGCCGTCGTACATGTCGGCCTTGGTGGTCTTCGTGTTATGCATGGTGTTCTCGCAGGCGATCAGGCCGACGTTGTTGTTGAGCGCCTCGGCGAACCGGCCTGCGGCCGGCTCCGGCTCTTGTGCCAGTTGTAGAGAGGGGCCAGCCCGTGCAGCTCGCGATCGGGATCGAAGAACGCGACGAACACGCGCGCGCCGCGCGCCCGCCATCCTTCCGCGGCCAAAGCGAGCGCCGCGAGCAGCGCAGCGCGCTGCGCCGCGCGATCGCGGAAGTGCGCCTCGAAGCCGCTGATCAGCGCTACGCAGCCGTCCAGCGACGGCTCGGCGGCAAGCCGTGTCAGCGCGCCGACGTCGCTCTCGGCGTTCAGGCGCACGCGCAACAGCGTGTAGCCGTTCAGCGCGGAGGCCTCCTCGAGCGCCTCGGTCGTCTCGACGCGGTAGATCCCCGCGCGCGCCGGGTCGCCCAGGCGCTCGGCAAGCTTGCCCACGCCGGCTACTTGGCCCCGGGCTTGCCGTAATGCTGCGCGAGATAGCCCGCGATCGCGTCGACGTCGGACTTCGGGATCGGCGCGCCGAAGACGTTGATCATCTTGTTGGTGGTCGCCGTCCAGCCCGCCTTGTCGAGGAAACGCGAGTTCATCGGGATGTAGTCCAGGCTGTGGCAGGCCACGCACTGCATGGCCTTGTCCTTGCCCGGGCCGTCGGCGAGCTGGACCTTGGATTCCTGCGCGGCGGCGCTCCCGGCGACCGCGACGGCGATGGCGGCAATGGCGATTCGCATGTCGCTCTCCTCAGACGACTTCGACGTAGATGCGCTGGATCACGTTGTGGTGATAGCCAGCGGGATTGTGGATGAGCTGCTCGACCTGCGTCTCGCCGCTCCTGCTCGTGGCGCGCGCCATTACCACTCGCCCGCCGTCCTCGCGCGCCGGCACGCTCAGCGCGAACTCGCGGAACGAGAAGCGGCCGAGGTCCTTGCCGAGCCTGGCCTCGGCCCAGTGCGCGCCGGCGTCGGTAGAGACCTCCACCTTGGCGATGCCGTTGCCGCGGTCCCAGGCGACGCCGCGCACCTCGATCGGCTTGCCGCGCTGGATCTTCTCGCCGCTGCGCAGCGACGTGATGAGCGAGTTCACCACCATCGCCGTGATCGGCTCGTTGGGCGCGTAGAGCTGCGAGCTGAACGTCGGCGTGCTGAACTTGCCGCGCGGCAGGCGGTAGGCCGCGCTCATCCAGAAGTTCTTCTCCGGCGTGGTGACGACCTTGACGCTCGCAAGCTGCTTGACCCAGTAGGTCCCCGTCCACCCGGGCACGATCAGCCGCGCCGGGAAGCCGTTCCAGTGCGGCAGCGGCTGCCCGTTCATCTCGAACGCGATCAGCACGTCCTCGGACATCGCCACGTCGATCGGCAGCGACTTCACGAAGTCCGGCGTCTTCGGCAGCGGCGCGTGGTCGGCGCCGTCCAGCACGACTTCCACCGCGCCCGGCTTGACGCCGACCTTCGAGAGCACGTCCTTCAGGCGCACGCCGCGCCAGACCGCGTTGCCCATCGCGCCCACGCCCCATTCGACGCCCGGCACGTGCGGCTCGAACAGCCCGCGGCGGTTGCCCGAGCACTGGCATACCGCGGTGATCTCCGTCTGCTTGAAGCTCTTCTTCAATTCGGCGAGCGTGAACGGCGCGGCGTTGCCCGCCGCGTCGCCCGCGACGCTGAGCGACCAGTCCTTGGCGTTGACCTGCGGAATGCCGGCCAGGTGCCAGCGCACGAAGAACGCCTTGTTCGGCGTGATCGGCGTGCGGAAATATTCGACCGGCGTCTCGAAATTCGGCGGCCGGTAGGTCTTCTTGATCAGCGGCACTTTGCCCGGCAGCGCGTACATCACCGCCTCGGCCAGCGCGCCGTCGGGAATCTCGGCCAGGCCGAGCACCCCGGAGCTGCCCAGCTGCCCGGCAAGCGCGCGCGTGGCGGGCGTGAGCGCGGCCAGCGCGCCGGCGCCGGCGGCGCCGGCCATGAAATGGCGGCGCGTCACGCCGCGAGCGTCGGATTTATCCATTCTCTCCTCCTCGTGGAATTGCCCCAGATCAACCCGGATGATGCTCCCGGTGCCGGCTCATGGCGTCAAATCAATCGCCAGAATAGGCCGATAAGCTTGCCGCACTGCAGCGAGGACGCGCCGCTCAAGGGCGCGAGCTGGCCCAGAACAGGCCGACGATCGTCTTCACGTCGCTGAGACGGCCGTCGCGCGCCATCGCCAGCGCTTCGTCGAACGGAACGGTGAGGACTTCGAGGAACTCGCCCGCATCCAGCTTCCGCTCGCGCTGCGCCAGGCCGGTGGCGAGCCAGAGCTCGATCGACTCGTCCGAGTAGCCGATGGCGTTGTGGACCACGCCCAGCTTCGCCCAGGCCGAGGCCGCGTAGCCGGTTTCCTCCAGCAGCTCGCGCTTCGCGGTTTCCAGGTGGGCCTCGCCCGGCTCCAGCTTGCCCGCCGGGATCTCGATGAACTCCCGGCGCAGCGGGTACCGGTATTGGCGCTCGAGGACCAGCTTGCGGTCGTCGGTGATCGCGACGATGGCGACTGCCCCGGGATGCCGCACGTACTCGCGGGTGGCCCGCGACCCGTCGGGCAACTGCACGACATCCCGGTGCAGGCGCAGGAAGCCGCCTCGGTAGACCTCTTCCCCGGAAACGAAACGCTCTTCGAGCTCGCCCGCGCTCAAGCCGGGAACAGGCTCTTGACGGCGACGAAGCACAGCGACATCAGCGGCTCGGGCAGCACGCCGAGCGCGAGCAGCGCGAGGCCGTTCAGCGACAGCAGCACGCGCATGTCGGCGTGCCCGGCCGCGGGCGAGGCGTCTGCGGGCTCGTCGAAGTACATCAGCTTGACCACGCGCAGGTAATAAAAGGCTCCGATCAGGGAGAACACGACCGCCACCACGGCGAGCCAGATCTGGTCGGCGTTGACCGCGGCCGACAGCACCGAGAGCTTGGCATAGAAGCCCACGGTCGGCGGCACGCCTGCGAGCGAGAACATCAGCAGCAGCATCACGAACGCGTACCAGGGATTGCGCCGGTTAAGGCCCTTCAGGTCCTCCAGGTTCTCGCACTCGTAGCCCTTGCCGGAGAGGAACAGCAGCATGCCGAAGGAGCCCGCCGACATCATCACGTAGACCACGGTATAAAACATCGCCGCCGCGTAGGCGTCGGCGCGGTTGAAGAAATTGCCGCCGACCCAGCCCGCGAGCAGCCCGAGCAGCATGAAGCCCATGTGCGCGATCGTCGAGTAGGCGAGCATGCGCTTGAGGTTGCTCTGCGCGATCGCGGTGATGTTGCCCACCGCCATCGACAGCACCGCCATGATCGCGAGCATCTGCTGCCAGTCGTGCGCGAGGTCGGCGAGCCCCGAGCCGAGGACGCGGATCGCCATCGCGAAAGCGGCGAGCTTCGGCACGCTGCCGATCACCAGCGTCACCGCGGTGGGCGCGCCGTGATAGACGTCCGGGATCCACATGTGGAACGGCACCCCGCCGAGCTTGAAGGCGATGCCGGCCACCACGAACACCAGGCCGAAGACGAGGAACGGCTGCTGCGTGCTGTCGCGCGACAGCGCGGCGAGCTGGCGCGCGATGTCGGGAATCGCGAGGCTCCCCGTCGCCCCGTAGATCATGGACATGCCGTAGAGCAGCATGCCCGAGGCGAGCGCGCCGAGCACGAAGTACTTCATCGCCGCCTCGGTCGACGCGGCCGAGTCGCGGTTGAGCGCCACCATCGCGTACAGGCACAGCGACAGCAGCTCCAGGCCCAGGTACACCGTGAGGAAGCTGTTGGCGCTGATCATGATCATCATGCCGAGCAGCGCGAACAGCAGCAGCGAGAGGAACTCGCCGCGCATCAGGCCGCGGTCGAGCAGGTACTGGCGCGAGTAGACCAGCGTCACCGACACGGTGAGGTACGCCGCCAGCTTGAGCACGTTCGCCATGACGTCGGAGACGAACAGGCCGTTGAACAGGGCGAAACGTGCGGTGCCGCTCGCCAGCTGGATGAGCAGCG
Source organism: Burkholderiales bacterium (assembly GCA_035542795.1). Taxonomy (GTDB): domain Bacteria; phylum Pseudomonadota; class Gammaproteobacteria; order Burkholderiales; family SG8-39; genus RBG-16-66-20. The sequence continues at coordinate 5,769 of DATKKT010000061.1, forward strand.
TCGCAAGCGCGCACAGCAGCAGCACGGCCTGCGCCGCCACGAAGCTGCCGGTGCGCCGCTCGCTCCGGACGCGCAGGTCGCCCAGCATCGTCGCGCAGGCGCCGACGAGCAGAATCACTTCCGGCAACGCGGGGAATTGCTGCTCCAGGTAGGCGAAGGCGCTCATGTCAGTGTTTCGGCGCCGCGACGTGCTGCAGCAGGTCCCTGACCGAGGCGTGCATCACGTCGGTGAAAGGCAGCGGGTAGACGCCCATCCAGAGCACCGCCGCCGCGAGCAGGCCGAGCACGGCCGTCTCGCGCGGATTGAGGTCCGTGAGATGCGCGACGTGGTCGTTGGCGACCGCGCCGAAGATGACGCGCTTGTACATCCACAGCGTGTAGGCCGCGCCGAACACGAGCGTGGTGGCCGCGGCGAAGGCGAGCCAGAAGTTCGCCTTCATCGCGCCCATGATCACCATGAACTCGCCGACGAAGCCGCTCGTCGCCGGCAGGCCGCAGTTGGCCATCGCGAACAGCATCATCAGCGAGGCGAACCTGGGCATCGTGTTCACCACGCCGCCGTAGTCGGCGATGTTGCGCGAGTGCATGCGGTCGTACATCACGCCGACGCAGAAGAACATCGCCGCCGAGACGAAGCCGTGCGAGATCATCTGCACCAGAGCGCCCTCGACGCCGTAGGCGTTGAAGATGAAGAAGCCGAGCGTGACGAAGCCCATGTGCGAGATCGAAGAGTAGGCGATCAGCTTCTTCATGTCGGTCTGCACCAGCGCCACCAGGCCGATGTAGACCACGGCGATGAGCGACAGCGCGATCATCAGCCAGGCCAGGTCGCGCGAGGCGTCGGGCAGGATCGGCAGCGTGAAGCGCACGAAGCCGTAGGCCCCCAGCTTGAGCATGATCGCCGCCAGCACGACAGAGCCGCCGGTGGGCGCCTCGACGTGGGCGTCGGGCAGCCAGGTGTGCACCGGCCACATCGGCACCTTGACCGCGAACGCGAACAGCAGCCCGAAGAACAGCCAGTGCTGCGCGTCGAGCGGAATCGGCAGCTTCCACCAGTCCATGATCGCGAAGCTGCCGCCGGACTTGTTGTACAGGTAGAGCAGCGACACCAGCATCAGCACCGAGCCGAAGAAGGTGTACAGGAAGAACTTGAGCGCCGCGTAGACGCGGTTGGCGCCGCCCCAGACGCCGATGATCACGAACATCGGGATCAGCGTCGCCTCGAAGAAGACGTAGAACAGCACCCCGTCCAGCGCGCAGAACACCCCGTTCAGCAGCCCGGACATGATCAGGAAGGCGCCCAGGTACTGGGCGACGCGCTTCTCGATCACCGTCCAGCCGGCGATCACCACCAGCGGGGTGATGAACGAGTTGAGCAGCACGAACAGCATCGAGATGCCGTCCACGCCGAGGTGATACCAGACGTTGAAGCGCGGAATCCACGACAGCCGCTCTACGAACTGCATCGCCGCGCTGGCGGGCGAGAAGCCGATCCAGAGCGGCAGCGTGACGAAGAATCCCGCCAGCGAGCCGGCGAACGCGAGCGCGCGCGCGAGCGGCGCACGCTCGTCGCCGCCGCAGGCGAGCACCAGCAGGCCGGCGAGGATCGGAACCCAGATGGCGAGGCTGAGCAGCATGCGGCGCTATCCCGGGAACACGCGGTACTTGACCAGCGCGTACACCGCGCAGACGCCGAAGATCATCATGAACGCGTACCAGTAGATCAGTCCGCTCTGCACCAGGCGGATCACGCCGGAGAACCAGCCCACCAGGCGCGCCGAGCCGTTCACCATCACGCCGTCGATCGCGCGCTGGTCGCCGCCCTTCCACAGCCCCGTGCCGATCGCGCGCGCGCCGCCAGCGAACAGCCAGGAGTACAGCTCGTCGAAGCCGTACTTGCGCTCGACCAGCGCGTACAGCGGGCCGAAGAAGATGGCGATCTTCTTCGGCAGGTCCCGGTTCACGACGTAGAGGTACCAGGCGAGCACCGCGCCCGCGATGCCGAGCCAGAGCGGCAGCGAGCGGAAGCCGTGGCCGATGAAGCCGAGCACGCCGTGGAAGTCGCGCTGCATCTCCTCCATGGCCGTGTGCGCCGGCAGCACCAGGATCGAATCGCCGAAATAGTCGAACAGCACCGGGCCGATGAGCCAGCCGGCGGCGATCGACGGAATCGCGAGCAGCACCAGCGGCAGCGTCACCACCCAGGGGCTCTCGTGCACGTGCGCGCGCGTCTCGGCGTCCATGCGCTCCTCGCCGTGGAAGGTCATGAACACCAGGCGGAACGAGTACAGCCCGCCGATGAACACCGCGCCGACGAGCAGCCAGTAGGCGAAGTGCGCGCCCGGCGTCGCCGACAGGTGCACCGCCTCCAGGATCGAGTCCTTGGAGAAGAAGCCGGCGAAGGGCGGCAGCCCGGCGTTGGCGAAGGCGCCGATCAGCACGGTCCAGTACGTGATCGGCATGTATTTCCTCAATCCGCCCATGCGGCGCATGTCCTGCTCGTGGTGCAGGGCGATGATCACGGAGCCCGCGCCGAGGAACAGCACCGCCTTGAAGAACGCGTGCGTCATCAGGTGGAAGATGCCCACCTGGTAGGCCGAGGCGCCGAGCGCCGCCGTCATGTAGCCGAGCTGCGACAGCGTCGAGTAGGCCACCACGCGCTTGATGTCGAACTGCGTGATCGCGACCAGCGCCATCGAGAACGCTGTCACCGAGCCGATCACCAGCACCACCGAGAGCGCCGTCTGCGACAGCTCGAACAGCGGCGACATGCGCGCCACCATGAAGATGCCGGCGGTGACCATCGTCGCGGCGTGGATCAGCGCGGAGATCGGCGTCGGGCCTTCCATCGAGTCGGGCAGCCAGACATGCAGCGGGAACTGCGCGCTCTTGCCCATCGCGCCGACGAACAGCAGCACGCAGATCAGGGTGATGTGCTCGGTGGATGACGAGGCCTTCGCAAACACGGGCGCGTAGTCCAGCGTCCCAAAGCCGGTCAGGATCAGCGCGATGCCGAGCAGGAAGCCGAAGTCGCCGACGCGGTTGACGAGGAAGGCCTTGAGGCTCGCGTAGATCGCCGTCGGCCGCGTGTACCAGAAGCCAATCAGCAGGTACGACACCAGGCCGACCGCCTCCCAGCCGAAGAACAGCTGCAGGAAGTTGTTCGCCATCACCAGCATGAGCATCGAGAAGGTGAACAGCGAGATGTAGCTGAAGAAGCGCTGGTAGCCGGGGTCCTCGGCCATGTAGCCGATGGTGTAGACGTGCACCATCAGCGACACGAAGGTCACCACCACCATCATGAGCGCGGTCAGGCGGTCGATGAGGAAGCCGATCTGCAGCGGCGTGTCGCCGATCAGCGACCAGGTGTAAACGATTCCGTTCCAGGAATTTCCGTTTAATGATTCTCTAAGGATGAAAACGGAAGCAACAAAGGAAATCAAAACACCAAGGATCGTGACGCGGTGCGACCAGACGCGGCCGATCGCCTTGCCGCCCAGTCCGGCGACGATCGCGCCCGCGAGAGGCGCGAGCACGGCAATCAGACCCCAGGTCTTCAGCATTCCCCTTGTCCCTTGTATTCCTGCGTCAGCCCTTCAGCGAATCGAGGTCTTCCACGTTGATCGTGCTGAGGTTCCTGAACAGCACCACCAGGATCGCCAGCCCGATGGCGGATTCGGCGGCCGCCACCGTCAGGATGAAGAACACGAACACCTGCCCCGCCATGTCGCCCAGGTAGTACGAGAACGCGACGAAGTTCAGGTTCACCGCGAGCAGCATGAGCTCGATCGCCATCAGCAGCACGATGACGTTCTTGCGATTGAGGAAGATGCCGATGACCGCGATCGCGAACAGGATCGCGCCGAGCACCAGGTAGTGCGACAGCGTGAGGTACGGCGCCGCGGGCAGCGAGGCGTGCATCAGGCGTCCTTCTTCTCCGCCGGCATCGGCAGGATGCGCACGCGCTCGGCGCGGCGCACGCGCACCTGCGCGGCGGGATCCATGCCGCGCGTGTCCTTGCGCTGGCGCAGCGTGAGCGCGATCGCCGCGACGATCGCCACCAGCAGCACCACCGCGGCGATCTCGAAGGCGAGCACGTAGTCGGTGTAGAGCAGGCGCCCGAGCTCCTTGGTGTTGCTGTAGCCCGGCGGCAGCGCCTTCGGCGGCACCGCGAGGCCCGACCAGCGGCCGTAGAGCACGGCGGCCATCTCGGCCGCCATCAGCACGCCGACGAGGGCCCCGAGCGGCAGGTACTGCCAGAAGCCCTCGCGCAGGCGCTCCAGGTTGATGTCGAGCATCATCACCACGAAAAGGAACAGCACCATCACCGCGCCTACGTAGACGACCATCAGCGTGAGGGCGAGGAACTCGGCGCGCAGCAGCAGCCAGATCGCCGAGGCGGTGAAGAACGCGAGCACCAGGAACAGCGCCGCGTGCACCGGGTTGCGCGAGGTGATCACCCCGAGCGCCGATGCGAGCAGCACGGCGCCGAAGGCGTAGAAGACGGCGGCCTCGAACATGCTCAGCGGTAGGCCGCGTCGGCCGCGCGGTCACTGGCGATCTGCTCTTCGTAGCGCTCGCCGACCGCGAGCAGCATCGGCTTGGTGTAGTACAGGTCGCCGCGCTTCTCGCCGTGGTACTCGAACACGCGCGTCTCGACGATCGCGTCGACCGGGCAGGCCTCCTCGCAGAAGCCGCAGAAGATGCACTTGGTGAGGTCGATGTCGTAGCGCGTGGTGCGGCGCGTGCCGTCGGCGCGCGACTCGGACTCGATGTGGATCGCCAGCGCCGGGCAGACCGCCTCGCAGAGCTTGCAGGCGATGCAGCGCTCTTCGCCGTTCGGGTAGCGGCGCAGCGCGTGCAGGCCGCGGAAGCGCGGGCTGAGCGGCGTCTTCTCCTCGGGGAACTGCACGGTGATCTTGCGCGCGACCAGGTGGCGCCCGGTGAGCGCCAGGCCGCGCACCAGCTCCAGCAGCAGGAACGAGCGGAAGAACTCGAGCACGCGCGTCATGGCCGCCTCACCTCCACGGGTTCCAGGGCGTCTGCATCCAGACGCCGATGACGGCAATCCACACCAGCGTGAGCGGGATGAACACCTTCCAGCCCAGGCGCATGATCTGGTCGTAGCGATAGCGCGGCAGCGTGGCGCGGATCCAGAGGAACATCGACACCACGAGGAAGATCTTGCCGAGGAACCAGACGATGCCGGGCACCGCCTCGGCGAGCGCCGAGGCGATCGGCGGCTGCCAGCCGCCGAAGAACATCACCACCGTGAGCGCCGAAACGAGCAGCATGTTCGCGTACTCGGCGAGGAAGAACAGCGCGAAGGTCATGCCCGAGTACTCGACCATGTGGCCGGCCACGATCTCGGACTCGCCCTCGACCACGTCGAACGGGGCGCGGTTGGTCTCGGCGATGCCCGAGATGAAGTACACCAGCAGCATCGGCGCGAGCGGCAGCCAGTTCCAGGACAGGAAATTCAGGCCCATCTGCGCGAACGTGCCCCTGCCCTGCGCGGCGACGATGTCCGAGAGGTTGAGGCTGCCCGACACCATCAGCACCACCACCAGCGCGAAGCCCATCGCCAGCTCGTAGGACACCATCTGCGCGGCCGAGCGCATCGCGCCGAGGAATGCGTACTTCGAGTTCGACGCCCAGCCGGCGACGATCACGCCGTACACGCCCATCGAGGTGAGGGCCATCAGGTAGAGCAGGCCGGCGTTGATGTCGGCGAGAACCACCTCGGGGGCGAACGGCACCACCGCCCAGGCGGCGAGCGCCGGGACCATCATGAAGATCGGCGCGAGCACGTACAGCAGCTTGCTCGCGTTCGTCGGGATGATGATCTCCTTGAACATCATCTTCAGGCCGTCGGCGACCGGCTGCGCGAGGCCGCCCAGCCAGGGAATGCCGAAGAAGGTCGTGCGGTTGGGTCCGAGGCGAACCTGCATCCAGCCGATCAGCTTGCGCTCCCAGAGCGTGAGGTAGGCGACCGCGCCCAGCAGCGGCGCGACGATCGCGACGATGAACACGAGCGAGGTCACGAGCTCGTACGCCGCCGGGCCCCAGGTGGGGCCGAACTTCAGTTCCGACCAGGTCAGCAGCGACTGGAGCATCTCAGGCGGCCTGCCTCGAGGTGATCTTCTCGAGCGTGAGCGCGGCGAACGGCGCGCCGAGGGCCGCCGTGGACGGGTGGCCGGCGGCGATGCGCACGCAGTCGTCGGGAAGCTTGTCGTCCAGCGCGGCGGCGAGGCCCGCCTCGCCGCCGTTCTGCTTGACGAGCACCAGCCCGCCCGCCTGCACGCCGAGCTTCTGCAGCAGCCGCGAGTTCATCCAGGCGCGCGGCGCCTGCGCGTCGCGCGTCTTCTGCAGCGGCGGCGAGCGCCGCGCGAGCGGATCGGCGAAGTAGATCGGCACGTCGGCGACGCGCTGGATGCCCGCGGAAATCATTCCTTGTTGTTGTCGTGAATCAAAATCTATCTTGTTCGAAAGCAAGCCTTGAATATCCCGTCCGCCGAGGCAGGCCTCGCGCACCTGCTCGATGGTCTCGAACTCGAAGCCGGGCAGCCCGAGCATGGTGCCCAGCACGCGCAGCACTTTCCAGGCCGGGCGCGCCTCGCCCAGCGGCCGCACCGCGGCGTGGAAGCTCTGCACGCGGCCCTCGGTGCTCACGAAGGTGCCGGGGGTCTCGGTGAACGGCGCGATCGGCAGCAGCACGTCGCCCACGTCCGACTTGAACGCGGTCAGGTTGACGATGAACTGCTTGCCCTTGACGAGGCTCGGGTCCGCCAGGTCCAGGCTCGCGTCGAGACCCAAGAGGACCATGGCTTTCTTGCGGGCGACCTCGGGAAGTCCCCCGGCGGCAGGCAATCCGGCCACGTAGCCGCCCACGGAATTCGCCGCCTCGCCGAGGAAGCCGACCTTCACGCCGATTGCCTGTGCGGCCGCGTGAATCGCGGCCGCCTGCGGATGCTGCTGGGCGAAATTGCCGAGCAGGATCGCCGCGTTCTTTCCGCCTTTCAGAATTTCACTGAAAGAGGGAATCGAACTCAAAAGTTCTGAAGGCGGAACGATCTTCTTGCTCTTCACCGGCATCAGCCAGTCGTCGTCCGCCGAGTGCAGCACGTGCACCTGCAGGCCGCGCTTGGCGGCCTGGCGCAGGCGCTGCGCGATGAGCGGGTGGTCCTTGCGCAGGAACGAGCCCGCGACGAGCACGCGGTCGAGCTTGCCGAGCTCCTCGACCGGCATGCCGAGCCAGGGGATGCCCGCGCGCTTGCCGTCGCCCGAGAAGTCGCAGTGCCGCAGGCGGAACTCGGCCGGCGCGCCGAGCCTGCCCGAGAGATACAGCTCTTCCAGCGTCGCGTGCGGTGACGCGAGCACACCGAACTGATTTTCTTTTAAGGAAGAAACAACAAAATCCAATGCATCCTGCCAGTCCGTCTGCTCCCACCTGCCCTCGCGCCGGATCATCGGCGCCGCGAGGCGCTCCTCGGAGTTGAGCGCCTCGTAGGAGAAGCGATCCTTGTCCGACAGCCAGCACTCGTTGATCGCCTCGTTCTCCAGCGGCAGCACGCGCATGACCCTGCTTTGCTTCACCTGCACGACGAGGTTCGAGCCCAGGCCGTCGTGCGGCGAGACGCTCTTGCGGCGCGCGAGCTCCCAGGTGCGAGCGCTGTAGCGAAACGGCTTGGAGGTGAGCGCGCCCACCGGGCAAAGGTCGATCATGTTCCCCGAGAGCTCGGAATCCACGCTCTTGCCGACGAAGGCCACGATCTCGGAATGCTCGCCGCGGCCGATCATGCCGAGCTCCATGACGCCGGCGACCTCCTGGCCGAAGCGCACGCAGCGCGTGCACTGGATGCAGCGGCTCATCTCCTCGGCGGCGACCAGCGGGCCGATGTCCTTGTGCAGCACCACGCGCTTTTCCTCGGTGAAGCGCGAGGCCGACGCGCCGTAGCCCACGGCGAGGTCCTGCAGCTGGCACTCGCCGCCCTGGTCGCAGATCGGGCAGTCGAGCGGGTGGTTGATGAGCAGGAACTCCATCACCGCGTTCTGCGCCTTCTTGGCGTTCGCGGATGCCGTCTTCACCTTCATGCCGTCGGTGACCGGCGTCGCGCAGGCCGGCAGGGGCTTCGGCGCCTTTTCCACCTCGACCAGGCACATGCGGCAGTTGGCGGCGATCGACAGCTTCTTGTGATAGCAGAAGTGCGGCACGTAGATGCCGAGCTTGTGCGCGGCGTCCATCACGGTCGCACCGTGCTGTACTTCGACTTCGCGGCCGTCGATCTCGACTTTGACCATCTAGGCGGCCTTCGCGATCGACGGGCTGCGGGCGCCGGCCCGGCCCCATTTGGGTTCTATGTCTTTTGCAACAAGACAGTTCTTATGCTCGATGTGGTGCACGAACTCGTGGCGGAAGTGCTTGAGGAAGCTCTTCACGGGCAGCGCCGCCGCGTCGCCGAGCGCGCAGATGGTGCGGCCGGCGATGTTGTCGGCAACGTTGTCCAGCAGCTCGAGGTCCTCGATCCGGCCCTGGCCGGTCTCGATGCGGTGCACGACGCGGTAGAGCCAGCCGGTGCCCTCGCGGCAGGGCGTGCACTGGCCGCAGGATTCCTCGAAATAGAAGTAGGACAGCCGCTCCAGCGCGCGCACCATGCAGGTGCTGTCGTCCATGACGATGACCGCGCCCGAGCCCAGCATCGACCCAGCCTTGGCGATGGAGTCGTAGTCCATGTCGGTCTTCATCATGATGTCGGCCGGCAGCACGGGCATGGAGGAACCGCCCGGGATGACCGCCTTCAATCTATTTCCTTTTCTGACTCCTCCCGCCATTTCAAGAAGCTTCGCGAACGGCGTGCCGAGCTTCACCTCGTAGTTGCCGGGCTTCGCGACGTGCCCGGTGACCGAGAAGATCTTGGTACCGCCGTTGTTCGGCCGCCCGAGCGCGAGGAACGCGTCGCCGCCATTGAGCATGATCCAGGGCACCGCCGCGAACGTCTCGGTGTTGTTGACCGTGGTCGGCTTGCCGTACAGCCCGAAGCTCGCCGGGAACGGCGGCTTGAAGCGGGGCTGGCCCTTCTTGCCTTCGAGCGACTCGAGCAGTCCCGTCTCCTCGCCGCAGATGTACGCGCCGTAGCCGGGATGCGCGTGCAGCTCGAAAGAGAACTCCGAGCCGAGGATGTTCTTGCCGAGGTAGCCCGCCGCCCGCGCTTCCGCCAGCGCCTCCTCGAACAGCTCGTAGATCTCCCAGATCTCGCCGTGGATGTAGTTGTAGCCGACACCCGCGCCCATCGCGTAGCCGGCGATGATCATGCCCTCGATGACGCTGTGCGGGTTGTAGCGCAGCAGGTCGCGGTCCTTGCAGGTGCCCGGCTCGCCCTCGTCGGAGTTGCAGACCAGGTACTTCGCGCCGGGAAACTGGCGCGGCATGAACGACCACTTCAGGCCGGTCGGGAATCCCGCTCCGCCGCGGCCGCGCAGCGCGGACTTCTTCACTTCCGCGATCACGTCCTCGGGCTTTATCTTCTGCTGCAGGATCTTTTTCAGCGCCGCGTAGCCGTCGCGCGCCTCGTAGTCCTTCAGGCGCCAGTTCGCGCCATCGAGGCCCTTCATGAGGATCGCGTCCGGGCCGTAATCGAGCAGCGCCATGGCTATTTCAGCTCCTTGATCAGCGCGTCGAGCTTCTCCTTCGACATGCCGTCGTGCATTTTCTTGTTGTTCACGAGCACCACCGGCGCCATCGCGCAGGCCCCCATGCACTCGCCTTCCTTCAGCGTGAAGCGCCCGTCGGCGGTGGTCTCGCCGAAATCGATGCCGAGCCTCGCCTTCAGGTGGTCGGCCGCCTCCAGCGATCCCTGCAGCCCGCACGGCAGGCAGGTGCAGACCGTGAGCTTGTACTTGCCCGTCGGCTGCAGGTTGTACATGTTGTAGAAGGTGGCGACCTCGTAGACCGCGACCGGCGCCATGCCGAGGTAGCCCGCGACCTCGTCCATGGTCTCGGTCGACAGCCAGCCCTTCTCGTCCTGCACGATGATGAGCGCGCTCATCACCGCCGACTGCTTCTGGTCGGCCGGGTATTTGGCGATTTCCTTATCTATTTTTTGTTTTGAAGAAACAGATAAAGTCATCGGTCGATTTCCCCGAAAACGATGTCCAGCGTGCTGACGATGGCGACCGCGTCGGCGAGCATGTGGCCGCGCGCGAGCTCGCCGAGCGAGGACAGGTGCGTGAAGGCCGGCGAGCGCAGCTTCATGCGGTAGGGCTTGTTGGCGCCGTCCGAGATGAAGTACACGCCGAACTCGCCTTTCGGCCCCTCCACGCCCGCGTAGGCCTCGCCCTCGGGCACGTGCATGCCCTCGGTGAAGAGCTTGAAGTGGTGGATCAGCTCCTCCATGTTGGCCTTCATCTGCCCGCGCGTGGGCGGCGCGATCTTGTGGTTGTCGACGATCACCGGGCCCGGGTTCTCGCGCAGCCAGTCCACGCACTGCTTGATGATGCGGTTGGACTGGCGCATCTCCTCGATGCGCACGAGGTAGCGGTCGTAGGTGTCGCCGTTGACGCCGACCACCACGTCGAAGTCGAGCTTGTCGTAGACCTCGTAGGGCTGCTTCTTGCGCAGGTCCCAGGCCACTCCCGAGCCGCGCAGCATGGGGCCCGTGTAGCCGAGCGCGAGCGCGCGCTCGGGCGACACCACGCCTATGCCGACCGTGCGCTGCTTCCAGATGCGGTTCTCGGTGAGCAGCGTCTCGTAGTCGTCCACGCACTTCGGGAAGCGCTCGGTGAACGCCTCGATGAAGTCGAGCAGCGAGCCCTGGCGGTCGGCGTTCATCTCGCCAAGCGCCTTCTCGTTCCTCGAGTGCTGCGCGCGGTACTGCGGCATGCGGTCGGGCAGGTCCCGGTAGACGCCGCCCGGCCGGTAGTAGGCCGCGTGCATGCGCGCGCCCGACACCGCCTCGTAGCAGTCGAGCAGGTCCTCGCGCTCGCGAAAGCCGTACAGGAACACCGTCATCGCGCCGAGGTCCAGGCCCAGCGTCGCCACGCCGAAGATGTGGTTCAGGATGCGCGTGATCTCGTCGAACATCACGCGGATGTACTGCGCGCGGACCGGCACCTCGATGCCGAGCAGCTTTTCCACCGCCATGCAGTAGGCGTGCTCGCTGCACATCATCGAGATGTAGTCGAGCCGGTCCATGTACGGCAGCGACTGCAGGTAGGTGCGGCTCTCGGCGAGCTTCTCGGTCGCGCGGTGCAGCAGGCCGATGTGCGGGTCGGCGCGCTGCACCACCTCGCCGTCGAGCTCCAGCACCAGGCGCAGCACGCCGTGCGCCGCCGGATGCTGCGGGCCGAAATTGAGCGTGTAGTTGCGGATTTCGGCCAAGGCCTATTCCCCTTCGGCGTAGTGCGCTTCGCGCACCACGCGCGGCGTGATCTCGCGCGGCTCGATGGTCACCGGCTGGTAGACCAGGCGCTTCTGGTCCGGGTCGTAGCGCATCTCGACGTGGCCCGAGATCGGGAAGTCCTTGCGGAACGGGTGGCCGATGAAGCCGTAATCGGTGAGGATGCGCCGCAGGTCCGGATGCCCCTCGAAGACGATGCCGAACAGGTCGAACGCCTCGCGCTCGAACCAGTTCACGCTCGGCCAGATGTCGATCATCGAGGCGAGCATCGGCATCGCGTCGTCCGGGCAGAACACGCGCAGCCGCAGCCGCCAGTTGTGCGCCACCGAGAGCAGATGCAGCACCGCGGCGAAGCGCCCGCGCTCCCACGGGCGCTCGCCGTAGGTCGAATAGTCGACGCCGCAGAGGTCGAGGGCCTGCTCGAAGCGCAGGTCGGGATGGTCGCGCAGCGTGCGCGCCGCTTCGCGGTAGTTCGCCGCGCCGACCACCAGCGTCAGCTCGCCGAGGCGCTCTTCGAGCGACTCGACCCGGGGACCGAGTGCCCCTCTCAGGGCGTCGTGCAACCGCTGCAGCTTGGGCGTCATCTACGCAATTGCGTCAGCGCGCGATCGTGCTCGTGCGCTTGATCTTGTTCTGCAGCTGCAGGATGCCGTAGAGCAGCGCCTCCGCCGTCGGCGGGCAGCCGGGCACGTAGATGTCCACCGGCACCACGCGGTCGGCCCCGCGCACCACCGAGTAGGCGTAGTGGTAGTAGCCGCCCCCGTTCGCGCAGGAGCCCATCGAGATCACCCAGCGCGGCTCGGCCATCTGGTCGTAGACCTTGCGCAGCGCCGGCGCCATCTTGTTGGTGAGCGTGCCGGCGATGATCATCACGTCGGCCTGGCGCGGGCTGGGCCGGAACACGACGCCGAAGCGGTCCAGGTCGTAGCGCGAAGCGCCGGCGTGCATCATCTCGATCGCGCAGCAGGCGAGGCCGAAGGTCACCGGCCAGAGCGAGCCCGTGCGCGTCCAGTTGATGAGCTTGTCGGCCGTGGTGGTGACGAAGCCCTGCTCGAGGATCCCTTCTATTCCCATTCCAGGGCTCCTTTCGTCCATTCGTAGATGAAGCCGACCACGAGGATGCCGAGGAACAGCATCATCGACAGGAAGCCGGCGAAGCCGATCTCGTTGATCACCACCGCCCAGGGAAACAGAAAGGCGATCTCGAGATCGAAGAGGATGAACAGGATCGCCACCAGGTAGTAGCGCACGTCGAACTTCATGCGCGCATCCTCGAAGGCCTCGAAGCCGCACTCGTAGGGCGAGAGCTTCTCTGGATCCGGCCGGTGCGGCCCGAAGATCGCGCCGAGCACCGGCGGCGCGACGCCGACGGCGGCGCCGACGACGATGAACAGCAGGATCGGAAAGTACTCGGCGAGCATGTGGCTCAGATTCCCCTGTTCACCGCCTCAATATTGGTGCCCACGAGCAGACTCGAACTGCTACGGCGTTTTAGGCCACCAGCCCCTCAAGCTGGCGTGTCTACCAATTTCACCACGTGGGCGCATGCGTACCTGCCTGAACCCCCGGGATTATCCCCTAAAAATCATTGCGGAACGTCCTTCGGCTTCGAACCCGCAGGCAGTGTCTCTGACGGCGCGGCCGGCGGCGCCTTCGCCGGCTCGGCGGCGGGCTTTTCGGCGGCCTTGGCGGGCGCCGGCGCGCTCTGCTGCGTCCGCACCGTGTCGAGCACGCCCCCGCTCGTGCGCGGCTTGTTCGTCGCGAGGTAGGCGAGCCCGAGGCTGGTGACGAAGAACAGCGTCGCGAGGATCGCGGTCGTGCGCGACAGGAAATTTGCCGATCCGGTGGCCCCGAACAGGCTGGCCGAGGCGCCGCCGCCGAATCCCGAGCCCATGTCCGCCCCCTTGCCGTGCTGCAGGAGCACCAGGCCGATGATCGCGAGCGCGATCAGCACGTGCAGCACGATCACCACCGTCATCCAGTCCATCGCCTCAACTCCTCCGACTTGCCGCGCCCGCGATGGCGAGGAAGTCCGCCGCCACCAGCGATGCGCCGCCGATCAATCCGCCGTCGACGTCCTGCATCGCGAAAAGGTCCGCCGCGTTGTCCTTCTTCACGCTGCCGCCGTACAGCAGCGGCGTCTCCGCCGGCAACCGCGCGCGCACGAAGGCGTGCACGGCCTGCGCCTGCCCGGGCGTCGCGGTGCGTCCGGTGCCGATCGCCCACACGGGTTCGTACGCAACCACCGCTTGCTTGAAGGAATCTTTTCCGTTCAAGGAAATCACGGCATCCAGCTGCCGACCGACAACCGCTTCGGTCCTGTTCTCCTCGCGCTCGGCAAGCGTCTCGCCCACGCAGAGGATCGGCGTGATGCCCCCGGCGAGCGCCGCCTTGAACTTCGCCGCCGCCGCCGCGTCGCTCTCGCCGTAGAGCTGGCGCCGCTCCGAGTGACCCACGATCACGTAGCGGCAGCCGAATTCGGCCAGCATCGCCGCGGACACTTCGCCCGTGTAGGCGCCCTGCGCGTGCTCGCTCAGGTTCTGCGCCCCCAGTGCAAGCGCGCTGCCTTGCAGCCGGGCCGACGCGTCGGCGAGATAGGGGAACGGCACGCAGACCGCGCATTCGACCTCGCGCAGCTCCCGAATTCCCCGTAGGACAGCGTCCAGCAGCGCGCGGTTCGCGGACAGGCTGCCGTGCATCTTCCAATTGCCCGCCACGAGGCGCCGTTGCATTCAAGGAGTCTTGTTCTTGGGCCGAAAACGCCTGAAATTTTACAGCATTAGGTGCTTTTGTGCGACGCAAAACGCACCCGGTGCACGGCACGCGCCGCCTCGTGCGCGAGGCGCTCGGCTTCGGCGTTCATGACCTCTCCCAGCAGCTGCGCCGCTCGGCCGCGCAACGCCGCGATCGCGCCGCTTGCGCGCACGCCCGCCGCGAGCGCCGTCGTCTCCTCGCAATACAGCGCGAGCAGCTCCCGCAGGCGGCGCTCGAGCGCATCGGCCGGCATGAGCGCGCGCAGCCCGCGCCCCGCGCGCCAGCCGTCGAGAATGCGCAGCGCGAGGTCGAGGCCGCGCTCGACGCGCTTGCGCCGCAGCGGCTCGATGCGCGCGTAGGGAATGTCGAGCTGCACGGGCAAGCCGCGCATGCCGGCGAGGAATTCGCGGTCGACCTCCCGCGCGCGATCGAGCAGCCGGCCGAGGTCCTCTTCGCGCGGCGCGCGCCCGGCGGCGGCCAGCTCGGCCGCGCAGGCGATCGCCTGCGCATCCTTGCGGATCTCCTTGGCGACGTTCGCCTCGAGCAGCGGCTCCAGCGCCGCGAGCGCCACGCGCAGCGGCAGCGACTGCCCGAGCCGGTGCAGCGTGCGGCGATCGAATTCGCCGAGCAGCCGCGCGTCGAGGCGCGCGAGGAGCCGCTCGCGGTTCAGCGCTCGAGCGGCTTCACTGCCCGGTGGAACCCGAGCATGCCGCTGAACACCGTCGACACGGTCACGTCGCGGAAGCCGACGTCCTCGAGCAGATCCGTGAACTCGCGCGGCGAATAGAACATCTGCAGCGCCTGGATGAAGTATTTCTTGCAGTTCAGCGCCGCCGGCCCGCTGCGGAACAGGAATCCCGTGAACCAGAGGCAGAAGCGCAGGTAGGCGTAGTACATCTTCTCCACCACCGGGTTGCCCGGGCGCAGCATATCGCTGTGGTAGAACCGCCCGCCGGGCTTGAGCACGCGCCGGACCTCCTCGGCGACGCGGCGGATGCGCAGGTGGCGCGAGGCGAACTGCAGCGTCACGATGTCGAACGAGTTGTCCGGGTACGGCAGCGTGTGTACGTCGTCGATCACGCTCTTGATGCGGAAGCCGAGCGCCTCGGCGCGCTGCCGGCCCACCTCCTGCATCGCCTCGCTGCGGTCGATCGCGTGGACGTCAAGCGTCGGCTCGCGCCTGAGCAGCGCGATGCCGATGGCGTTGGTGCCGGCGCAGACGTCGAGCACGCGCTCGCCCGGCCTGACGTCCACGGTGTCCATGAACTTGCGCAGGAACCAGCCCCACAGGCCGAGGCTGGCGACGTAGTTGGCGCGGTCGTAGTACGGCGCGACGTCGGCGAACACGTCGTTCAGCTCGCGCGTCCAGACGGCGTTGAAGCGCTCCTCGCGTGCGATCTCGCGGGTGGCGACAGGCGGCGGATTCATGGGCTCTCCCTTCCCCCTTCAAATCCGCGCCAAGTAAAGCACTGCACCCCCCGTCCCGGCAAGCGCCACGGCGTAGACAACAGTGGCAACGAGGGTATCGGCGCGCACGCCGAGGTCATAGCAGGTAATGCGCAGCCGGTGGGCGGCGCTCCAGAGCGACAGGAACACCACGCCCGCGAGGACCACTTTGACGAGCCAGTGGCCGGCGAGCGCGTGCAGGCGCTCGTAGGCGAGCAGGTCCGGCGCGTGGCCGAGCGCCGCGAGCAGCGTGATCAGGATCAGCGCCGGGGTGACGAACGCGGTCAGCGTGCCTCCCGCGGCAAACGGGCCCCAGACGATCGGCTTGTTCGAGCGCGCCATGCTTCAGAGGACTCCCGAGAAATAGAGGATCGCGGCCGACAGCACCGCCCAGGCGGCGAAATGCGCGCCCGAGATGACGCCGTCGGGAAGGAACTTCTCGCCCACCTGCAGCGGCAGCGCCTTCGGCGTGAGCTGGAACCAGGTGTAGCTGTGGTAGACGGCGAACGCGAGCGCGACGACGTGGAACGCGACGATGAGGGGGCTCTTCAGGCCCTCGAGGAACCTCGCCCAGGCCTCCGGCCCCTCCGACAGGCGCCCGAGCGCACACACCAGCATCAGCGTCCACGCGCCGATGAACAGGCAGGAGAACTCGCGCACCAGGTAACGCAGGTAGCGCGGGTGCCGGAAGATCCACTCCGAGCCGATGGCCCGGACGTAGGGCTTGCGCTTTACTTCTTCAGCCATGGCATCAGGTGCTCCGTGTACC
>DATKKT010000062.1:0-3967 GCA_035542795.1 Burkholderiales bacterium
AACAATCGAACCAAGATTCTCGCGGGTGTCGTGGTGCTGCTCGCCGCGGCGGCGGGCGCGTGGTTCTTCCTGTTCGAGGAAGAGGCGCCGCCGCCCAGGACGGTGGTGAAGTCGGCGGCCAAGCCCGCGGAGGCGCCTGCGGCGAAAAAAGGCGAGGCGCAGAAGATTGCCGAGGCGCCCAAGGCGGGCGAGGCGGCTAAGCCCGTTGCGGAGGCGCCCAAGCCTGCGGCCGAGCCAGCCAAGCCTGCGGCCGAGCCGGCCAAGCCGGCGCCCGAGGCGGCGAAGCCCGCGCCCGAAGCGGCCAAGGCCGCCGTGGTTGCGAAGCCGGTCGAGCCCGAGAAGGCGACGGCAAGCGCGAAGGCGGCGAAAGCAGCGCCGAAGGCGAAGGCGCCGGCAGAAGCAGCTGCGGAAACGCCGGCGCCGAAGGCCGAAGCGGCGGCCCCGCCTGCGGGCTATCAGCGGCCGGCGAACATCCGCGAGCTTTATTCCCGCTACAACGATCTCATCACCGCCACAGTGATGCGCGACAGCGCCGCGGTGAAGGAGCTGCTCGACGACGGCAAGTCGCCCAACGTGCACCAGGCCGATGGCAGCACGCCGCTGATGATCGCCGCGGGCAACAACGACACCGAGATCGCGAGCATGCTGCTTGCCAAGGGCGCGGATCCGAACCTGAGCGCTTCGGGCGGCGCCACGGCCCTCGCGGTGGCGAAATCGCGCGGCCCGTCCGGCGCCGGCATGGTCCAGCTGCTGCAGCGCGCGGGCGCCAAATAACCGCAGCGCGGCCCGTGCGCCGATTCGCCTCCCATGTCGCGCTCTGCTTCGCGTTCGGCGCGGCAGGCGCCGCAGCGGGCGCGAGCGAGCTGCCGATCTTCGACGCGCACCTGCACTACAGCCACGACGCCTGGGACCGCGTGCCGCCGCCCGAGGCGATCGGGATCCTGCGCAAGGCGGGCCTGAAGCGCGCGCTCATCTCCAGTTCCGGCGACGAGGGCCAGCAGCACCTCTACGCGCTGGCGCCGGACCTGGTGATTCCGGAGCTGCGCCCGTACCGCTCGCGCGGCGAGATCGGCACCTGGTTCCGCGACGAGAGCGTGATTGCGTACCTCGAGGACCGGCTGCGCCGCTACCGCTACGCGGGCATCGGCGAATTCCACCTTTACGGCGCGGATGCCGACCTGCCGGTGCCGCGGCGCATGGTGCAGCTCGCGCGCCAGAACCGGCTCTTCCTGCACGCGCACTCCGACGTCGACGCCGTAGAGCGGCTCTTCAAGCAATGGCCGGAGGCGCGCATCCTGTGGGCGCATTCGGGCTTCGACCGGCCCGAGAAGGTGCGCGAGATGCTGCGCAAGCACAAGAACCTGTGGTGCGACCTCGCGTTCCGCACCGACCATGCGCGCGGCGGCAAGGTCGACGCCGACTGGCGCGCCGCCTTCCTCGAGTTCCCGGACCGGTTCATGGTCGGCACCGACTCGTTCACGCCGGAGCGCTGGTACTACATCGGCGAGCACGCCAGCTGGTCGCGGCAGTGGCTCGCCGACCTGCCGCAGGACGTCGCGGAGCGCATCGCATGGAAGAACGGCGAGACTCTGTTCGGCGGCTTCTCGGCGCAGTAGCCTGGTCGCTGGTCGGCGGCTCCCTGCTCGCCGGCGGCGCGCACGCCTGCGAGCTGCCGCCTGGCGTGCGCGTAGAGTCGGAGCGCCTGGCGGTGTCCTTCCGGACGACGCCGGAGAAGATCGCCGTGGGCGAGCCTTTCACGCTCGATCTCGCGGCCTGCCCCAAAGGGGGCGCCCTCGATCTCGGGCGCGTCAGGCTGGACGCGCACATGCCGGAGCACCGGCACGGCATGAACTACCGGACCCGCGTCGTGCGCCTGGGCGGCGGGCGCTTCCATTCGGAAGGCTGGCTGTTCCACATGCCGGGGCGCTGGGAATTCGTCTTCGAGCTCGGGCCCGAGCGCCTCACGCACAGCGTGCGTATCGAGTGAGGCGCTCGCTAGCCGCGCTGCTGCTCGCCGCGGCGGCCGCCGCGCTGACGCAGGCGCCCGACGCGCAGGCGCAGCCGCTCGACTTCAGCGAAGCCGAGGTGCGGGCGATCCTGCGCCACGGGCCCTGGCCGGCGCCCTGGGCCGGCGATCCGACCAATCGCGCTTCCGGCAGCGCACCGGCCATCGCGCTCGGCGAGCTTCTGTTCTTCGACCCGCGACTGTCGCCCTCGCGCAAGGTGCTGTGCGCGACCTGCCACGTGCCCTACCACGCCTGGCAGGACGGGCGCGCGCGCGCCGTAGGGCTCGTGGAAGTCGATCGCAACACGCCGAGCCTGCTCGACGTGCGCTACCAGCGCTGGTTCGGCTGGGACGGCGCCGGCGACTCGCTCTGGGCGCAGAGCGTGCGCCCGATCTCGGATGCGCGCGAGATGGGCGGCAGCCGCGCCGAGGCCGCCGCGCTCGTGCGCGGCGACGCCGAGCTCGCCTGCCGCTACGAAAAGGCGTTCGGCGCGCCGCCGCCCGCCTCCGACGAGGCCGTGCTCGCGGGCATCGGCAAGGCGCTCGCCGCCTTCCTGGAGACGCTGGTGAGCGGCCGCTCGCCGTTCGACGAGTTTCGCGACGCGCTTGCCGTGAACGACGTTGCTGCAATGAAGAAGTATCCGGCAGCGGCGCAGCGCGGCCTGCGCATCTTCATCGGCCGCGGCAACTGCAATGCCTGCCATTTCGGCCCGAATTTCACGAATGGCGAGTTCCACGACACGGGCGTGCCGTTCTTCGTCAAGGGCGGCGTAGACGCGGGCCGCTACGGCGGCATCCAGAAGCTGGAGCGCAATCCGCTCAATCTGCTCGGCGCCTACAACGACGATCGCTCGGGAGCGAGCGCCGTCAAGACGCGCCAGGTCGCGCT
Organism: Burkholderiales bacterium; assembly: GCA_035542795.1. GTDB lineage: Bacteria > Pseudomonadota > Gammaproteobacteria > Burkholderiales > SG8-39 > RBG-16-66-20. The sequence continues at coordinate 2,895 of DATKKT010000062.1, forward strand.
CGAGCACCGGAACTTCGGGGAGTTCAAAGTGCCCACTTTGCGCAACGTGGCGCTCAGCGCGCCGTACATGCACAACGGCAGCCTCGCTACGCTCGCCGATGTGGTGCGCCACTACTCGGAGGTGAGCCCCGACCGGCTGCATTCGGACGGCATTCCGCTCGTGAAGGCGCTGCACCTGAGCGCCGCGGAATCCGCGGACCTCGTCGCCTTCCTCGAGACCCTGAGCGAGTCGGCGAGCGCGCTCGCGCCGCGCCGTCCCTACGCGCCCTGCCGCTAGGCGGCCGGCCCTAGATCCCGCCCATGCAGATGTATTTCACCTCGACGAACTCCTCGCAGCCGTACTTGGAGCCCTCGCGGCCCAGGCCCGACTGCTTGACGCCGCCGAAGGGCGCGACCTCCGTCGTGATCAGGCCGGAGTTCACGCCCACCATGCCGTAGTCGAGCGCCTCGGCCACGCGCCAGACGCGGCCGACGTCGCGGCTGTAGAAGTAGGCCGCGAGCCCGTACTCGGTGCGGTTCGCGAGCTCGACCACCTCGTCGTCGGTCCTGAAGCGGAAAAGCGGCGCGACCGGTCCGAAGGTCTCCTCGCGGAAGATCTTCATGGCGGGATTCACGCCGGTGAGCACCGTCGGCTCGTAATAGGTGCGGCCGAGCGCGTGGCGCTTCGCGCCGGTGAGCGCCCTGGCACCGCCCGCGAGCGCATCCGCGACGTGCTCCTCGACCTTCGCCAGCGCGGCCGCGTCGATGAGCGGCCCCTGGTTGACGCCGCCCTCGGTGCCCGCGCCGACCTTCAGCTCGCGCACCTTCTGCGCGAGCTTCTCGGCGAAGCGGTCGTAGACGCCGTCCTGCACGAACAGGCGATTGGCGCAGACGCAGGTCTGCCCGGTGTTGCGGTACTTCGAGACCATGGCGCCCTCGACGGCGGCGTCGAGATCGGCATCGTCGAAGACGATGAAGGGAGCGTTGCCCCCCAACTCGAGAGATATCTTCTTTATTGTGCTCGAACAGTGCGCCATCAGGAATCTGCCGGTCTCCGTCGAGCCCGTGAAGGAGACCTTCTTCACGACAGGATT
>DATKKT010000063.1:0-4874 GCA_035542795.1 Burkholderiales bacterium
AGGCGATCTGATGCTAGGCTAGGCGCGCCATGACCAACGAAAAGATCACCGTGCGCCACACCGAGACCGGCCGGACCATGGAGGTGGTGGTCTTCAGCAAGCGCGTCGAGGCGATCGAGGTGGTGGTCGGCGAGGGCATGCACAGCATGAAATGCGTGCTCACGCCCACGCGCAACGGCCTCGCCTACGCCGGCTCGATCATGGGCCGCGAGCTCGTCTACGAGAAGAGCCGCGAAAAGGTGAAGGCCGACCTGGAGCTCGCCAACCCGAACCTGCGCAAGCCCCGCGCGCGCTAGGCGCCGTGGAAGGACCCGTCTTCTCTTCCTTCGTCGGGCTGGTCTTCGGCGCGTTCGCCTGGCTGCAGTTCCCGGCGCTGTGCGGGTTCATGTTCTCTTCCACGCGGGCGGGCGCCGACAATTTCCGCTACTCGCTCGTCCTCGGCGCGATCCTCGCCGCGGTCGGGCTCGTCTCGGGGCTGCACGCCTGGCTGCGCTCGCGGCGCCGCGCGCTCGCCGCGGCGGTGCTCGCGCTGAACCTGTCGTTCGTCGCCGCGGCGCTCGCCGCGCCGGGCTGGTTCGGCGCTTCCTGCCAAGCGCTCTACGTGGATGTGACCGAGTAGGCCGCGAAGACCGCGCGCCAGAGCTCGCGCACGGCCGAGGACTCGCTCTCCACCTGATCCACCGGCACGCGCGCGTAACGCGCCCCGTTCAGGCGCAGGGCGTGCTGCAGGCGGCGGAAATCGCGGTAGGCGTCGCGGCAGCCGTCCGCGAGCTTCCGGTCGACGAGGTTCAGGTCCGCGGCAATTCCCAGCAAGGCGATGTTGCCGAGGTTCTGCGTCAGTTCCGGATGCCGGTGCGCGTGCGCGAGCACGAGGAACTGCACGCAGAACTCGATGTCGATCATGCCGCCGGCGTCGTGCTTGAGGTCGAACTCGCCGGAGCGGTTGGGGTGCGCCTTGTGCAGCCGCTCGCGCATAGCGAGCACCTCGCGCGCGAGAGCCGCAGGTTCTCTTTCCCGTTCCAGTATCCTTTTCCTTATCTTTTCAAAAGACTCACCCACATCTTTGTCGCCCGCGCAGAAGCGTGCGCGAGTAAGCGCCTGGTGCTCCCAGGCCCAGGCGGCGCGTTCCTGGTACTCCTCGAAGGCGGCGATCGAGGACACCAGCAGCCCGCTCGAGCCCGAGGGCCGCAGCTGCAAGTCGGTCTCGAACAGCGCGCCCGCCGAGGTGCGCAGCGAAAGCCAGCGGTTGTAGCGCTGAGCGAGGCGCGCGTAGTTCTCGGGCGCGCGCTCGTCCGGGTCGTCGAAAATGAAGATGATGTCCAGGTCCGAGGCGTAGCCGAGCTCCTTGCCGCCCAGCTTGCCGTAGCCGATCACCGCGAAGCGCGGCCGCTCGCGGTGACGCGTGGCGAGCTGCGCCCAGCAGGCCTCGAGCGCCACCTGCAGCACGATGTCGGCGAGCAGCGAAAGATGATCAGCGAGCTTCTCGACCGTGAGCAGGCCCGCGAGGTCCTGCGCGAGCAGCCGGAACAGCTGCGCCTGGTGCTGCTCGCGCACGGCGTTCATCTGCCGCTCGACGTCGTCGCCGGCGGCGGCGAGGGCGGCGCGCAGCGCGCGCTCGAACGCGGCCCAGTCGGGGATCGCGTACAGCTCCCGGTCGTCGAGCAGCTCGTCGAGCAGCAGCGGATGCAGCGTCACGTATTCCGCCGCCCAGCTCGAGGCGCCGATCATGCGCGCGACGCGCTGCAGCGCCTCCGGCCGCTCGGCGAGCAGCGCGAGGTACGCGGCGCGGCGCGCGATCGCCTCCAGCAGGTCGACGCCGCGCGTGAGCGTCGCCTCCGGATCCGGCGTCGCCGCGGCCGCCTGCGCGAGCGCCGGGATCAGCGCGTCGAGCCGCCGCCGGGAATCGTCCGGCAGCTGCGCGTAGCGCTGTCCCGCGCGCAGTGCGGCGAGGCGCGGATGCTCGGGCCAGGCCCGGGCTTCCGCTTCGGCCGAGGGGTCGGCGAACACGGCCTGGAAGTGGCGCGTGACCGCCGCGCGATGCACCGCGAGGGCGGCGGCGAAAGACGGCCAGTCCGCGAAGTCCGCCATCTGCGCCACGCGCGCGCGGTCCTCCGCGTCCTCGGGCAGCTCGTGCCGCTGCGCGTCGTCAAGGTATTGCAGGCGGTGCTCGACGTTCCTCAGGAAGACGTAGGCGTCGGAGAGCTCTGTCGCGGCTCTTTCCGGGAGAAGTTTCTTCTCAGAAAGAAGTCGCAAGACTTTGAGTGTTGCGCGCTCCGTCAGCTCGGAGTCGCGCCCGCCGCGCACGAGCTGCAGCGCCTGCACGATGAACTCGATCTCGCGAATGCCGCCCGGGCCCAGCTTGACGTGGTCGGCGAGCTCGCGGCGCGCGACGTCGCGGCGCACTTCGGCGTGCAATCGGCGCATCGCGTTCAGCGTGCCGTAGTCCAGGTACTTGCGGTACACGAAGGGTCGCACGATCTGCTCGAGCGCGCGCCGGTCGGCCTCGCCGCCGGAGACCGCGCGCGCCTTGATCCAGGCGTAGCGCTCCCATTCGCGGCCCTGCGCGACGAAATAGGCCTCGAGCGCCTCGTAGCTGCAGACCAGCGCGCCCGAGTCGCCGTAGGGGCGCAGGCGCATGTCGACGCGGAACGCGAAGCCGTCCTCCGTGACCTCGGCGAGCAGCGCGATCAGTCGCCGCCCGGCGCGCTCGTCTCGCTCGGGGTCGAAAGGCCTGGCTTTCGTGTCCGGGTGCACGAACACCAAGTCGATGTCCGAGGACGCGTTGAGCTCTCGCCCGCCGAGCTTGCCCATCGCCACCACTACGAGGTCGCGCTCGCCGAGCCGCTCGAGCGCCGCTTGCAGGCACGCGTCGGCGAGCTCGCTCATCGTCGCGCAGACCTCGGCGAGGTCCGCCGCGCCGGCGAGATCGCGCGCCATGGCCCGCAGCAGCACGCGCTCGCGCAGCCGGCGCAGGCGGCGTTTGAACGCGGCCTCGTCGTCCGCTGCGGCGCCGGCGAGCGCTTCGCGCATTGCGGCCGCTGCGAACGGTTGCGCGGCGGCGCGTTCCAAATCGATCTCCGACGCCAGTTCCGGACGCGCCGCGAGGCGCGCCGCGGCATAGCGCGACAGGGCGATTTTCCGAATCGGATCCGGCATTTACAGCTAGAATACAGGAGCTTTCCGAGCCGCGATGCGAAACCTGGTTCCCAAATTCCTGCGTGCGCTCGAGGTCCTGGCCTGGGTGGCGTTCTTCGTGCTGGCGACCGGATTTCTCGCCTCGCGCTACTGGCTGCTGCCCAAAGTGGAGCAGCAGCGCGACGCGATTGTCGCGCAGATCTCGCGCCTGGTCGGGCTGCCGGTGCGCATCGGCGCGCTCTCGGCGAACTGGCAGGGGCTGCGGCTGCGGCTGTCGGTGAGCGACGTGCGCGTCTACGACCGCGAAGGCCGCGAGGCGCTGGTGCTGCCCACGGTGGAGAACGTGCTCGCCTGGCGCTCGCTGCTCGCCGGCGATCTGCGGCTGCATTCTTCGGTGATCGACGGCCCCAAGCTCGCGGTGCGCCGCGCCGAGAACGGCGACCTCTACGTCGCCGGCATCCGCGTGGCGGGCGACAAGAGCGAAAGCAAGTTCGCCGACTGGATCCTCTCGCAGGACCGCATCGAGATCCGCGGCGCCGAGATCGAGTGGCAGGACGAGATGCGCCGCGCGCCGCTGCTGCGCCTGACGGCGCTCAACTTCCGCCTGGAGAACGACGGCGACGAGCACCGCATCGGCATCAGCGCGCGCCCGCCGCGCGAGCTCGGCCCGGGCGTCGAGCTGCGCGCGCGGCTGGAAGGACGCAGCCTGCGCCAGGCGGCCGGCTGGAGCGGGCGCGTCTTCGCCGAGCTCGGCTATACCGACCTGGCGGGCTGGCGTCCCTGGGTCGACTATCCGCTCGACGTGCGCCGCGGCGAGGGCGCGCTCAGAGTCTGGGCCACGCTTGGCGCCGGCCGGATCACGCAGGCGACCGCCGACGTGGCGCTCTCCGGAGTGCGTACCCGCCTGGGACGCGGCCTGCCGATGCTCGATCTGAGCTCCGTGCGCGGCCGCGTCTATGGACGCGAGACGGTGCAGGGCTACGACTTCGGCGTGCGCAGCCTGTCGCTGCAGCGGCCGAGCGCGCCGCCGATGAACGGCACGAGCTTCCATGCGAGCTGGCAGCCCGCGAGCGCCACCGCGTCCGCCCACGGCACGTTCAACGCCAACCTCGTGGAGCTCGGCCCGCTCGCGCATCTGGCGGAATACCTGCCGTTCCCGGCCGACCTGCGCGCGCTGCTGGCCGAGCTCGCGCCGCAGGGCAACCTGCTGGATGCGCGCTTCGAGTGGAGGGGGGAGCTGCCGGAGCGCGCCACCTACGTCGCGCGCACACGCTTCGCGGGCTTGAGCCTGCGCGCCTGGCGCAGCATTCCGGGCTTCGCCAACCTGTCGGGCGTCCTCGATGCGAACGAGACGAAGGGCTCGCTGCTGCTCGCTTCGCGCAAGAGCGAAGTCGACCTGCCCAAGGTGTTCGCGGAGCCGCGCATCGCCTTCGACTCGCTGGCAGGCGAGGTGAGCTGGCAGCGGCCCGCCGACGGCGGCGTGGCGGTGCGCATCGCGAACCTCAGCTATGCCAACGCGGACCTCGAGGGCACCGCGACGGGCACCTACGCCTGGCGGGGCGAGGGCCCGGGCGTGATCGACCTGAGCGCCCAGCTCTCGCGCGCCGACGGCAAGGCCACGGTGCGCTACCTGCCGCTGTCCTCCGTGATGGGCGCCCAGGTGCGCGAATGGGTGGCGGGCGCGGTGCTCGCAGGCCAGGCGAGCGAGGCGCGCCTGCGCCTGAAGGGTGACCTGCGCG
>DATKKT010000064.1:0-2079 GCA_035542795.1 Burkholderiales bacterium
CGCGCGCGCCGAGGTGCAGCGTCTCGACGCCGCCGATGCGCAGCCGCGACGCGGCGATCGCGCCATTCTCCACTACCTGCGCAGCTGGCTGGCCGGCCTCGAGGGCGACCCGGACGGCGCGCTGCGCGACGCCCGCGCGGCGGTGGCGCTCGCCGCCGAGACGGGCCTGCCCTGGCTCGAATGCCTGGCGCGCTGCGCGCTCGCGCGCTGCATCGCGAGCGACCGGCGCGCCGCCGAGGTGCAGCTGCGCGCTGCCCAGGCGCTCGCCGATGCGCAGCGCAGCCCGCTGCTCGGTTTCTGCGCGCAGCTCGCGGCCGCCGACGCCGCCCTGGGCGCCGGCGACGAGGCGGCGGCGCTCGCCGCCGCCGCGGCGGCGTTCGCCCTCGGCCGCGAGCACGGCTTTCGCCACGCGCCGTGGTGGCGGCCGCGCGAAACGGCGGATCTCTGCGCGCTCGCGTTGCGGCGGCGCGTCGAGCCCGAGTTCGCGCGCAGCCTCGCGCGCGAGCGCCGGCTGGTGCCGCGCGCGGCGCCGCTGCGCGTGGCGGACTGGCCCTGGACGTTCCGCGTCGCGACGCTGGGGCGCTTCGAGCTGCTGCGCGCCGACGCGCCGGTGGAGTTCTCGGGGAAGGGGCCGGGCCGTCCGGTGGAGCTCCTCAAGGTCCTGATCGCGCAAGGCGGCCACAACGTGCGCGCCGACCAGCTGGGCGACGCGCTCTGGCCGCATGTCGACGCGGACTATGCGCACAAATCTTTCACCGCGGCGCTGCACCGGCTGCGCCGGCTGCTGAGCGACGACGAGGCACTGCAGCTGCGCGAAGGCAGACTCAGCCTCGACCCGGGTCAGGTCTGGATCGACTGCTGGGCACTCGAGTCCGTGCTCGCGGAGTTCGACGAGCAGCTACGCGGGCCGCCGCAGCCCGCGCGCATTCCCGCGCTGCGTGCGCTCACCGAGGAAGCGTTCGCGCTCTACCGCGGTCCGTTCCTGCCGGACGAATCCGAGCAGCCGAGCTTTCTCGCGCTGCGCGAGCAGATCCGCTCGCGCCTGCTGCGCTGCCTCGCGCGCGCGGCGCGCGCCTGCGAGGAGGCGGGCGCGCCGGCGGCCGGGATGGACGGCTACCAGCGGCTCGTCGACGTCGATCCGCTCTACGAGGCGCCGTACCGCAATCTCATGCTCGCCTGCCAGCGCGCGGGCGATTTGGACGAGGCGCGCGCAGTCTACGAGCGGCTGCGCAGCGCGCTCTCGGCGAAGGCGAAAGTCATGCCGTCGGCCGAAACTCAGGCGGTCTATGCCGGCCTTGCGGCCAAGCCGCCGTCCTGAGGCGCCCGCTCGCCGAAGAGCATTCCGCACGGCCGAAGATTTCGCGAGCCGCGGCGTTCAGGGCGTAGACTGCATCCGTTCCCCGGGATTGCCGGGCGAGGAGCCGAAGTGAAGCCAAGAAGGGTCAAGCCGAGCGGGCCAAGGGAGCCCTCCAGCGTTTTCTTCCAGCGACTGAGGCCGAAATTTCTCGATTGGGAGCCTCCGACCGAGGTGCAAAAGACCCTTGAGGCGCAGAAGCGGAAGGATGCCAGGGAGGCCGAGCTGAAGAGGGTCACCGACCTGGCCAAGGACCGGGAAGCGGAGAAGGCGGCCTCGCGACAACGGTCCCGGATCGAAGGCGGCAGAGGCAAGACGGCGACCTAAGCTGGACGGATTCCCCCGTTGCCCGTACCGCCGATTTGCGACATCGCGCGTCTCGAATCCTTCGAAACGTCATAGTTTGTGCTGGATGTGCCGGTTCCGGCCAGCTTTCGCGCGAAAAGGCCCAATAATGCCTATCCGCCGCGAAAACACGTGGACAGAGGCGGAAGCCGAGCCCATCATGATCGATGTCCCGGGAAGAGCCTTTCCTGGCCTCTGTTTTCGATGTCCAACATGATTGGAATCCGATGAAGAATCTTCAGAAGGGCTTTACGCTGATCGAGCTGATGATCGTGGTCGCGATCATCGGTATCTTGGCGGCAGTCGCAATTCCCGCGTATCAGGACTACATCGCGCGTTCGCAGGTGTCCGAAGCGGTCAGCCTGACCGCGGGCGGCAAG
>DATKKT010000065.1:0-3926 GCA_035542795.1 Burkholderiales bacterium
TCAGTCGGCCATGAAGTTGCCCGCGAGCACTTCCCACTCGTGCTCGGAAGCGCAGAAGATGCCCGCGACGCTGCAGTTGTCGGGAAGCCGCTCGCCCGGCGCGCCGCCTTCGACCGGGCCCAGGTACTCGCCGTAGCGTTCGCGCTCGATGACGTCGACGAGCGTGCGCCTCAGCGCGCCGCCCGCGGCTGCGGGGAAGCTCGCGCTGCGCAGGAGGAAGCAGGTGTCGAGCTTCGCGTTGTAGTGCCGCGTATAGCCGATCGCGATGAGGCCTTCGGGCGCCTGTCCGGCGCTCGCGTATCGATCGGCCCGCGACTCCTTGCGGGCGTGCTCGCGGCAGTTCGCCGCGCGCTGCGCGATCTGCTGCGGGCTGAGCGCGACCGGCGCCTCGACCTGGACGGCCGGCGGCGCGGGCGCCGCGCGCTGCTCGCCGAGGTCGCAGGCGGGAAGCGCAGCGGTCAGAGTTAGCAGCGCCAAGCTGCGGAGCATCGCCGGAGATGTTACTCCGGCCCCGTTCTTGTTTTCCCTATGCTAGCCTCCGGGGGATCGTTCCATGAGCCGAGTCCTCCTCCTGCTTGCCGCCCTGGCGCTCGCCCTGCCGCTCGCCGCCGCCGAGGAGCCCGAGGCGGTGTACGCGAAGTACCACCGCGCCGTCGCGCGCGGCAACGTGGAAGAGATGATGCGCTACACCACCGACGAGCACCGCGCCGAGATGAGCGCGCTCTCGCCCAGGCAACGGGTCGATTCGGTGAAGATGATCGATTCCATCATGCCGGCCACCTACAAGGTGCTCGCGAAGACCGTGTATCCCGAGAGCAGCATCGCGCGGCTGTACGTGTCCGGTGCGGCCAAGTCGGCGCTCCAGGGCAAGCCCGGGACGCTCTACGGCGTCGTGCGCCTGATCGTGCAGCACGGCGAGTGGAAGGTCGACAACGTGCAGTGGTCCAACGTGGATCCGGGCGTGACGTCCCCGGCGCGGGAACAGAAGGGCGCCGCCAAGTAACCGGCTCAGGCTGCGCGCCTGTGCTCCGGCAGCTCGCCGATCGCGGTCTTCACCGCGTCCTCTACGCGGTCGAGCAGGACGAACTCGAGCTTCGCCTTGGCGTCGGCCGGGATGTCCTCGAGGTCCTTCTCGTTGCGGCGCGGGATCATCACCGTCCTGATGCCGGCGCGCAGGGCCGCGAGCGATTTCTCCTTCAGGCCGCCGATGGGCATCACCAGGCCGCGCAGCGAGATCTCGCCCGTCATGGCTACATCGGCCCTGATGGGCTTATTTGACAGCAAAGAAATCAGACTCAAGTACATCGCCACGCCCGCGCTCGGGCCGTCCTTCGGCGTAGCGCCCGCAGGCACGTGCACGTGGATGTCCCACTTGTCGAGGCTCTCGTTCAGGTAGCTCTTCGCGAGCGTGAGCGCGGCCTGCGCCGACTCCTTCATCACGTCGCCCAGCTGCCCGGTGAGGATGAGCTTGCCCTTGCCCGGCACCTTGGAGGCCTCGATGAAGAGGATGTCGCCGCCCACGGGCGTCCAGGCGAGGCCCGTGGCCACGCCGGGGGTCGCGGCGCGCAGCGCCAACTCGTTCTCGAACTTCTTCGCCCCGAGAATGGAGTGCAAGTCCTTCGCCTCGATCGTGACGCTTTCGGCGCCCTCGGCGATTTTCATGGCTGCATGACGGAACACCGAGCCGATCGCGCGCTCCAGGGACCGCACGCCCGCCTCGCGCGTGTAGTCCGCGATCAGGGCTCTGATGCCTTCTTCACTGATTTGTACTTGTGAAGACGACAACCCATTTGACTCGAGCTGGCGCTTGACGAGGTATTTCCTCGCGATCTGCAGCTTCTCTTCTTCCGTGTAGCCCGGCAGCTGGATGATCTCCATGCGGTCGCGCAGCGGGCCCGGGATGGTGTCGAGCTGGTTCGCGGTGGCGATGAACATCACGCGCGAGAGGTCGAAGTCCACGCCGAGGTAGTTGTCGCGGAACTTGCTGTTCTGCTCCGGATCGAGCACCTCGAGCAGCGCCGAGGACGGGTCGCCGTGGAAGCCGCCCGCGCCCAGCTTGTCGATCTCGTCGAGCATCAGCACGCCCGCGCGCGAGCCCGCGCGCTTCACCGCCGCGATGATGTTGCCGGGCATCGCGCCGATGTAGGTGCGCCGGTGGCCGCGGATCTCCGCCTCGTCGTGCGTGCCGCCGAGCGCCACGCGCTGGAACTTGCGGTCGGTCGCGCGCGCGATCGACTGGCCGAGCGAGGTCTTGCCCACGCCCGGCGGGCCGACGAAGCACAGGATCGGGCTCTTGCCCTCGGGGTTGAGCTTGCGCACCGCGAGGTACTCGAGGATGCGGCGCTTGATCTTCTCCAGGCCGAAGTGGTCTTCGTCCAGGATTGCTCTTGCTTCCCCAATGTTTATTTCTTTTTGGGGAGAAGCAGCCCAAGGAAGTTCGGTCATCCACTCCAGCCAGGTGCGCAGCATCGAGCTCTCGGCCGACTGCTCGCCCATGCGCGCGAGGCGCTTGAACTCCTTCTTCACGTGCTTGAGCGTCTCGTCCGGGAAGCCGGCCGCCTCGATCGCCTTCTTCAGCTCCTCGATCTCGGCCGCGCTGTCCTCCTCGTCGCCCAGCTCCTTCTGGATCTGGCGCATCTGCTCGCGCAGCACGTGCTCGCGCTGGCGCTGGTCGAATTCCTTCTTGGTCTTGTCGCCGATTTCCTTCGACAGGCGCAGGACCTCGACGCGCTTGCCGAGGTGCTCGAGCACCTTGTCCAGGCGCGCGCCGAGCTCGGCCGTCTCGAGGATCTCCTGCTTCTCCTCGTTCTTGACGTCGAGCAGGTTCGCGACCATGTCGGCGAGCTGGCCGGGCGCCTCGATCGCGCGCACCACGTCGGCGAGCTCGTCGGGCGCGTTCGGCAGCAGGCCCACCGCCTCGACCGCCTGCTCCTTCAATTGCAGGAATCGCGCCTCGATGTCCGTGCCCGAGCCGCTCGCCTCGGGAATCCAGGCGACGCTCGCGACGAGGAACGGCCAGCCCTCGAGGAACTCTACGACGCGGAAGCGCCGCTCGCCCTGCACCATGAGGTGGTTCGCGCCGCCGGGCAGCCCGGCGTAGCGCACCACCTGGCCGGCGGTGCCTACGCGATAGAGGTCGCCCGGGCCGATATCGTTCGTCTTAGGGTCGCGCTGCAGGAGGAAGCCCACCTTGAGGTTCGAGCGCGCGGCCTCGGCGGCCGCCGCCACGGACGAGGCGCGCCCGATCGTGATCGGCGAGATCACGCCGGGAAAGAGCACCGCGTTGCGCAGCGGGATGAGGATCAGCGCGTCCTCGGGGATCGGGCGCGTGGCGAGCGCGGTCGAGCGCCTGCCGGCGGCCTTGTCCTCGCCGCCCGCCGCCTCCACCTGCTCCGCATCCACCGCTTCGGACTTCTTCCTGCGCCAGAATTCCACGTGATCTCCCGGTTCCAAACGCGGATATACGCGTTGTTGAGTAGTTGAGGGCGCCGCTCGGGGAATCAAGGTCGCCGATGTCCTAGAATTGCAAGGAAATTCCACTATTTGGAGAAAACTGGATGCCCGCCACCACCACCGCCAGCGGCCTGATCATCGAAGACATGGTCGTCGGCAAGGGCGACGAAGCCAAAGCAGGCCAGCAGGTTTCCGTGCATTACACGGGCTGGCTGCTCTTCGGCGGCGAGAAGGGCAAGAAGTTCGACTCCAGCAAGGACCGCGGCGACCCGTTCGACTTCCCGCTCGGCGCCGGCCACGTCATCAAGGGCTGGGACGAGGGCGTGCAGGGCATGAAGGTGGGCGGCACGCGAAAGCTCACGATCCCGCCCGCGCTCGGCTACGGCGCGCGCGGCGCCGGCGGCGTGATCCCGCCCAACGCGACGCTGATCTTCGAAGTGGAGCTGCTGGGCGTAGGCTGAGATGGCCGGGCT
>DATKKT010000066.1:0-4089 GCA_035542795.1 Burkholderiales bacterium
GATCAAGTTCCACGCTTCGTTCCGCGGCGTCTCCGCGCACGGCTCGATGCCGCAGCTGGGCGTCAACGCGGTCTACAAGGCGGCGCGCGCGATCTCCACGCTGGAGGAGTTCCGGTTCGGCGTGCCCGCGCACCCGATCATGGGCTCGCCTACGATGAACGTGGGGACGGTAGAGGGCGGCAGCGGCGTCAATCTGGTTCCCGATCTCGCAAAGATCGGGGTCGACATACGCACGGTGCCTGGCACAGACCACGGCGCTTTGCTTTCCCGCTTAAGAGAACTGCTTTCGGAAGGCCAAATCGAGGTATTCGCGGACAACGAAGCGGTCTGGACGGAGCCGCAGCAGGCCTGGGTGCAGCGCGTGTTCGAGATCTGCAGGCCGATCCTGAAGGAGAAGATCGAGCCGCGCACCGCGCCCTACATGACCGACGCCGCCAACCTGCGCAAGGTCTACGCGGCCGTGCCCGCCGTGGTGCTCGGGCCGGGCGAAGCGGCGATGGCGCACCAGACCGACGAGTACTGCAACGTCGAGCGCATCCGCGAGGCGGTCGCGATCTACGAAGCGATCCTCGACGACTGGAGCCGGCGTTGATTCATCCGCAGGCGGTCGTCGCGCCCGGCGCGAAGCTGGGCGCCGGCGTGAACGTAGGGCCCCTCGCGGTGATCGAAGAGGACGTCGAGATCGGCGAAGGAACGAGCATCGCCGCGCACGCCGTCATCAAGCGCTACACGCGCCTGGGCGCGCGCAACCGCATCCACGAGCACGCGGTGATCGGCGGTGCGCCGCAGGACGTGAAGTTCGATCCGGGCTGCGTGTCGAGCGCAGAGATCGGCAACGACAACATCCTGCGCGAAGGCGTTACCGTGCACCGCGGCTCGCGGCCGGGCAGCGCCACGCGCGTCGGCGACGGCTGCTTCCTGATGGCGCAGGCGCACGTCGCGCACGACTGCATCGTCGGCAACCAGGTCGTCATGGCGAACGCGGCCACGCTCGGCGGCGAGGTCGTGGTGCAGGACCGCGCGTTCATCTCCGGCCTCGTGGGCGTGCACCAGTTTTGCCGCGTAGGGCGCGTCGCCATGGTCGGCGGCCTGAGCAAGGTGGTGCAGGACGTGCTGCCGTTCTGCATCACCGACGGCAACCCGGCGCGCGCGCGCGGCCTCAACCTCGTGGGGCTGCGGCGCGCCGGCTTCAAGGCGGCCGACATCGCCGCGCTGAAGGAGGCCTACCGCATGCTCCACCAGCGCGTGCCGCTCAAGGAAGCGGCCGCGCGCATGCGCGAGAGCCCGAGCGAGGCGGTGCGCGAGCTCGGCGCCTTCATCGCCGCGAGCAAGCGCGGCTTCGCCCACCCTCAGGGCGAGTAGCTAGTCCGGCTGGCCGGGAACCTGCTGCGCGGCCGGGTCGATGAGGTCCCAGTTGCGCGCGCTCCTGGTCCAGATGTGCGCGCCGATCTTCATCGGCGGCGGGTTGTCAAAGGCGCCGGCGCGCACGACCACGCGCTCGGGCGTGAGCTCGCGCTGCGTGTAGATCCCTGAGCCGCAGTCGCCGCAGAAGTAGCGGTGCAGCACGCGGCCGCTGTCGGCGGTCTTGGTGAAGCGCTTCGGCGTGCCCTTGACGATCCTGAAGTCCTTGCTCGCGACGATCGCATTCACCGTGCCGCCCGCCCCGGAGATCTTCTGGCAGTTGGTGCAGTGGCAGGCGCGCAGCTCGGCGACTGGTGCGCTGATGGTGTACTGGATGGCGCCGCACAGGCAGCTGCCGGTGAGTTGAGCGGTCATTTCGCAGGATCCTCGGGGTCGGTGTGGAACAATCTTGCCATGACGCCGACATTGCGCGGAGTCCTCTGGATGTCGGGCGCCGTGCTGTCCTTCTGCGCGATGGCCGTGTCCGCGCGCCAGCTGCTCGCGCACCTGGGAACCTTCGAGGTGCTGTTCTTCCGCACCGGCGTGGCGCTGCTCATCGTGCTGGGCGCGGCCCTGCCCGGAGGGCTCGGCGCGCTGAGGACGCGCCGCCTCGGCGTGCATTTCTGGCGCAACTTGATCCACCTCGGCGGCCAGGCTTCCTGGGTGTACGCCATCGGCGCGCTGCCGCTCGCTACGGTGTTCGCCATCGAGTTCACGGGGCCGATCTGGACCGCGGTGCTGGCGGTGCTGTTCCTGGGCGAGCACATGAACCGGGGACGCGCGGCGATGCTCGCGCTCGGGCTGGCCGGCGTGCTCGTGATCCTGCGCCCCGGGCTGGGGGCGTTCCAGCCCGCCGCGCTGGTGATGCTGCTGGGCGCGCTTTGCTTCGCCATCCAATTCATCGGCACCAAGAAGCTCGCCGCCACCGAGACGCCGATGGCGGTGCTGTTCTGGATGTCGGTGATCCAGACCCCGTTCTGCCTTGCCGCGGCGCTGCCCGGCTGGACGACGCCCGTCGCGGCGGACCTGCCGTGGATCCTCGCGATCGCCGCAGGAAGCTTCACCGCTCACTACTGCATGACGCGCGCGATGAAGCTCGCCGACGCGACGGTGGTGGTGCCGGTGGACTACTTCCGCCTGCCGCTCATCGCGGTGGTGGGCGCGCTTGCCTACGGCGAGCCCTTCGACCCGATGGTGTTCCTCGGCGCGGCCCTGATCGCGGTGGGGGTCTGGTACAGCCTCGCGCACGAGCATCACCGCGTGGATGCGTCCCGCGCATCCGGCGCATGAGCCGAATGCGTTTGTGAAACCGCGCTGCGGTGCGGCATCATCCCCGGTACAAACCGACGATGGCCGCCGACAACCGCCGCGCGATGATCCTGCTGCTCGTGCTGAGCGGCGCGATCATTTCGATCTGCATGGGCCTGCGCCAGAGCCTGGGCCTGTTCATGCGGCCGATGAGCGTGGACGCGGGCATCTCGGCCGCCACGTTCGGCTTCGCGATCGCGCTGCAGAACATCGTCTGGGGCCTCAGCCAGCCCTTCGTGGGCGCGCTCGCCGACAAGTACGGCCCGCGACCGATTCTCGTCTCGACCTCGCTCGTCTACGCGGGCGGACTGCTGCTGATGGCGTTCTGGAACAGCGCCACGGGACTGGACGCGGCGGGCTTCATGCTCGGGGTCGGCACCGCGGGCACGGCCTTCGGCGTGCTCACGGGCGTGGTGACGCGCGCCGCGCCGCCCGAACGGCGCAGCCAGACCGTCGGCATCGTCGCCGCCGCGGGCTCCCTCGGCACGATGGTGCTGGCGCCCGTAGGGCAGTCGCTCATCAACGCACACGGCTGGCATGCGGCGCTCATCGCCTATGCGTGCATCGCCAGCTCGATGACTGTTCTTGCCATTCCTATCAAGCGTCTTTCCATCACCCTTGGCGCAGAGCCTTCAAGTTCAATTCAGAGTTCGGATTCAAGAACACAACTATTGGGCGAGGCGCTGCGCGAGGCGCTCGGGCATCGCGGCTACCTGTTCATGACGCTCGCGTTCTTCGCCTGCGGCTTTCAGCTGGTGTTCCTCACCACGCACCTGCCCGCGTACCTGCAGTTGTGCGGCGTGGCGCCCGGCGTGAGCGCCACCGCGCTCGGGCTCATCGGCCTGTTCAACACCATCGGCACCTACGCGTTCGGCCAGCTCGGCGCGCGCTACAGCCAGAAGCATCTGCTCGCGCTCATCTACCTGCTGCGCACGCTGTTCATCATCGCCTTCCTGCTCCTGCCGGTGAGCGCGACCACCACGCTCGTGTTCGCCGCGGCGATGGGCTCGCTCTGGCTCGGCGTCTCGCCGCTGGTCACCGGAATCATCGCGCGCGTGTTCGGCCTCACGCACTTCGGCACGCTCTACGGCGTGGTGTTCTTCAGCCACCAGGTGGGCTCGTTCTTCGGCGCCTGGATGGGCGGCCTCGTGTTCGCCGCCTGGGGCAACTACAACTTCGCCTGGGGCGCGCTCATCGTCATCGGCTTCACCGCCTTCACGCTGCAGTGGCTCATGGACGAGCGCCCGCCGGCCGAGCGCAAGTCCGCCGGCGCGCCGAGGCTGGCGCCCGCCTAGGCAGGCGCCTGCAACTTGACGCGAGCGGCGGCGCAGCCTAGGCTGCACGCTGCCCAAAGGGAGCCAAGCCATGCAGATCAATGCC
>DATKKT010000067.1:0-22921 GCA_035542795.1 Burkholderiales bacterium
CTGGCTTTGCGCTTCGGCGAGCACGTTCGGCAGGCCGTCGCGATCGCCGTCGCGCGCCACGCGCGAGGCGAGCGCGAACAGGTCCGCGGCGCGGTACTCGGCGAGCAGCTCCGTCTGCGTGCGCGCGCCGCGCCAGTCGATGCGCGCGCCGATGCCGAGCGCGCGCGCGCGGCGCTCGAGCTTCGCCTTGAGCGGCCCTCCGCCCACGTGCACCAGGCGCCAATGCAGGTCCGCGGGCAGCCGCGCGAGCGCCTCGAGCAGCACGTCGGTGCCCTTCTTCTCGACCAGACGGCCCACCGAGAGAATCACGACGGGCCGGGAGGGATCTTCACCGCTGTTTTCAGATCTCCTCTTGTCTGAAAAGCCGAACCGGGAAAGGTCCAGGCCGTGATAAACCAGCTCGACGCGCCCTTCCGGCGCGAGCGCGGAAAGGTGCGCCTGGTTCGCGGCGGTGCAGGTCACCAGCCACTCGCAGGAGGCGAGCTTCTCGCGTTTCTCCCACTCGGGCGTGGTCCAGATGTCCTTGGCGTGCGCCGAGCCCGTCCACGCGAGCGCCTTGAGCAGGGCAGCGTAGCGCGTCACCGAGGCGGGCGTGTGCAGGAAGTGCGCGTGCAGGCGGCGCACGTCGCCGGGCAGCTCTTCGGCGAGCACCAGCGCCTGGCCGAAGCGCCGGATGCGATTGGGCGTCGGGTCGCGCGCGAGATCGCGCAGCCAGAGGTTGCGCGCCTCCCGGTAGCGCGGATTCTGCCTTTGGCGAAGCCAGGCGCGCAGGACGCGCCACGGCTCGAGCAGCAGGTACTCGGGCAGGTAGAGGACGGCGGCGCGGATCTCGTCGTGCACCGGATGCCGGCGCGCGTCGGTCGGCCGGCGCAGCGACACGACGAGGATCTCGAGGCCGCGGCGCTCGAGCTCGGCGATTTCCTGCGCGATGAACGACTCCGAGAGCCGCGGATAGCCCTTCAGCACGAAGGCCACGCGCCCGGCCCCGCGGGGCGGCGTCACGCGCTCGCCCGCCGGCGCGCCCTGCATCCGGCCTAGGCGAGGCGCGCCTGCGGCCGCTCCTGCTCGGCCGCCGCGGCCGGCTCGATCCACGGCGCCACCAGCCGGTGCACGTTCTCCAGCCCCTCGAGCAGCCCCGGCACGACGATCTCGGACGGCCGGTTCTGCGACGGCAGCCGGCGCAGCGCCGCGGCCATGACTTCCGCGTCGTAGCGGCCGTCGTCGGCGAGCATCGAGATCAGCCCCAGCTGCGCGGCGCGCGAGCAGCGGATGTACTGCTCCAGGCGCGGCTCGGTGCGCGGCACGATGAGCGCGCGCTTGTCCAGGGACAGCACCTCGCAGAACGTGTTGTAGCCGCCCATCGCCACCACGCCCGCGGCGCGCGCGACGAGCGACTCGAGGTGGCTGTGGAAGGTAATCGTATCGACGCGCTTCAGGCGCGCGGCGCGCTGCATGAACTCGGCCTGGCGCTCCGGCTGCATGAACGGCCCCAGCACGAGCAGCGCCGGGTACGGCAGCAGCGGGTCGCGCTCGTAGGCGCGCAGCACCCACTCGATGAGCGCCTCGCCGTCGCCGCCGCCGCCGGTGGTGACGAGCAGGTAGGGCCGCTGCGTGATCTCCGGCATGCGCGGCGGCGCGCCGTGGCTCGGCACCTCGCGGTGCAGGTAGCCCGTGTAGACCATCTTCTGCCGCACGCTGATCGGCAGCGAGACGCCCTCCAGCGGATCGCAGATCTGCGGCAGGCCGTAGACCCAGATCTCGTCGTAGAGGTCACGCAGCGCGGGCAGCACGTTCTTCCTCTGCCACTCCGGCTCCAGGGCCCTCGGCTCGTCCATCACGTCGCGCAGGCCGAGCACCAGCCGCGAGCCGCGCGCCTTGAGCATGGTGAGCGTCTCGTGCACCTCGCCGCGCAGGCCCATCGGCTCCTTGTCGACGATGAACAGGTCCGGCTCGAACATCTCCGCCGTGTGCTGGATGATCGAGCCGCGCAGCTTGAGCGTCTGCTCGATGTCGAGATGCAGGTTGAGCGAGGTGTATTCGCCGTTGCGCAGCTTGATCACGCCGGGAATGCGCACGAAGTCGACGCGCGCGCGGAAGTCGAATGAGCCGATGATCGGCGAGCCCGAAAGGATCAGCACCGAGAGCTGCTTGAAGCGGTCGACGAGCGCATGCGCGATCGCGCGGCAGCGCCGCAGGTGACCCAGCCCGAACGTGTCGTGGCTGTAGATCATGATGCGTCCGTCGTTGCGGCGCTTGCCCATGGGGTGGTGCCCTCCCTGCTGCAGGGGCCGTATTCTATAATGGCTTGCACATGGCAACCCTGCTGATGTTCTCGGGCGGGTTGGACAGCACCGCAGCGCTTTACAAGCTCCTCACGGACGACCGCGACGAGCTGCGCGTCCACCACGTTCACCTGATCAACCGCGAGGGGCGCGCGCGCGCCGAGCGCGACGCCGTCGCGGCGATCGTCGACTGGTGCCGCGCCCATTGCCGGCCGTTCCGCTATTCCGAGTCGAGCGTCGATTTCGCGGACCTCGAGGCGATTCCGATCGACTACGTGACGATCGCCTACGCCGCCTGCCAGGTGGCGGTCGACACGCCCGGCTGCGACCGCATCGCGGTCGGCACGCTGGCGGCCGACCTGGACGAGCAGAAGCGCAGGGTGACGGCGAGCCAGCGCCGCGTGTTCGACGCCATGTACGCCTGCTACCGCGAGCGCAAGCTCGGCACCGACGCGCTGCAGTGGATCTACCCGGTCTACGCGATGTCGAAGACGCAGATCGTCGCCTCGCTGCCCGAGCCGCTGCGCGCCGCGGCCTGGTCCTGCCGGCGGCCGGTGGCGACGCCCGAGGGCTACCGCATCTGCGGCGAGTGCAAGCCCTGCCGCCGCCGGCGCGAAGTCTCCGCGGAGCTGAACGTCGCGGTCTAGCGCATGCGCGCGCTCTGGCGCCGGCGCCTGAGATTCGCGTGCTGCGCGCTCGCGCTGGCGTTCTGCCTCGCGGGCTGCGTTTCGCTGCCGCAGAGCGAGGCGCTGCGGGCGCAGGCGCCTGGCGGCCTGCCGCCGCGCGTCGAAATCGCCGGCGTTCCGTTCTACCCGCCTGAGGACTTCCTCTGCGGCCCCGCGGCGCTGGCGATGGTGTTCGCGCCGGCGGGCGTGCACGCCGATGTGGAGGCGCTGAGGCCGCTGGTCTACTTGCCCGGCCGCCACGGCAGCCTGCAGGCCGAGATGCTGGGCGCGACGCGACGCTCCGGGCTGCTCGCCTACCCCCTGGCGCCGCGCATGCAGGACCTGCTGCGCGAGCTCGCCGCGGGCACGCCCGCGGTGGTGCTCCTCAACCTCTCGCTTCGCATCGCGCCGATCTGGCACTACGCGGTGATCCTCGGCTACGACCTGGAGCGGCGAATCTTCGTCGTGCGCTCGGGCGCGCGCCCGCGCGAGGAATGGGATTTCGGCTTCCTCGAGTTCCTGTGGCGCGACGGCGGGTACTGGTCGATGCTCGCGCTCGCGCCCGGCCGGCTGCCCGCGAGCGCGCACGAGCCTGAACTGGGCGCCGCGATCGCCGCGCTCGAGCAGGCCGGCAGGCCGCGCGAGGCGCGCGCCAGCTACCGCGCTCTCCTCGAGCGCTGGCCGGCGAGCCTCGCCGGGCTGATCGGCCTGGGCAACACCGAGTACGCGCTCGGCGACCGGGCGGCCGCCGAGCGCGCCTTGCGGCGCGCGGCGAAGGCGCATCCGGACTCGGTCGCCGCGCTCAACAACCACGCGCAGGTGCTCGCCGAGCTCGGGCGCCTGGACGAAGCCGAGCGGGCGGCGCGAGCCGCGGTGGCGCTCGGCGGGCCGCTGCAGGCCGAGGCGCGCAAGACGCTGGAATCGATCGTGCAGCGGCGCGCGCCGCGCCGCTAGCTAGCCGAGCTCCTGCAGGCGCTTGGCCGCGGCCTCGCGCACCGCGATGCGCAGATCGGGATGCGCCCCCATGAAGCTCTCGAAGTCGTCCTTGTGCAGCACGAGCAGCTTGCAGGGCTCGAGCGCGGTCACCGTCGCGGTGCGCTGGCGGTCCGCGATCAGCGCGATCTCGCCGAAGAAGTCGCCGCTGGTGAGGCGTCCCTTCGCGGCGCTCGTCTCGGTGTCGATCTCGACTTCGCCGCTGACGATGAAGTACATCGAATCGGCGTCATCGCCCTTGCGGATGAGGCGCTCGCCCCGCTCGGCGCGCCGCGCGCGCAGCACGCCGGCCACGGCCGCGATGCGCGCCGCATCCAGCGTCCGGAACAACGGCACCTTCGCCACCAGGTTCCAGGTGTCGACGAACTCGCGCCGGCGCACCGCCTCGACGAACGCCGAGGCGATGCTGCCGACCGGGATCGCGAACATGCACAGGCCCATCACCGCGGTGAGTCCGCCGGCCATGCGCCCCCAGAGCGTCACCGGCGTGACGTCGCCGTAGCCCACCGTGGTCAGCGTGACGATGCCCCACCACATGGCCGCCGGGATGCTGCCGAACTTGCCGGGCTGCGCCTCGCGCTCGAAGTAATAGACCAGGCTGGACTGGAACACCAGCAGCGCGAGCATCAGCACCGCCGCGCTGCCGAGCACGCGGCGCTCGCTGTAGACGGCCTCGACGAGGAACTGGAACGCCGCGGTGTGACGCAGCAGCTTGAAGATCGGCACGATGTCCAGCCAGTCCAGGTTGAGGCCGATATGCGGCGCGAGCGCGAACGGGATCGCGGCGACGAGGTCGATGACGCCGGGCAGCGAAGTCATGTAGCGCCAGCGTTCGCGCGCGGCACTGCCGTTGCCGGCTTGCGCCCCGGGATTGTCGGCCGCGGTCCAGATCCGCAGCACGTACTCGATCGCGAATCCCATCGTGGTGAGCACGAGCACGAGGTCGAGCAGCGCGCCGTGCAGGTTGCCGATGTCCGGGACGGACTTGAGGATGGCGGCGGTGACACTGACCGCGATGAGCAGCACCAGCCCCGTGCGCAGCGTCAGCCCTCCCGAGCCGCTCTCCTCGCGCGACAGCAGATGATGCGCGCGCGCGCGCAGGCTCTCGTCCGGCCTTTTCGCCATGGGCGCCACTGTAATCCAACTCCGTGCCACGGGCTGCGCACCGGCTTGACCGGCCTCGCGCGAGGCTTCAATCTGCGTCCTTGTCGGCCGGCGGCGGTTGCGGCCGCTTGCGCGGCCAGGTGAACCACACGATCAGCAAGAGCATCGCAAGCGCGACGCCCATTTCGAGATAGATGACCCACATTGCGCGTTCGCTCGCTCCGCTCTTCGTTTCGATTCTAATCCTCGCCGGCTGCGCCGGACCGGAGCCCAGGTGCCCGGCCTGCGCCGAATGCGCCGCCTGCCCCGCGCCGCCGCGCGCGCCGGAGGCGAAGCTGCAGCAGGTGCCCTTCGGCGCGATCCCCGGCTGGGCCGACGCGGCGCTCGCGCCGGGCCTGCGCGCGTTCGCCTCGGCTTGTGCGCGCCTGGCCGCGGCGAGCCCGCTGCGGCGCGCCTGCGAGGCCGCGCGCGAGCTGCCGCCCGAGGACGAAGCCGCGGCGCGTGCGTTCATCGAATCCAGTTTCGACGCCTGGACGATCGCCGCAGCCGACGGCGCTGCCGACGGCACGATCACCGGCTACTACGAGCCGGTGCTCGCGGGCAGCCGCGCGCGCAGCGCGCGCTTCAGCGTCCCGGTCTACGGCGCGCCCGCGGACCTGATCACGGTGGACCTCGACAGCGTGCATCCGGAGCTGAAGGGGCTGCGGCTGCGCGGACGGCTCGAGGGCAACCGCCTCGTGCCGTACCGCACGCGCGCCGAGATCGAGGACGGCAACGGTTTCCGCGCAGCGGTGCTCGCCTGGGTCGAGGACCCGGTGGAGCTTTTCTTCATGCAGATCCAGGGCTCCGGGCAGATCGCGCTCGAGACGGGCGAGCGGATTCGCCTGGGCTACGCCGACCAGAACGGCCATCCCTATCGCTCGATCGGCCGGTACCTCGTCGCGCAGCGCGAGATGACGCTCGACCAGGCGTCGATGCAGGGTATCAAGGCCTGGGCCGCGGCCAATCCGCGCAAGCTGCGCGCGTTGCTCGATTCGAACCCGAGCTACGTCTTCTTCCGCGAGCTTGGCGCCGCCGGCGAGCCGGGACCGGCCGGCACGCTCGGCGTGCCGCTCAGCGCCGGCTACAGCCTCGCGGTCGATCCGCGCTACGTTCCGCTCGGCGCGCCGCTCTACCTCGCCACGACCTATCCGCTCTCCGCGCGCCCGCTCGAGCGCCTGATGGCGGCGCAGGACACGGGCGGGGCGATCCGCGGCCCGGTGCGCGCCGACTTCTTCTGGGGCAGCGGCGCCGAAGCGGGCACGCTCGCCGGCCGCATGCGCCAGCGCGGCCGGCTGTGGATCTTCTGGCCGCGCGGGCAAGGCGCGCCGCGGCCCTGACTCAGTTCCTGCGCGTCGGCGCCGGCGCGCGCGCCAGCTCGTCCAGCTTGGCGCGAAGCTGGTGGACTTCCATGCCGCCGCTCGCGCGATCGCCGTTGGCGAAGAACAGCGTCGGCGTGCCGGTGATGCGCAGCGAGCGGCCGAGCTCGAGTACCTTGTCGACAGGGTTGGCGCAATTCGGGCCGTTGGATGGCACCTTGGGCGTGTCGTTCGCCGCCAGGTCCAGCCAGGCCTTGGCCCGGTCCGGCGCGCACCAGACCGCGCGCGAGTGGTCGGCGAGGTTGGGGCGGATCACCGGGTACATGAAGACGTACACCGTGATGTCGTCGATCTGCAGCAGGGTCTTCTCGAGGCGCCGGCAGTAGGGGCAGTAGGGATCGGAGAACATCGCCAGCACGCGCTTGCCGCTGCCGCGCTGCACCTTGACCGCCATGTCGAGCGGCAGCGCGCCGAACTCGATCGCCGTGAGCTTCTGCAGGCGCTCCTCGGTCAGGTTGCGCCCGTTCTTGGCGTCGATGAGGTGGCCGTCGACGAAGAGGAAATTGCCCTGCGCGTCCGAGTACATCAGCTGCGGCCCGCCGCGCGATTGAAAGCGCACCTCGTAGAAGCCCGGCAGCGGCGCGGGCTGGATGCCGTCGACCTGGATGCCGGGAAAGCGCGCCTTGAGCGCCTGGCGAATTTCGGCTTCGCCGGCGTGAGCCGGCAGCGCGAGCAGGAGCAAGATCGTCAAGAGAAACCTGGTCATAGTTGGCATCATTGCATGGCGTGGCGCATCAGCAGATTCTTTATGACAGGCAGCCGGTCCGCAAGTTTCAGTCCCGCGTTGCGCAGCCGCGCCGCGACCGGACCCGGCGCGTCGAACAGGCGGTGCAGGCCGTGGACCGCGGCGCGCATCGCGAGGATCGCCTCGGCGCGCGAGCGCTCGTAGCGCCGCAGCAGCGCCGCGTCGCCGGCGTCGCGCCCCGGCTCGCGCGCGCCCAGCACCGCGGCGAGCGCCTGCGCGTCCTGCAGCCCGAGATTGGCGCCCTGGCCGGCCAGCGGGTGGATCACATGCGCCGCGTCGCCCGCGAGCGCTACGCGCCGCGCGGCAAGACGCGCGGCCGCGAGGCGCTGCAGCGGGAAGCCGCGTGCGGGCGTCACCACGCGCAGCTCGCCCAGCGCGTGCTGCGACGCCTGGGCAACCTCGCGCGCGAGCGCCTCGCCCTCGAGCGCAAGCAGCCGGGTCGCGTGCTCCGTCGACACCGACCAGACCATCGATACGTGATCGCCCGGCAGCGGCAGCAGCGCCAGGATCGCGCCCTGCTTCTCGCTCCCCTGGAACCACTGGAAAGCGACGTTGCGGTGCGGCCGCTCGCAGGCGAAGTTCGCCACCACCGCGGTCTGCCCGTAGGCCTGCGCCTCGCTCGCGATGCCCGCGCGCTCGCGCACCAGCGAGTGCGCGCCATCGGCGCCCACCACGAGCTGCGCGCCGACCTCGCTGCCGTCCTCGAGCTGCAGCACGGCGCGTGTTTCCGAGATCTGCAGGCCGCGCACCGGCGAGCGATGCAGCGACAGCGCGGCCTGCCCGTCCAGCGCGCCCCGGAGCGCCGCCTGGACGCGGCGGTCCTCGACGATCCAGGCGAGCTCGCTTGCGCCGCCGCGGTAGGCGTCGAATTCGATCGCCGACGCACCGTCGTCGCCGTGCACGCGCATGCGGTGCACGGGCGTGCGATGCCGCTCCTCGATCGCGCGCCAGGCGCCAAGGCGCGCGAGGAATCCGGCGTTGCCCGGGCTGAGCGCGTACACGCGCGCATCGAACCCCTCGCCCGCGGCGGGCGCCGGCACCGGCCCGCTCGACACGAGGGCGATGCGCGCGCCCGGCTGCGCGAGCCCGAGCGCGCGCGCGAGCGCCGCGCCGATCATGCCGCCGCCCGCCACCGCCACCTCGAAGTCCTTGCCTACGATGCCCACCTTTTCTCTCAACTCTTTGACTTCAGGCCCCTTTTGCGCGAAAATGCGCGCCCTTTTCACCGGGGCGAATTAGCTCAGCTGGTTAGAGCAGCGGAATCATAATCCGTGTGTCCGGGGTTCGAGTCCCTGATTCGCCACCACCCCCTTTTCGGTAGACTCGCCGCGTGATTCGCAAACTCCTGATGGGCCTTGCACTGGCAGCCGCCGCGGCGACGGCACAGGCGCAGTTGCGCGCGATCCCCGCGGACGCCAAGCGCGGCACGCTGGCCCCTCTGGAAGCCATGGCCGTCACGATCGATGGACGGCGAGTCGAGCTCGCGGCGGGTGCGCAGGTGCGCGACGCGCGCAACCTCATCGTGCTGCCGATGTCGCTTCGCGGCAGCGCGCTCGTCAAGTACCTGCTCGCGCCCGACGGCAAGCTGCACCGGGCGTGGATCCTCTCGCCGCAGGAAGCCGCGCAGCCGGACGCGCGGCGCTAGGCCGCCCGCGCTCTCGCGCCGCGCAGCCCCTCATCGGCCCCCCATGCCAGGCAAGCACTACATCCGCACTTTCGGCTGCCAGATGAACGAGTACGACTCGGAGAAGATCTCCGGCGTGCTCGCTGCAGCCGCAGGCAGCGCGCCGGCCGCGGCGCCGCACGAGGCCGACCTCATCGTCTTCAACACCTGCTCGGTGCGGGAGAAGGCGCAGGAGAAGGTCTTCGCGGACCTGGGCCGCATCAAGCACCTGAAGCGGGCCAACCCGGGCCTGATGATCGCCGTAGGCGGCTGCGTCGCGAGCCAGGAGGGCGGCGCGATCGTCGAGCGCGCGCCCTACGTGGACGTGGTGTTCGGCCCGCAGACGCTGCACCGGCTGCCCGAGCTGCTCGAGCGGCGGCGTGCGAGCGGCCGGCCGCAGGTGGACGTGAGCTTCCCCGCGATCGAGAAATTCGACCAGCTGCCGCAGGCGGGCGCGCAAGGCGCAAGCGCCTTCGTCTCGATCATGGAGGGCTGCAGCAAGTACTGCAGCTTCTGCGTGGTGCCCTACACGCGCGGCCCGGAGGTCTCGCGCCCGTTCGACGACGTGATCGCCGAGATCGCCGGCCTCGCCGCGCGGGGCGTGAAGGAAGTGACGCTGCTCGGCCAGAACGTCAATGCCTGGCGCGGCAAAATCGAGGGGGTCGAGCAGGATTTTGCGGAATTGCTTTTTTATATAAATGAAATTCCGGGAATTGAGCGAATTCGCTACACGACTTCGCACCCACGCGAGTTCACGCAGCGCCTGATCGACGCGCACGCCGGCTGCGCGAAGCTCGCGGCGCACGTGCACCTGCCCGTGCAGTCGGGCTCGGACCGCGTGCTCGCGGCGATGAAGCGCGGCTACACGGTGCTCGAGTACCGCTCGATCGTGCGCCGCCTGCGCAAGGCGCGCCCCGACGTAGCGCTCACCTCGGATTTCATCGTCGGCTTCCCGGGCGAGACGGCGGCCGATTTCGAGGCGACGCTCGCGCTCGCGCGCGAGCTCGCCTTCGACGGCTCGTACTCCTTCCTCTACAGCGCGCGCCCGGGCACGCCGGCCGCCGAGATGGCGGACGCGGTGCCGCTGGCGCAGAAGCAGGAGCGGCTGCAGCGGCTGCAGGCGCAGCTCGAGGCGCAGGCGCGCGCGGTGAGCGAGTCGATGGTGGGAAGCCGCCAGCGCGTATTGGTCGAAGGACCTTCGAAGCGTGACGCGCGTGAGCTCGCGGCGCGGACGGAGAACAACAGGATCGCGAACTTCCCGGCGCGCGCGGAACTCGCCGGCCGGTTCGTCGATCTGAAGATCACCGAAGCCCGGCATCACACGTTGCGCGGCGAAATGTTGAATGCGGCATAGGCTGGCCACGCCGCCGGTCCAGCTCCGGCTCGAGCCGGTCGACAACCGGCGCCTCGCGCGCCTGTGCGGCGCGATGGACGCCAACCTGCGGCAGATTGAATCGGCGCTCGACGTCGAGATCGCGCGCCGCGGCGCTCGCTTCTCGGTGCGCGGCGCGCCCGAGCCCGCGGCGCAGGCCGCGCGCGCGCTGCGGCGTTTCTACGAGCTCGCGGCCGACGATCTTTCCATCGACGACGTGCAGCTCGGTCTCGCCGAGGTCGCGCGCAAGGACTTTCCGCCGAAGGAGGAGGGCAAGTCCCAGCTGCTCACGCGCCGCCCCGAGCTGCACGGCCGCACGCCGCACCAGGTGCAGTACATCGACAACATCCTCGCGCACGACATCACGCTGGGCGTCGGGCCGGCGGGCACCGGCAAGACCTACCTCGCGGTCGCCTGCGCGGTGGACGCGCTCGAGCGCGACAAGGTCAAGCGCATCGTGCTGGTGCGTCCCGCGGTGGAAGCCGGCGAGCGCCTGGGCTTCCTGCCGGGCGACCTCGCGCAGAAGGTGGATCCGTACCTGCGCCCGCTGTACGACGCGCTGTACGACCTCATGGGCTTCGAGAAGACCGGCAAGCTGCTCGAGCGCGGCATGATCGAGCTCGCGCCGCTCGCCTACATGCGCGGCAGGACGCTCAACCACGCCTTCATCATCCTCGATGAAGCGCAGAACACCACGCCGGAGCAGATGAAGATGTTCCTCACGCGCATCGGCTTCGGCGCCAAGGCGGTGGTGACGGGCGACGTCACGCAGATCGACCTGCAGCGCGGCCAGA
This sequence comes from Burkholderiales bacterium, assembly GCA_035542795.1. GTDB lineage: Bacteria > Pseudomonadota > Gammaproteobacteria > Burkholderiales > SG8-39 > RBG-16-66-20. Next base: position 11,037 of record DATKKT010000067.1, read on the forward strand.
AGAGCGGCCTCGTGGAGGCGCGCCGCATCCTCGCCGGCGTGCGCGGCATCGCCTTCACCGACTTCACCGCCGCCGACGTGGTGCGCCACCCGCTGGTCGCGCGCATCATCGATGCCTACGAAAAGAACGCCGAAGAAAACCCGCCCGCGAAGTAGCGTCGTCGTGCAGAGGACGGCAGCGGGCGCGCCTGCCGCTGCCCTGCTCAGGCGATATGCGCGTGAAGCCTCACGCGCGGAGATCACCTTGCGCATCGTGGGCCTCGCGGAAGGTCGACGACTGAACAAGCGCTTCAGGAGAAAGAACTACGCGACGAACGTGCTTTCGTTTCCGTATGGCGGCGGCAGCGGCGACATCGTGCTGTGCCATCCGGTGATCGCGCGCGAGGCGCGCGCGCAGCGCAAGACGCTGCGCGCGCACTACGCGCATCTCGTGGTGCACGGCGCTCTGCACCTGCGCGGACTCGATCACCTGCGCAGAGCCGACGCCGCCCGCATGGAGCGCGCCGAGATCCGCATCCTGCGGCGCCTCGGCTTCTCCGACCCGTACGTCTAGGCTGCGGCGCTAGAATAGGGGCTCTCCCCGCAATGACCAGCCCCGCCGGCCCCAGTCTGCTCGAGCGCCTCACCGCGCTGCTGCTGCGCGAGCCCGCGGACCGCGCCGCGCTCACGCGCCTGCTGCGCTCGGCCTACCAGAGGAACCTGCTCGACGCCGACGCGCTGTCGATCATCGAGGGCGCGCTCACGGTGTCCGAGACGCAGGTGCGCGACATCATGATCCCGCGCGCGCGCATGGACGTGATCGACATCCACGAGCCGGTCGACAAGTTCATCCCACAGGTGATCGGCACCGCGCACTCGCGCTTCCCCGTGATCGATCAGAACCGCGACGACGTGATCGGCGTGCTGCTCGCCAAGGATCTGCTGCGCCATTACGCGGGCGAGGAGCCGTTCAACGTGCGCGAGATGCTGCGCCCGGCGATCTTCGTGCCGGAATCCAAGCGCCTGAACGTGCTGCTGCGCGAGTTCCGCGCCAGCCGCAACCACATGGCGATCGTGGTCGACGAGTACGGCGGGGTGGGGGGCCTGGTCACTATCGAGGACGTGCTCGAGCAGATCGTCGGCGACATCGAGGACGAGTACGACTTCGACGAGGCGAGCGACAACATCCTCTCGGAGCCCGGGGGCCGCTATCGCGTGAAGGCGCTCACGCAGATCTCCGACTTCAACGCCGCTTTCGGCACCGAGTTCTCCGACGCGGAGCACGACACGGTGGGCGGCCTGGTGATCGCGCACCTCGGGCGCCTGCCGCGCCGCGGCGAGACGCTCTCGATCGCCGGGCTCAAGTTCCAGGTGCTGCGCGCCGACAGCCGGCGCGTCTATACGCTGATCGTAGAGAAGCCGAAGACGTGAGGGAAGAATCGGGGTCAGAGCCCGATTTCAAATTGTCCCGGGATGCCGCGGGGAAATCGCCGCGAAATCGGGCTCTGACCCAGATTTTCATGGCCTTCGCAGCCGGCGCGGCGGCGGTGGCGGGATTCTCGCCTGTCGACCTGTTTCCAGTGCTGCTCGCCGCGCTCGCGGTGCTGCTGCACCTGTGGGCGCGTGCCGAGGCGCCACGGCAGGCGTTCGTGCTCGGCTTCTGGTTCGGGCTGGGCCTGTTCCTCGCTGGCGTGTCCTGGGTCTACGTGAGCCTGCACCGGTTCGGCGCCATGCCCGCGCCTCTCGCGGCTTTCGCCACGCTCGCCTTCTGCGCTTTCCTCGCGCTCTTTCCCGCGGCGGCCGGCTGGGCGCAGGCGAGGCTCGCGCCGCCCGCGTGGCGCGCGCTCGCCGCTCCCGCCTGCTGGGCGCTCGCCGAATGGCTGCGCGGCTGGGTGCTCACCGGCTTTCCCTGGCTCTCGGCTGGGACCGCGGCGATCGACACGCCGCTCGCGGGCTACGCGCCGCTGGGCGGCGTCTACCTCGTGTCTCTCGCCGTGCTCGCCGCCGCGAGCCTGCTGCAGATGATCGCCGCGGGGCGCGCGCGCTGGGCTGCGGCCGCGGGCTTCGCCGCGCTCGGCGTCGCGGGCGCAGCGCTGCAGACGGCGGCCTGGACCGCGCCGCAGGGCGAGCCGCTGAGCGTGAGCCTCGTGCAAGGCAACGTGCCCCAGGACCTGAAGTTCGACCCGGCGCGCTACGAGCGCACGCTCGCGACCTACGAGCGGCTGGTCGAGGCGAGCCGCGCGCGCCTCATCGTGCTGCCCGAAACCGCCCTGCCGCGCTTTCTCGACCTCGTCGACCCGGCGTACCTGCGGCGCCTGCGGGAGCTGGCGGCGCGCGACGGCGGCGACCTGCTGCTCGGCGTCGTGCGCCGCAACGGCGGCGGGGAATACTTCAACAGCGTGGTGAATCTCGGCCTGTCGCCGCAGGCCTACTACGACAAGTCGCACCTGGTGCCGTTCGGCGAGTTCGTGCCGCCCGGCTTCGGCGCCATCGTGCGCGGGTGGCTGCGCATCCCGATGGCGGATTTCGCGCGCGGCCGCTCGCTGCCGACGCCGATCGCCGCGGCGGGCCAGAAGATCGCCGTCAACATCTGCTACGAGGACGCCTACGGCGCCGAGATCCTGCGCCAGCTGCCCGAGGCCACGCTGCTCGTCAACGTCTCCAACGTCGCCTGGTTCGGCGACTCGCTCGCTCCCGGCCAGCACTTGCAGATCGCGCGCATGCGCGCGCTCGAGACCGGCCGCATGCACCTTACCGTCGCCAACACCGGCGTCACGGCGGTGATCGGCGCCGACGGCGCGGTGCTCGCGCGCCTGCCGCAGTTCGCCGAAGGCCGCCTGGACGCGAGCGCGCAGGGCCGCTCGGGCGCCACGCCTTACGTCGCGGTCTCTGACGGCCCGGCGATCGCGCTTTGCCTGCTGCTCGCGTTCTTCGCCTGGCGCAGGCGCAGCCGCTAGAATTCAGGCGCACGTTCCCGCCGATGCTCAGCTTCCAGCAACTCATCCTGCGCCTGAACGACTTCTGGGACCGGCGCGGCTGCGCGCTGCTGCAGCCCTACGACATGGAGATGGGCGCGGGCACCTTCCACACCGCGACATTCCTGCGCGCGATCGGCCCGGAGCCCTGGAACGCCGCGTACGTGCAGCCCTCGCGCCGGCCGAAGGACGGGCGCTACGGCGACAACCCGAACCGCCTGCAGCACTACTACCAGTACCAGGTGGCGCTCAAGCCCTCGCCCGTCGACATCCAGGACGTCTACCTGGAGTCGCTGAAGAGCCTCGGCATCAATCCGCAGGAGCACGACATCCGCTTCGTGGAGGACGACTGGGAGTCGCCGACCCTGGGCGCCTGGGGCCTGGGCTGGGAGGTGTGGCTGGACGGCATGGAGATCACGCAGTTCACCTATTTCCAGGAAGTCGGATCCCTGCCCTGCAAGCCGGTGCTGGGCGAGATCACCTACGGCCTGGAGCGCCTGGCGATGTACCTGCAGGGCAAGGACAGCATCTTCGATCTGGAATGGACGCCCGGCGTCACCTACCGCGACGTCTACCACCAGAACGAGGTCGAGCAGTCGCGCTACAACTTCGAGCTCTCCAACGCCGATATGCTGTTTCGTCACTTCGGCGAATTTGAGGCGGAAGCGAAGCGCCTGATCGAAGCGCAGTGCGTGCTGCCCGCCTACGAGATGGTGCTGAAGAGCTCGCACACCTTCAACCTGCTCGATGCGCGCGGCGCGATCTCAGTCACCGAGCGCGCCGCCTACATCGGCCGCGTGCGCGCCCTCGCCCGCGCCGTGGCGCAGGCCTACTACGACTCGCGCGAGCGGCTCGGCTTCCCGATGGTGAAGAAGTGAGCGAAGCGACTCTGCTGGTCGAGCTCCTGACCGAGGAGTTGCCGCCGAAGTCCCTGCGTCAGCTCAGCGAAGCGTTCGCTGCGGAGGTGACTTCCGAACTCATCAAGCATCGCCTTAGGAATCGCGATCCGCGGCACGCCACCTTCGCGACCCCGCGTCGGCTGGCTGTTGCGATGGCAAACGTTCGGGCCGCGGGCCATGATTCGGAGAATCTCGTCGATGGCCCGGTCAGCTCGAACGCCAAGGCCGTCGAGGGGTTCGCGCGCAAGCACGGCGTCGCCGTCGATTCTCTTCAGCGCCGCCAGACCCCGAAGGGCGAAATCGTGGTCGCCAACGTGAAGCTCGCGGGAGTGAAGCTGGAAGCGGTCCTCGCGGAGATCGTCGAAAAGGCGCTCAAGAAGCTCCCCATACCGAAAGTCATGCGCTGGGGCGCTGGTGAAGCGCAGTTTGTACGGCCGGTGCATGGCCTGGTGATGCTGCACGGCACGAAAGTCGTCCCGGGCGAGGTGATGGGCCTGAAGTCGGGCAACAAGACGCGCGGGCACCGGTTCATGGGCAAGGCCGAGATCGTGCTGTCGAGTGCCGATCAGTACGAGAAGAAGCTGGAAGACGAAGGCAAGGTCCTCGTCGAATTCGCCGCGCGCCGGGCTGAAATTGAAAAGCTCCTGAACGAAAAATCCAAGGAGTTGAAGGCCGGTCTCGGCGACTACGGGGGACTGCTCGACGAGGTGACCGCGCTGGTCGAGCATCCGAGCGTCTACGTGGGCGAGTTCGACAAGGCCTTCCTCGCCGTACCGCAGGAGTGCCTGATCCTGACGATGCGGCAGAACCAGAAGTACTTTCCGCTGTTCGGCGCGGACGGCAGGCTCACGGGCAAGTTCCTCATCGTCTCCAACATGCAGGTCGCCGACCCGCGGCATATCGTCGGCGGCAACCAGCGCGTGGTGCGCCCGCGGCTGGAGGATGCGCGCTTCTTCTACGACCAGGATCGCAAGACCCGCCTCGAGGAGCGCGTGCCGCAGCTCGCCAAGGTCGTCTACCACAACAAGCTCGGCAGCCAGCTCGAGCGCGTCGAGCGCGTGCAGCTGCTCGCCGGCAAGATCGCGCGCCAGCTCAAGGCCGACGCCGCGCTCGCCGAGCGCGCCGCCTGGCTCGCCAAGGCGGACCTGCTCACCGGCATGGTGGGCGAATTCCCCGAGCTGCAGGGCGTGATGGGCCGCTACTACGCTCTGCACGACAAGGAGCCTCCCGAAGTCGCCGACGCGATCGAGGCGCACTACCGCCCGCGCTTCGCGGGCGACCGGCTGCCCGAGGGCGACGTCGCCTGCGCGGTCGCGCTCGCCGACAAGCTCGACGCCATCGCCGGCCTGTTCAGCATCGGCCAGCAGCCCAGCGGCGACAAAGATCCCTTCGGACTGCGCCGCGCCGCGCTCGGCGTCGTGCGCATCCTGGTGGAGAACCGGCTGTTCCTCTCGCTGCACGAGCTTTCGAAGGCGGCCTTCGCGCCGTTCGAGAAGCAGGCGGAGGTCGAGCTTCAGCTGTTCGTCTACGAGCGCTTCGCGAGCTACCTGAAGGAGCTCGGCTACTCGACGCTGCAGATCGAGTCCGTGCTCAGCAAGTCGCCGGCCAACCTGGGCGTGGTGCTGCTGCAGCTAGACGCGGTCAAGGCCTTCCAGCTACTGCCCGAGGCGGAGAGCCTCGCCGCGGCGAACAAGCGCGTCGCCAACATCCTGCGCCAGGCGGAGACTAAGGGCGAGAAGTTCGCCGGCGTCGAGATCGCCGAGCTGAAGGAGCCCGCCGAGCAGGCGCTGTTCGAGGCGATCCGCAAGACCTCCGAGTCCGCGAAGGCGCTCTACGAGCGGGGCGATTACACCGGTTACCTGAAGAGCTTCGCGGTGCTGAAGGCGCCCGTGGACGCCTTCTTCGACAAGGTGATGGTGATGGTCGAGGACGAGAAGCTTCGGCGCGGCCGCCTCGCGCTGCTGCGCGACCTGCGCGACGCCATGAACCGCGTCGCCGATCTGTCCAAGCTCGCCGTCTGAAGCATGAAGGAAGCACCGCCCGCATGAAGCTCGTGATCCTGGACCGCGACGGCACGATCAATCACGACAGCGACCAGTACATCAAGTCGCCCGCGGAGTGGCGGCCGCTGCCGGGCAGCCTGGAGGCGATCGCGCGCCTCACGCAGCGCGGCTGGCGCTGCGTGGTGGCGACCAACCAGTCGGGCATCGCGCGGGGCCTGTTCGACATGGCGATGCTGAACGCGATCCACGCCGAGCTGCACCGCGCCGTCGTGCAGGCCGGCGGGCGCATCGACGCGATCTTCTTCTGCCCGCACGCCGCGGAGGCCGACTGCGAGTGCCGCAAGCCCAAGCCGGGACTGCTGCGCGAGATCGCGGCCCGCATGGACGTCGATCTCGCGGGCGTGCCGATGGTGGGCGACGCGCTGCGCGACCTGCAGGCCGCCGCCGCCGTCGGCTGCAAGCCCTATCTCGTGCTCACCGGCAAGGGCAGGACGACGCGCGAAGCGGGCGGCCTGCCGCCCGGCACCGAGGTATTCGCGGATCTCGCCGCCGTCGCCGCGCGCCTTGCGCCGTGACGCGGCCGGGCGCCGCGCCGTGATCACGGTCCTGCGCTCGGCCCTGTTCTGGCTCGCGCTCGTCGTCATCACCCCGCCGTATGCGCTGGTCGCGTTCGCCAGCGCGCCGCTGCCGCGCCTGGCGCGCTACCGCGTGATCTCGGGCTGGTCGCGTCTCGTGCTGTGGTGCCTGCGCCTCATATGCGGCGTGCGCTGGCGCGTAGAGGGACGCGAGCACCTGCCGGCCGTTCCCGCGGTGATCCTCTCCAAGCACCAGTCGGCCTGGGAGACGCTCGCCTACCAGCAGATCTTTCCGCCGCAGGTGCACGTGCTCAAGCGCGAGCTGCTCTGGCTGCCGTTCTTCGGCTGGGGCCTGGCGCTCATGAGCCCGATCGCGATCGACCGCGGCCGCGGCCTCGCCGCGCTGCGCCAGATCGCGCGGCGCGGCCGCCGGCGCCTCGAGCAGGGCTTCTGGGTGGTGGTGTTTCCCGAGGGCACGCGCGTGAAGCCGGGCGAGCGGCGCCGCTACCAGCCCGGCGGCGCCTGGCTCGCGGCCGCCGCCGCAGCGCCGGTCGTGCCGGTGGCGCACAATGCGGGCAAGCTCTGGCCGCGCAACTCGTTCCTCAAGTACCCGGGCGAGGTCACGGTGCGCATCGGGCCGGCGATCGACAGCGCGGGGCGCAGCCCGGAGGACATCAACGCTTTGGCGGAAATGTGGATCGAGACGCAGCAGCGCAGCCTGGACAGCTGAACCTGTTCGATGACCCGCCGCACGCGGCCGACGCGCCGCTGCGCCGCGCGCTGCTGCACGGCCGCCGGGTCGAGTATCGCTTCCAGCGGCGGCGGCGGCGCACGATCGGCCTGCGCGTCAACGGCGACGGCCTGACGGTCGCCGCGCCGTTGCGCGCGCCCTGGCGCGAGATCGAGGGCTTCCTGCGCGAGAAGGCCGGCTGGATCCTGGAGAAGCTCGACGAGCGCGCGGCGCTGGGCTCGCCGGTCACCATCTTCGGCGAAACGGGCGAAGTGCTGCCGCTGCACGGCCGGCCCGTGACGCTCGTGGTGGCGAAGGGCGACCGCGCGGTGCTGCACGCCGGCGACGAGCTGCGCGTCAGCCTGCCCGCGCCGCACAACCGGGGCGCGGTACGCGAGCTGACGCTGCGCTGGCTGAAGGCCCGCGCGCTGGAGCTGCTCGCGCCGCGCGTCGCGCACTACGCCGCGCGCGTGAGCCTCACGCCGCCGCCCTTATCGCTCTCCAGCGCGCGCACGCAGTGGGGCGTGTGCACCGCGCGCGGGCGCATCCGCCTCGCCTGGCGCCTGGTTCACCTCGATCCAGCGCTCGCCGACTACGTGGTCGCGCACGAGGTCGCGCACCTCGTGGAGCTCAACCATTCGCAGCGCTTCTGGGCGCTCGTCGAATGGCTGTATCCTTACTGGCGCGAGGCGCGCGAGCGCATCGAGCGCGACGCCGCCACCCTGCCCCGGATCTGAGGACAAGCCACGATGAGAATGCTGCACACCATGCTGCGGGTCGGCGACCTGCAGCGCTCCGTCAAGTTCTACACCGAAGTGCTCGGCATGAAGCTGCTACGCACCACCGACCGGCCCGAGCAGAAGTACTCGCTCGCCTTCGTCGGCTACGACACCGAGGACAAGGCCGCGGTGATCGAGCTCACCTACAACTACGGCGTCGACAAGTACGACCTCGGCGCCGGCTTCGGCCACATCGCCCTGGAGATGCCCGACGTCGCCAAAGCCTGCGCGGACGTGAAGGCGAAGGGCGGCACGGTGACGCGCGAGGCCGGCCCGGTGAAGGGCGGCACGACCGTGATCGCCTTCGTGCAGGACCCGGACGGCTACAAGATCGAGTTCATCGAGCGCTCGCGCCGCTGAGGAGCCGCGCGACGCGCACGTAATCGGCAGGCGCGAGGTTTTCCGGCCTGAGCTTCGGATCGAGGCGCAGCGCCAGGTAGTCCTCCGCCTTCAGCGGCAGAGCGTTGCGCAAGGTCTTGCGCCGCGCGCTGAACGCGCCGCGAACGATCCTTTCCAGCTGCGTTGCGTCGCAATCGGGCTTGCCCGGAAGCGGCACGAGGCGCACGAGCGCCGAATCGACCTTCGGCGGCGGGCGGAAGGCGCCGGGGCCGACCTCGAAGAGCTTCGCCATCGCGAAGCGCACTTGCAGCATCACCGACAGGCGGCCGTAGTCCGGCGTCGAGGGCCGCGCGACCATGCGGTCGACGACTTCCTTCTGCAGCAGGAAGTGCATGTCGCGCACGCGGTCCGCGTAGCGCGCGAGGTGGAACAGCAGCGGCGTAGAGATGTTGTAGGGCAGGTTGCCGACGACGCGAACGCCGACGGGAAGGGCCGAGAAATCGAAATCGAGCGCATCGGCGCCGACGACCGAGAGCCTCTGCGGCGGAAATTCCCGCCGCAGGCTCGCCGCGAGGTCGCGGTCGAGCTCGATCGCGGTGAGGCGCTCCAGGCGCTCCAGCAGCGGCCGCGTGAGCGCGCCCTCGCCCGGACCGATCTCGACGACGGCGTCCTCGCGCGCCGGCGCGATCGCCTCGACGATGCGCTGCAGTACCGCGGGATCGTGCAGGAAATGCTGCCCGAGCCGTTTGCGCGGCTTCACCTGTCCTCGAGGCGCAGCTCGACGTAGGTGCGGTCTCGAAGCTGGCGCAGCCAGTCCTGGTAGGCCTCGTCGGACTTGCGCTCCTTGATCGCCTGGCGCGCCTGCATGCGCCGGCGCTCGGGCGACAGGCCGGCCGCGCGCCGCTCCATCACCTGGATCAGGTGCCAGCCGAAGGGCGACTTCACGGGCTGGCTGACCTCGCCCACCTTGAGCGCGTTCATCGCGCGCTCGAAGTCGGGCACGGTGTCGCCCGGCAGCAGCCAGCCGAGGTCGCCGCCCTGCGAGGCGCTGCCGTCGGCGGAGTTGGCGCGCGCGAGCTCGGCGAAATCCGCGCCGCCGGTGACGATGCGCTCGCGCAGGTCGCGCAGCCGGCGTTGCGCGTCGGCCTCCGACACGACCTCGCTGGTGCGGATCAGGATGTGGCGCGCATGCGTCTGCTGCACCGGCGCGCCTTCGTCGGCGCCGCGCCGCTCCAGGAGCTTGATGACGTGAAAGCCGCCGGGAGAGCGCAGCACGCCGCTCACCTCGCCGACCTTCATGCCGTGCAGCGCGGCGGTGAACAGCTCCGGCAGTCGGTCCTCGCCGCGCCAGCCGATCGCGCCGCCGGAGAGCGCGTCGGAGGCGTCCGAGTAGCTCGCCGCGACCTTGGCAAAGTCGACCCCCGCGAGCGCGTCGTCGCGCGCCTTCTCGGCCTTCTTGCGCGCCGCCTCGATCTGCTCGGGGCTCGCCTGCTCGGGCAGGCGCACGAGCACGTGCGCGAGGTTGTACTCGCTGCGCGCTCCGGCGCCGGCCTTCTGATCGGTCAGGTACTGGTCGATCTCGGCGTCGCTCACCTCGATGCGGTCGTCGACCTCGCGCTCGCGCAGGCGCTGCATCTGGATCTGCTGGCGCACCTCCTCGCGGAAGCGCGCGAACGCGACGCCGTCCTTCTCCAGCGCCTGCCGGAACTGCGGCAGCGTCATGCGGTTCTGCTCGGCGACGCGTTCCAGCGCCCGGTCGAGCTGCGTCTCCTCGACGCGGATGCCGCTGTCGCGCGCGAGCTGCAGCTGCGCCTTGTCGACGATCAGGCGCTCGAGGATCTGGCGCTCCAGCAAGGCGCGCTCGGGCAGCGGGGTGCCTTGGCGCCGCAGCTGGCGCTCGGCGAATTCGCGACGCTCGTCGAGCTCCGACTTCGTCACCACCTCCTTGCCGACCACCGCGACGATGCGGTCCACGATCTCGATGCGCGGTGCGGCCCTCGGCTTCGCCTGGCCCGCCTCCTCGCCGGGCCGCGGCACGTGGCCCTGCTGCGTCTGCGCGGGCGCGGCGGCGTGCCACGCCAGCGCGGCGCAAAGCACCATGAAACCGGCTCTCGCTCGCATCGCCGCGGGCTAGTACGTCTGCTGGAACGGCAGCGCCGGGCGCATGCTCGGCGGAATGAGGCGGCTTTCGGTCGGGTTCGTAACGACGTAGCCGGGGACGTTGCGCTTCAGGAGCTCGACGATGTCGTCCGAGCCGAGGCTGCCGAAGCCGTTGAGCTCGAGCTGCAGGAAGAAGCCGCTCGAGGTCGTGTTGGTCGCCGCCTGCAGGCGCTGGAACGCGCCGCGCAGCACCCAGCATCCCGCGTTGTACTCCACGCCGGCGAGCGTCTCGAGCGCCCGCGAATCGACGATCGAGTAGTTCACCCGGCCGACCGCGTACCAGCCGGTGGCGACCGGCCACTGCCCGGCGACGTCGACCTGGTGGATGTTGGTCTCGCGGTTGTAGCGGTAGCCTGCGCCGATCACCTTCGCTATCTCCGGGGAATAGCGTGCCGCGAGGTTGTAACGCTGCCAGCGCGAATCCTGCGGGTTGTATTGGACCGTCGCGTCGAAGCTCAGTTCCTGCGAGGGACGGCCGCCGATCGACGCGAGCAGGTCCGATTGCCCGCGCGTGCGCAGCGTAGAGGCCGGAGTCAGGCCGACGCGCTCGTCGCTGAAGTAGTAGCGCTGTCCGATGGTGGCGCGCAGCAGCTCGAGGCCGGAGCTCGTCACGAGGCGCGAGGTTGCGGCGAGCGTGAGCTGGTTGGCGTCGCCGAAGCGGTCGCCGCCCGCGAAGCGGTTCTCGGTGAAGATCTGCGCGAAGTTGAAATCGGCGAGCGCGGTGTCGAACAGCGGGACCTGGTTCTGGTCGCGGTTCGGCGCATACACGTAGAACGCGCGCGGCTCCAGCGTCTGCGTGAGCGACTGGCCGAACCAGTTCGTGCCGCGGTCGAAGATCAGGCCGCCGTCCAGGCTCGCCCACGGGACCGTGACGTTCTGGTTTTCGGGGGTGCCGGGCGCGAAGTTCGTGAGGCTGTAATTGGCGAAGTGCGCGCCCAGCTTGGGCGTGAGAAAGTAGCCCGGCGCGAGCAGCGGCGCCGAAACCGTGGGATTGAACTGCACTCGCGTGCCCCGCACGAACGTAGGGTGGTCGAAGCGCACGTATTCGGCGGGCACCGTGAGGTCGAAGCGCCCGGCGATGTCCGCCTTCGAGGCGCTGAAGTTGAGCTGCGGCATGCGCGCGTAGGGCGGCGTGATCGGCGCGAGCGGATCCTGCAGCGTCTGCCAGCGCTGCAGCACGAGCGAGGCGGCGTAGGGAATGCCGGCAAGGGAGTTGCCGTACGACAGCGAGCCCATCTGCTGCAGGATGCCCTGCGATACCTGGCGCACCTGCGAGGTGAGGTCGACGAAGTAGCGGTCGTCCGAGACGCGGTTGTAGTCGATGCGGCCCGAGAGCCCCGGCAGTATTTGATTCTGCTGGTGCTGCATCGAGAACGCGTAGCGCGACGAGTTCAGCACGTTGTCCCGCGGCATGTAGTCGTAGCGCACCTCGCCGTCATAGGTGTGG
>DATKKT010000068.1:0-7466 GCA_035542795.1 Burkholderiales bacterium
GCCGACGACCGAGAGCAGCGAAGCGGAGCGGGAGTTCTGGGAGGAGGTCAAGGACAGCGAGGAGCCCGAGGACTTCGCGCTGTACCTGGAGCAGTTCCCGAACGGCGAGTTTGCCGCGCTGGCGCGCGAGAAAATGGCCGCGCTGGGCGGCAAGTAGCGCCGGCCCGGCCGCACGGCGAGCGCGCTCAGTTCTCCGCCACGGCGCGCTTGCATTCGAGCACGCCCTTGCGCCCCTGCTCCTCGCCGACTTCCTGAAGCAGCGAGCCGGGCTGCCACATGCCCATCTTCACCTCCTGCCAGAGGTAGTGGTTGCGGCCTTCCCTGGCGTCGATGGTGATCTTCGACGTGTTCTCGCTGTGCGAGACGATCTCGTGCCGCCCGGGAGCGACATCCCAGAGGAAGAAGGTCTGCGGACCGGTCCTGCCCATCACCTTGCCGTCCAGGCTGACGGTGATCGCGACCGCGCCGCCGAAGGTCTCGTTGCGGTAGACGTAGATGCTGGCCCGGCCGGGTTTCGGCTCGAACCGTTTCGCGCTCGCGTCGTCGTCGACCGAAGCCATCGGTACGGACGCGCATCCGGCGAGAAGAGTCACCAAGAGCGCACATATCGCGTTCCGTGTCTTCGTTCGCCCCCCTTCAAAGGATACGGTTGAACCACGCGAGCGACAGCAGGCCCGAGACCATCGCCAGCAGCGCCGCGGCGCCCGAGAGCAGCGCCGTCACCTCGGTCTCCTTCTTCTCCAGCGACAGCCGCGAGTTGAGCGTCTGGTAGACCTTCTGCAGGTCGCCGGCGGTGCCGGCGTAGAAGTACTCGCCGCGCGTCATGGCGGCGACGGTCTTCAGCGTCTCCTCGTCCAGGCGCACGCGGAACGACCAGCCCTCGAAGCCGATGATCTCGCCCGCGGTGGTGCCGAAGCCCACGGTGTAGACGCGCACGCCGCGGTCGGCGGCCATCTTGGCGATCTCGATCGGGTCCGGCCCGGTGGTGCGCTGACCGTCGGTGAGCAGGATGATCACCGCGTTGTTGTAGGAGCCCGGCTCGACCGGCTTGAAGTCCTTCTTCGGGTCCTTCGCCGCGCCGCCGATCGGGCCGCTGCGCGCCGCATCCCGGCCGAACAGCGCGGCGCTCACGTCGAAGCCCGCGTCCGGGAAGAGCGTGGCGAGCGAGACGATGAGGCCGCTGCCGGTCGCGGTCGCGCGCTGCAGCTGGATGCGCTCGATGGCGGCGACGAGCGCCTCGCGGTCGTCGGTGGGCGGTTGCACCAGCGTCGCGGTCCCTGCGAACACCACGATGCCGATCTTGGTCTTGGGCGAGGCGTCCAGAACGAACTGCTTGGCGGCATTCTGCATCGCCACCAGGCGGGAGGGCGCGACGTCCTTCGCGCGCATCGAGCCCGAGGCGTCCAGCGCCATGACGATGGTCTGCTTCTGCGTGGGCAGCGTGACCGTGGCCGTCGGCCGCGCCATCGCCACGACGAGCGCCGCGAGCGCGAGGAACAGCAGCGCCGGCGGCACATGGCGGCGGAGGCGCGCGCCCGGACCCATCGCCTCCTTGATCATGCCGAGGCTGGCGTAGCGCACCGCCGCCCTGCGCTTGCGCGTCAGGATCCAGACGTAGGCCGCCAGCAGCACCGGCAGCACGAGCGCCAGCCAGAGCGCCTGGGGCCAGAGAAAGCTCACGCGAGGCGCTCCAGGTGAGCGCGCGGCACGCCGCCCCGCACGGCGGCCGGCAAGCCGCCGCTCGCGAGGCGGCTGCGGCGCTTGCGCAGGTCGGCGAAGCGCAGCACGGCGTCTACGAGGTCACCGTCGGTCGCGAGCTCCAGGCAATCGACGCCGGCGCGCGCCAGCGCCGCGCGCAGCTCGCGCTCGCGCCGCTCCGCCACCGAGGCGAAGCGCCGGCGGAAGGCCCGGTCGTGCGTATCGACGAAGAGCTGCTCGCCGGTTTCCGCGTCCTGCAGGAGGATCATGCCCAGGTCGGGCAGCTCGCGCTCCAGCGGGTCGTACAGGCGCACGGCGACCACTTCATGACGCCGCGCGAGATGCAGCAGCGGCTCGCCCCAGCCGGGCTTGCTGAAGAAGTCCGAGACGAGGAACACGATCGAGCGCCGCGGCATCGACTGGTAGGCGGCGCGCAGGAACGCGCGCAGGTCGGTGCCCCCGGACGCGGGCAACTCCGGGCGCGAAAGCAGCCGGTGCAGCACCCCGAGCACGTGGCGCCGGCCCGCGCGCGGCGGAATCATGGTGTCGACACGGTCGCCGTAGAACATCGCGCCGACGCGGTTGCCCTGGCGCGCGAGCAGGCGCGCGAGCACGGCGATGAACTCGGTCGACAGGGTCCGCTTCTTGGTCCGCGAGCCGAAGTCGATCGAGGGGCTCAGATCCAGCAGGAACCAGGCGGTGACCTCGCGATCCTCGTGGAACTCGCGCACGTAGGGCGTCTGCAGGCGCGCGGTGACGTTCCAGTCGATGTGCCGGACATCGTCGTGGTACTGGTACTCGCGCAGGTCGGCAAGGTCGATGCCGTTGCCGCGGAACAGCGTGCGGTAGTCGCCGTACAGCGTGCCGTCCAGGCGACGGATCACCGTCCACTCCAGGCGGCGCAGGATCTTCTCGGCGCCCGCAGGTGAATTACGTGGCGACGCCGACATGGCTTTCCAGCGGCTTCTCGGGCGCGGGGATCTTGCGCAGCACGCGGTGGATCAGCTCGTCGGCGGAGATCCCCTCGGCGAGCGCCTCGTAGGTGAGCACCAGTCGGTGGCGGAAGACGTCGGGAACGAGGTCGACCACGTCCTGCGGCAGCGCGTACTTGCGGCCGCGCAGCGCGGCGAGCGCGCGCGCGCCCTCGATGAGGTGGATCGGGGCGCGCGGGCTCGCGCCGAAGGAGACGAAGCGCGACTCGCCGGCAAGACCGTGCGCCGCCGGGTCGCGCGTCGCCGCTGCGAGCGTGACGGCGTACTTGATGAGCGACGGATCGACGTACACGTTGCGACAGGCGCGCTGTGCCGCGGCGAGCTCGTCGGTGCTGCTCACCGCGGATACCGGGATCTCTGAGCCCGTCACGCGCTCGACGATCACGAATTCCTCCTCCGGGCTCGGATAGCCGACCAGCACCTTCATCATGAAGCGGTCGACCTGCGCCTCGGGCAGGGGATACGTGCCCTCGGTCTCGATCGGGTTCTGCGTGGCCATGACGAGGAAGGGCTCGGGCACCTTGTGCGTCTGGCCGGCGATCGTGACCTGGCGCTCCTGCATGACTTCGAGCAGCGCGCTCTGCACCTTGGCCGGCGCGCGGTTGATCTCGTCGGCGAGCAGCAGGTTGCAGAACACGGGGCCGAGCGAGGTGGAGAATTCGCCCGTCTTCTGGCTGTAGATGCGCGTGCCGACGAGGTCCGCGGGCACGAGATCGGGCGTGAACTGGATGCGGCGGAAGCTGCCGTGAATGGTGCGCGCGAGCGTCTTCACCGTGAGCGTCTTGGCGAGGCCCGGCACGCCCTCCACCAGCAGGTGGCCCTGCGCGAGCATCGCGACCATCACGCGCTCGAGGAAGTGGTCCTGGCCGACGACGATCTTTTTCACCTCGTAGAGGATCTTTTCCACTCGCTTGCCTCCTAGAACGGCGGTACGCCGACCGCGCGCGCCGCGTTCTCGATCGGCACCGCGAAGCCGATGCCGACGAACACCCGCTGCTGGGTCGGATTGAGGATGCCGGTGACGATGCCGACCACCTCGCCCGAGGCGTTGACGAGCGGCCCGCCCGAGTTGCCGGGGTTCACCGCGGCGTCGAACTGGATGAGATTCGTGAGCAGGTGCTGCCCCTCGGGCGAGCGGTACTCGCGCCTCAAGCCCGACACCACGCCCGAGGACACCGACGGGCCGATGCCGAACGGAAAGCCGACCGCGGTGACGACGTCGCCCGGCTGCAGGCCAGCCGTGGACTGCAGCGTCGCGGCCTGCAGGTCGTCGGGCACCGTCCTCGCCTGCAGCACCGCGAGATCGTCCTCGGGCCGCGTGCCGGTGACCGTCGCGTCGGTCTCCATGCCCTCGGAGAAAGTGAGCGCGATGCGCTTCGCGCCCGCGACGACGTGGATGTTGGTGAGGATCACGCCCTTGTCGAGGATCACCACGCCGGTGCCGACGCTCGCTTCCACTTCACCTCCCTGCCCGCCCTCGATCTGCGCGTCCCGGGGAGCGTCGACGAAGGCGCGCACGCGCACGATCGAGCCGCGCACGGCCTCCCAGGCCCGGGTCGCCTGCGAGGGAATCGGCACGGTCTCGAGCGACTTCGCGACCGCGGCGTCGATGTCCTCCTGGGTGACCTCGCGGGCGCGCGGCGCGAGGCCCAGCTGCAGCGCGAGCAGCGCGAGCGCCGCGGCGCCCGGCACGGCGGCGGCGACGGCAAACCAGTGGCGCCGGAGCCAGTCGCGCAGCCCGGGTTTCTTCTGCGAGGGCGCCGCGGCGGCGGGCGCCGCCGCGGGCTTCGTGCGCGAGCGGCTGTACAGGGAAGGTCGTTGCATGGCGCCCGGGGACCGGCTCGGGAGGCGGTACCGAAACGGTACGACAGCTTAGCCTTCCTCGGCAAGCTTCAAGCGCTGGACCTTCCCGGACGGACCCTTCGGCAGCTCGGGCACGATGCGGAATTCACGGGGCGTCTTGTAGCGGCCGAGCTCGGCGTGGCAGAAGGCCCGCAAGTCGTCCACAGTGGCGCGCGCACCGGGCTTGAGCACCAGACAGGCGCGGATATCCTGCCCGTAGTTGTCGTCGGGCACGCCCACCACGGCCGCTTCGAGCACCGCCGGATGCCGCAGCAGCGCCTCGTCGATTTCGCGCGGCGCGATGTTCTCGCCCCCCTTGATGATCAGCTCCTTCAGGCGGCCGGTGATGTAGTAGTAGCCGTCGGCGTCGCGCTCGCCCAGGTCGCCGGTGCGCAGCCAGCCCTCGGCGTCGAAGGCCGCCGCAGTCTGCTCCGGCGACTTGTAGTAGCCCCGCATGACGTTCGCGCCGCGCAGGCGGATCTCGCCGTCCACGATGCGCGCCTGCACGCCGCAGGGCAGGCCGACGCTGCCGAACTTGCGCTTCGCGGGGTCCTGCGGATTGGCGAAGACGATGGAGGCGGTCTCCGTCATTCCCATGCATTCCACGACCGAGACGCCGAACACCTTCTCGAAGGCGCGGTGGTGCTCCGGCGGCAGCGGCGCCGAGGCCGAGCGCCCGAAGCGCACGCTCGGGAAGCGGTAGGTCCGCCCCGGCTGCGCCGCGTTCAGCAGGTAGGCGATGATCGTAGGCACCATGTTGATCCACGTAGCGCGGTGCTTCTCTACGAGCTCCCACCACGCTCCCACGCTGAATCGATGCGGCGCGATCAGGCTGCCGCCCGACACGAACGGCGTCACCGTGGCGATCACCTGCCCGTTGATGTGGTAGATCGGCAGCGACGAGAGGCAGCGGTCCGCCGGCGTGAGGCCATGCCAGGCGGCGACGGCACCCGCCGACGCGAGCAGGTTTGCGTGCGTCAGCAGCGCGCCCTTGGGCGTGCCGGTCGTGCCCGAGGTGTACATGAGGAGCGCAGGGTCCTGCGGCACGACCGGCTCCAGCCCGCCCGGCGGCAGCGCCGCCTCTACGAACAAGTCGGTGGCATCGACGTCGAAGACGATCGCCTCGATCGGGCGCGCCACGCCAGGCAGGGACTCAGCGAGCGACTTCTCGGAGTCGGTGCCTACGAAGAGCACCTTGCAGTCGCAGTGCCCGAGCACGTAGGCGAGCTGCGAGCGCTGCGCGAGCAGGTTGATCGGCGCGATCACGTAGCCGCCGATCATCGCGGCAAGGAACAGCAGCGCGGTCTGGTAGCCGTTGTGCGCGTACAGGCCCACCTTGTCGCCGCGCTTCAGCCCCCTCGAGCGCAGCCAGCGCGCGAGCAGCCGCGCCTGGCGGTCGATCTCGCGGTAGGTGAGCGCGCGCCCGGTCTCGGGCGCGACGAGGAAGACCCGGTCGGCGCGGCGCTCGAGGTGCCCGTCGAGGACGTCGCGCAGCGTGCCCGGCGGGCTCATTTCCCGTGCTTGGCGAAATAGCCGCCGAAGATCTCCTGCTCGCTCGGGACGCGCTCCGGGATCACGCGCGCGATGCGCGTGATGTTGAGGAAGTGCCGCCAGTGCATGTTGTCGGAGAAGCTGTTCCGCCCCCAGGTGCCGCAGCCCATGGAGAGCGAGAACGGCAGCCCGTTGTCGAAGCTGCCGCCGGTGGCGATGCAATGCGCCTGGTTGACGATGACGCGCGCAACCGGCAGCTCGAGGCCCAGGCGCAGCGCCTGACGCTCGTCCCTCGAATGCAGCGAGACCGAATGTCCCTTGCCTTGGTAGTCGTAGATGCGCGCGGTGAGCGCCATCGCGCCGTCGAAATCCGGCGCCCGGTAGACCGCGAGCACCGGCGAGAGCTTTTCGCCCGAGAACGGGCACGCGGGCCCGACGCCGGTCTCCTCGACCATGAGGAATCTCGCCCGCGCCGCGGCCACGCGCTGGAGGCCGGCCAGCTCGGCGATGCGCGGCGCCGCCTGCGCGGTGGCGACGGGGGCGAGCTTGCCGCCGGGAAACATGAGCGCCTGCAGCTTCGCCTTCTCGCCGGCGTCGAGCATAGCGCCGCCCTGCCTGGCAAGCTCCGCGAGCATCGCGTCGTACACCGGCGCGAGGATCACCACGGCGTTCTCGGACGAGCAGCTCGTCGCGTTGTCGAACGTCTTGGACAGCGCGATCTTGCGCGCCGCGTCGGCGAGATCCGCGCTCGCATCGACGATCGAGACCACGTTGCCCAGGCCGACGCCGATCGCGGGCGTGCCGCTCGAGTAGGCGGCGCGGATATTGGCCTGCGAGCCGGTCGCGGCGACGAGATCGGCCTGGCGCATGAGCTCGTAGGTGAGCTCCTTGGTCACCGGCGCAGGCAACAGCTGCACCAGATCCGGGTTTGCGCGGATTTTCTTGAATTCCGAATGAATGAATTCCAGAAGCAACACGGCGGTGCGGTAGCCCTTCGGCGAAGGCGCGAGGATGATGGCGTTGCCGCACTTCAGCGCGTTGACGATCTGGTTCGCCGGCGTCGCGCCGGGATTGGTGGAGGGCGTGATCGCCGCGACCACGCCCACCGGCCGCGCGATCTCGGTGACGCCCTTCTCCGGGTACTCGGCGATCACGCCGACCGTCTTCACTACGGCGATGTCGCGCAGCAGGCCCAGCGTCTTGCGGTAGTTCTTCGCGACCTTGTCCTCTACGCTGCCGAGCCCCGAGTCGCGCACCGAAAGCTCGGCGAGCGCCCGGTTGTTCTCCGGCTTCATGATCGCCCAGCCGCAGGCGAGCGCCGCCTCGTCCACGCGTTCCTGCGGCCAGCGCGCATACTCGGCCTGCGCCGCGCGCGCGCGCGCGATCAGCGCGCGCACGGTGTCCAGCGCCGCGGGTCGCGCCGCGCCGGCGTGGGATGGATTC
>DATKKT010000069.1:0-11287 GCA_035542795.1 Burkholderiales bacterium
AGAAGGAATCGCGAAATCCCTCGGCTGGAAGCTGGGCGACGAGCTGACGTTCCGCGTAGGCACCGAGTCGTTCAGCGCGCGCATCACTTCCGTGCGCAAGCTGCGCTGGGACTCGATGAAGGTGAACTTCTTCGTCATCGGGCCGCCCGCGCTGCTGCGGCGCTTCCCGGCGAGCTACATCTCGGCGTTCCGCATCGAGCACGGCAAGGAGCCGCTCATGAACGAGCTCTCGGCGCGCTTCCCCAACCTCACGGTCGTGGACGTGGGCGCGGCGGTGCGGCAGGCCCAGGCCATCATGGACCAGGTGATCCGCGCGGTGCAGCTGGTGTTCCTGTTCGCGCTCGGCGCCGGGCTGCTCGTGCTCTATTCGGCGCTCGTCGCCACCGAGGACGAGCGCCGGCGCGAGGCCGCGGTGATGCGCGTCTACGGCGCCTCGCGCGCGCAGGTGATGGGCAGCCAGCGCGTCGAGTTCCTCGCCATGGGGCTGCTCGCCGGGCTGCTCGCCACTGCGGGCGCCGCGGCGATCGGGCAGCTGCTCGCGCGGCGCGTGTTCGAGCTGGACCTGCCGCTCAGCGCCGGCCTGTGGATCGCAGGCCCGCTCGCGGGCGTGCTGCTGCTGTCGCTGAACGCCTGGCTCTCGGCGCGCAAGGTGCTCTCCGCCTCGCCCGCGCTCACATTGCGGGACTCGGTCTGAGCGCGCCCTCGCCGCAGCGTACGCCTTACGAGCTCCTCGGCGGGGACGCCGCGCTGCGCCGCCTGGTGGAGCGCTTCTACGCGCTCATGGACGAGGATCCGGACTACTACGGCATCCGCAAGCTGCACCCGGAAAGCCTCGCGGGCTCGACCGAGAAGCTCACTTGGTTTCTCTCCGGCTGGCTGGGCGGCCCGCCACTGTACGCCGAGAAGATCGGCCAGCCGATGCTGCGCGCGCGCCACCTGCCGTTCGCGATCGGCAAGGCCGAGCGCGACCAGTGGCTCGCCTGCATGAAGCGCGCGCTGGAGGATTGCGGGATCGGCACGCCGCAGTTCCGCGCCTGGCTGCTGCAGCAGCTTTTCGGCACCGCCGACTGGATGAGGAACAAGCCGGGCGACATGCCGGGCGCCTAGCCCGCCGGCCGGAGGACGGGAGAGCCTTGCGCGCATGAGTTTCAAGCACTACTGGGAGGACTTTCCCGTCGGCTGGACGTTCAGCAACGGCCCGCGCCGGCTCAGCGCCGACGACATCGTCGCCTTCGCGCGCGAATGGGACCCGCAGCGCTACCACGTAGATGCGCAGGCGGCGCAATCCACGCCCTTCGGCGGGCTGATCGCGAGCGGCTGGCAGACTGCGTGCGTCGCGATGCGGCTGATGTGCGACGGCTACCTGAGCGAGTCGTCCTGCGTCGGCTCGCCCGGGATCGAGGCGATCGAGTTCCTGCGGCCG
The DNA here is from genome assembly GCA_035542795.1 of Burkholderiales bacterium. Lineage (GTDB taxonomy): Bacteria > Pseudomonadota > Gammaproteobacteria > Burkholderiales > SG8-39 > RBG-16-66-20. Next base: position 1,424 of record DATKKT010000069.1, read on the forward strand.
GTGCGCCCGGGCGACGCGCTCCGGTTCCGCGCGGAGGTGCTCGAGGCGCGGCCCTCCAGCAGCCGGCCGGATCGCGGTCTCGTGCGCTGGCGCTGGGAAGTCCTCAATCAGCAGGACGAAACCGTGCTGCGCATGCTCGGCACGCAGCTCTTCCTCAGGCGCGGTTCAGCTTGAGGTCGTCGCGCGCGGCGTAGTCCGGTGCGCCGAGCTGCATCGGGGTATGATTCGAGCGTCGTGAGCGCAGCGTCCCAAGTGTGCGATTTCGGCTGGAAAGCGGCGCCGTTCGACCTTCTCGGCGTCGACGGCAAGCGCCATACGCTCGCGTCGGCGCGCGGCCCGAACGGGCTGCTGGTGATGTTCATCTGCAACCACTGCCCCTACGTCAAGGCAGTGATCGATCGCATCGTGCGCGACTGCAAGGACCTCGCGCAGCACGGCGTGGGCTCGATCGCCATCATGTCGAACGATCCGGCGGAGTATCCCGAGGACTCGTTCGACAACATGAAGCGCGTCGCGCGCGAGCGGGCGTTTCCGTTTCCCTACGTCCTCGACGAAACGCAGGCGATCGCCAGGGCCTACGGCGCCCAGTGCACGCCCGACTTCTTCGGCTTCAATTCGGGCCTCGAGCTGCAATACCGCGGCCGCATCGACGCCTCCGGGCGCCAGCCGGCGCCGCCGTGCTCCCGGCGCGAGCTCTTCGAGGCCATGGTCGCCATCGCCGAGAGCGGCCGGGGTCCGCGGGAGCAGACCGCCTCGATCGGCTGCTCGATCAAATGGAAGTCCTAGGTTCGCCAATGCGAAGAAACGCGACGATTGCGCTGCTCTGCCTTGCCGGACTCGCCGGCTGCAGCACCGAGCCGATGAGCCTTGCCGATCGCGGCAAGCGCTACGAATTCACCGTCGACGCCAGGCCGCAGGATCTCGCCGGGTGCATCGCCGCCAATGCGGTCGCTCCTTCCGGCTACTACACCGCGTCGGTCAGCAATCTGGTGCGGCCGGACAGCTACGAGGTGGCGGTGACGCAGGTGTACGTGCGGCCCGTCAACCTGGACTATCGTGCGGTCATCATCGTCGCGCGCACGTCGCCCGCGGAGTCGAAGTCGCGCCTCGAGCTGTTCCTGTCCGAGTCCCTGGGCGCCGCCGCCGGGGAAGAATGGCTCGCGCGCCTGCGGCAGGGCTGCTGGTCCTGAGCGGCTCGATGTCCGAGATCGCGCTCGTCGTCGCCGCCGGGGTGCTGGTCGTCGCGGTCTACCTGGTCTTCAAGGTGCAGAAGACGCTCGAGGAAAAGCACCGGCAGATGCTCGCCGACCTGCACGACGGCCTCATGAAGCAGGGCGATCGCCTCGGCGGCCATCTGGGCGAGCTGCGCGAGTCCGTCTCCGCCAAGCTCGATGCGCGCCTCGACCAGATCTCGAGCCGCGTCAACGAGCGCCTCGAGGACGGCTTCAAGAAGACCAACGAGACCTTCGTGAGCGTGATGCAGCGCCTCGCGACGATCGACGAGGCGCAGAAGAAGATCGAGACGCTCACCGGCAGCGTGGTGAGCCTGCAGGAGCTGCTCGGCGACAAGAAGACGCGCGGCACCTTCGGCGAGGTGCAGCTGGAAGCGCTGGTGCGCAACATGCTGCCGCCCTCGGCGTTCGAGTTCCAGCACACGTTGTCCAACGGCACGCGCGTGGACTGCGCGCTGCAGCTGCCCGAGCCCACGGGCCTGGTCTGCGTCGACTCGAAGTTCCCGCTCGAGAACTACAACCGCATGTTCGAGGGCGGCGAGGACCAGCGCGCGCTCGCTCAGAAGCAGTTCCGCGCCGACGTGCGCAAGCACGTGGACGACATCGCCAGGAAGTACATCATCGAGGGCGAGACCTCCGACGGCGCGGTGATGTTCGTGCCCGCGGAGGCGGTGTTCGCCGAGATCCACGCCTATCACCCCGAAGTCGTCGAGTACGCGATCGGCAGGCGCGTCTGGATCGTCTCGCCGACCACGCTGATGGCGGTGCTCAACACGGCGCGCGCGGTGCTGAAGGACGTCGAGACGCGCAAGCAGATCCACGTCATCAAGGACGCGCTCGCGCGCCTGGGGCAGGACTTCCGCCGCTTCGACGAGCGCATGAAGAAGCTCGCCGACCATATCCGCCAGGCGCACCAGGACGCCGAGGACGTGCAGGTCTCCAGCCGCAAGATCTCGCAGCAGTTCCAGAAGATCGAGTCGGCCGAGCTCGAGCCGCCGGCGCCGGGCGGCGCCAACGTGGTGCGCCTGGCCGACGAGCGCAAGCCCCAGGCCTAGTGCGTGGAAGCCTTCCTGGTCTCCACCGGCGTGGTGGCGCTGGCGGAGATGGGCGACAAGACGCAGCTGCTCACGCTGCTGCTCGCGGCGCGCTACCGCCGGCCGGCGCCGATCATCCTGGGCATCGCCGTCGCGACGCTTCTCAACCACGCCATCGCGGGGGTCTTCGGCGGCTGGCTGGCGACCCTGGTGGCTGCCGGCACGCTGCGCTGGCTGCTCGCGGCCTCGTTCGCGGCGATGGGGATCTGGATGCTGTTCCCCGACGGCGCGAGCGATTTCGAGGGCAGCAAGCGCCTGGGCGTGTTCGGCACCACCGCGCTCGCGTTCTTCCTCGTCGAGATCGGCGACAAGACGCAGATCGCGACCGTGGCGCTCGCGGCGAACTACGCCTCGCTCGCGGCGGTCGTCGCCGGCACCACGCTCGGCATGCTGATCGCCAACGTGCCGGTCGCCTACGCGGGCGAAGCCCTGCTGCGCCGCCTGCCGATGAAGCTCCTGCAGCGCATCGCGGCGGCCGCTTTCGTCGCGCTCGGGGTCCTCGCGCTCGTCGCCTGAGGGCTAGCCGACGTACGAGTTCTCGGCGTCGATCGTGATCGCCGGCCGCTGCAGCACCGCGAGCGCGTTCCTGGCGAACTCCCGGGCGATGGGCTCGCCCTGCGCGAACGCCTTGTCGCCGACGGCCCGCGCCACGCCGAGGATCAGGTCGACGACGAGCGTCTTGCCCGTAGGGTTGCTCGGCACGCAGCCCATCTCTACGAATTGCTGCTCGAGCCAGCGGCGCGCCGTCTGCGGCGACGTTCCGGCCAGCTCGCCGTCGTGCAGCCTGAGCTCGTAGTCCCTGCCACTGCCGAATTTCACCAAGAGCGTGTGTTCCATGGTAATCCTGAGGCTGAACGCAGTCCGCGCCCGCGGCGCCGTGGGTGCCGATTCTAAGCTATCGGGGTGCGCGTCCCGTGGAAGTCCTGCTGCTGGCAGTCGCGATCTTGGTGGCCCTGGCGTTCCGGCCGTGGAGCACGCTGCGGCACATGGCGTCGCGCGGTCCCTGGATCGCGGCCTGCGTCGTGCTCGCCTGCCTCTGGAGCGCGCAGGGCGTCCTGCCGACGGCGCTGCCGATGCAGCTCTCGGGCGCCTGCCTGCTGGTGCTGATGTTCGGCTGGCCGGTCGCCGTGCTCACGATGCTCCCGATCGCGCTGGCGGAATCCTGGCTCGCCGGCGGCGGCTGGACGCACGCGATCGGGCTGGCGTTCTGGAACGGCCTGCTTCCGGCCTCGATCGCGCTTGCGCTAGGCGTCGCGACGCGGCGCTGGCCGCACGTCTTCGTCTACATCCTGGGGCGCGCCTTTCTCGTCACCGCGGTCGCGGTGGGCGTGTCGGGCGCCTTGCGCGTCTGGCTCGCCGCAGGGCCGGCGGGAACCGACACGACCGCACTCGTGGCCGCCGGAGTGATGGTCGCCTGGGGCGAGGCTTTCGCCACGGGCGCGCTGGCGGCGATCTTCGTGGCGTTCCGGCCGGATTGGCTGCTGACCTACTCCGACTCGCGTTATCTGCCGAGTCCCGGCGCCTAGCCTGCGGCGCCCGCACGAAGCCCGTGTGACATTTTCCGCGTTCCGTCGTCAAAGGTCGTCAGGGCCGCCGCAGGCGTGCGCATCGGCGTAGGATGTTCCTGCGTGCAGAGTGCGGCGCGTACGCTCGAATAGGGGGATCGCATGCAGCCTGTGACGATCGACCGGCGCAAGCTGATCAGTTTCGGTTTCGCGCTGCTGCTGGCGGCGGCTTTGTGGAACGGGCTTTCGTCCACGAGCCCCTTGGCGAAGCCGCAGGTGAAGGAAGTGAGCATCGCCGAGGCGAAGGCGCTCATCGACGCGGGTGCCGTCGTGCTCGACGTGCGGCCCGGCGGCGCGGAAAACGTGCTGCACATCCCCGGCGCGATCTTCGTCCCGCTCGAAGTGCTCGCTGTGAACCTGCCGAAGCTCGAGGCCTACCGCGCCCGGCCGGTGGTGATCTATTGCGGCGACGGCTCCACGAGCGGCCCGGAGGCGACGGCGATGCTCAACAAGGCCGGCTTCACGCGGGCGGTGAACCTCAACCCGGGCTTCGAGGGCTGGCGCGCGGCCGGGATGCCGGTCAGGAAGTCGGGCTAGCCTCGCGCCGACGCCTGCGCGGTCCACAGCGCGCAGGCGAGCAGCAGCACCGCGCCCGCCTGGTGGGCCGCGGCGAGCGGGATCGGCACCGCGAGCAGCAGCGTGGAAATTCCCAGCGTCGCCTGCACTGCGAACATGCCGAGCAGGTGGTGCGCCGCGAGCTTCGCGACGGTCGCGCGCAGCCGCCACCACGCGAGAGGAATCAGGACGAGCAGCGCCCAGAAGATCGCGCGGTGCAGGAACTGCACGGTGGCGATGTTCCAGAGCAGGTTGCGCCACCAGGGCTCGAGCAGCCAGAGGTCGGCCGGGAAGAGCTGCCCGTTCATGAGCGGGAACGTGTTGTACGCATGCCCCGCGCGCAATCCCGCTACGAAGCCGCCGGAAAGGGCCATGAGGAAGACCGCGGCGACCACCAGCAGCGGCAGCGAGCCGCTTTTCCCGGTCCTTTCCTTGAGCAGGCCGAGCGCGATCCAGAACTCGAGCGAGAAGATCAGGAGCGCAAGGCCGAGATGCGCCGTGAGCCTGAAATGGCTCACGCGCGGGTCGTCGACGAGGCCGCTCTTCACCATGTACCAGCCCAGCGCGCCCTGCAGGCCGCCCAGCACGAACACGCCTGCGAGCTTCCAGGCGAGCTCGCGGGAAAGCCGCCGCGTGAGCAGGAAGAACAGATACGGCAGCAGAAAGACGAGGCCGATCGCGCGGCCGAGCAGCCGATGCGAGAACTCCCACCAGAAGATGCTCTTGAAGCCCTCCAGGCCGGTCTCGGAGAAGACCTGCCGGTACTGCGGCGTCTCGCGATACCTGGCGAACAGCGCCTCCCAGTCGGAATGCGAGAGCGGCGGCAGCGCGCCGGCGACCGGCTGCCATTCGGCGATCGACAGGCCCGACTCGGTGAGCCGCGTGATTCCGCCCACGACGACGATCGCGAAGGTGAGCGCCGCGCAGGCGAAGAGCCACGCCGCGACCTGGCGGCGGTCGCGCTCGCTCATTCGTCGCCGTAGATGCGGTTGATGCCGGTCGTCAGCTTGTCGGAGGACACGCCGTACAGGTGCAGCGTCACGAGCGGCCGCGCGGAGCGGTTCGAGACGCGGTGGTAGATCGGCCCGCCCAGATCGAGCTCCGCCAGCGCGCCCGCGCGCAGCGTCTTCGCCCCGAGCGGCTCGAGCAGCCTGCCCGGCGCGCGGAAGGTCTCTTCGGTGAGCTCGCCCTCGGCGACGCCGTAGGCGCACCAGACGTAATGGCCGTGCACGGGGCTCTGCTGGCCGGGCAGCCAGGTGATCGCGGTGATGACGAATTCGTCGTCCGGATCCACGTAGAGCAGGTGGCGCATGTAGCGCGCCGGGTCGCCTACGCGGTGCTCGCGGCGCAGCCAGCTGCGGTCCTTGCCGACCGCGTCGCGCAGCGCGGCGCCGAGCCCGGGCTCGACCGCGCCGCTCCTCAGCAGCGCGCGGCCGAATGACTTCGCGGCGCTCGCGAGCGGCGCGAGCGCAGGGTGGATGGGCGAGGGCGCGCTCAAGCCAGGCCCGCCTTCGCGAGCGCGTCGCTTTTCACGCGAGTCCTTCAAACAGTTGCACCTGCACCGGCTCGCCCGCCTGCACGTTGCCGCGCTCGTGCTCGAGCACGATGAAGCAGTTCGCCTCCGACATCGAGCGCAGCACGCCCGATCCCTGCTGGCCGGTGATGCGCGCCTTCCACCGGCCGCCGTCGGTGTACACGACGCCGCGCTGATATTCGGTTCTGCCCGGCACCTTGCGGATCGCCGCCGCGCTTTCCGCGCTTAGGACCGGAAGTGAGAATTGAGTCCGTCCCTGGAGCGTGAACAGCGCATTCCGAACGAACTGATAGAAGGTCACCATGACCGCCACGGGGTTGCCGGGCAGGCCGAAAAGAAAGGCGCCGCCGATGCGGCCGAAGGCCATCGGCCGGCCCGGGCGCATGGCGATCTTCCAGAACAGCACCTCGCCCAGCTTCGCCATCAACTGCCGGACGAAGTCGGCCTCGCCGACCGAGACGCCGCCCGTGGTGATGACGGCGTCGGCGCTCGCGGCGGCCCGGCGGAACGCCGCTTCCAGCGCCGCCGGGTCGTCGCGTACCACGCCGAGGTCCTGGATCTCGACGCCGAGGCGCATGAGCATGCCGTGCAGCGTGTATCGGTTGGAGTCGTAGACCTGGCCCTCTTTCAGCGGCGCGCCGATCGAGACGAGCTCGTCGCCGGTGGAGAAGAACGCTACGCGCAGGCGCCGCTTCACCGCGACCTCGCCGATGCCCAGCGAGGCGATGAGGCCGAGATCCGCGGCGACCAGCGCGCGCCCGGGCTCGAGCACCGGCACGCCCGCCTTCAGGTCCTCGCCCGCGGCGCGCACGTTCTGGCCCGCCTTCTGGCCGGGCGGTATGGCGACGCGTCCCCCTTCGGCGCGGCAGACCTCCTGCACGACGACCGTGTCGGCGCCCTTGGGCATCACCGCCCCGGTCATGATGCGCACGCATTCGCCCGCGCCGACCGTCCCGGCGAAGGGCCTTCCGGCGAACGCCGTTCCGACCAGATTGAGATGAATTTCCTGATTCTTCAAATCAGAAGAGCGGACGGCAAACCCATCCATCGCGGAATTGTCGTGGCCCGGAACGTCGATCGCGGGCACGATCTCCTGCGCCAGGATCCGGCCCAGCGCTTCCCGGGTCGGGACGACCTCGGTCCCGGAAACCGGGACCAGGCAGGCGCGGATCGCCTCTGCGGCCTTGTCCACGCGCAGCGCGTCCGGGTCGTAGCCGTCGATGCAGCTCACTGCCTGCGCGATCGTCGTCATGCCCGGCTCAATTCCTCGCGCGTGTTGATGTTGCGGAACGCGTCGGCTTCGTCGTCGAAGGGGACCTCCGCGACCTTGAGCGCGGCGTACCAGGCGTCGATCTTGCGGCCGCCGCCGGCGAGGAAGGCCTCGAGGCTCGCGCGCACCGACCTGCGCACGAGCGCGAACACCGGGTGCGGCTGGTCGCCCGTCTTCGCGACCGCGAGGTCCTTGCCTGCGATCGCGGACGAGAGCCTGGCGGCAAGATCGAGCGGCAGGAAAGGCGAGTCGCAAGGCGCGGTGAGCACGAGCTCGTGCCTGGCCGCCCGCATCCCGGCGAGCAAGCCGGCCAGCGGCCCGGCGAAGCCGCCGATCGAGTCCGCCACGACGCGATAGCCGAAGCGCTCGTAGTCGGCGAGGTTCTGGTTCGCGTTGATGATCAATTCGTCGACCTGCGGTGCCAGCCGGCCGATCACCGCCGCCACCATCGGCTTGCCGTGCAGCAGCTGCAGTCCCTTGTCGACGCCGCCCATGCGCCGGCCCTGGCCGCCCGCGAGGACGATTCCGGTCACGCCGTTCATGGCGTGATTTTAGATGGAGGAGGGGGCCTGTCCCGCCCGCGCGCGCCCGCTAGTCGACGACGTGCTGCAGCACCACGTTGAGGCCCGATGCGCCGGGCGCCACCGGCGCGCTCGTGCCCTCGATGTCCCCCTTCTGCGGAGCGGGGCTTCCGGTCTTGGAGACGCGCGCCACCACCACCACCTGCTGCTGGCTCGAGATCGTCATGCCGGCCGCCATCGCCATGCTGTCGTCGAGCAGGAAGCGGTAGGGCAGCTGCGCTACCGTGATGCGGGTCACGGCGAGCGGCATGCGCGCGCCGCTCGCCGGCCGCGCAAGGATGAACACGGTGTCGCCGGGCGCGGCCTTCGCCGCGACCGCCGGATCGAGGCTCACCGTGCCGCTGAGCGAGCCGCCCTTGCCCGCCGGCGCCTTCGGCTCGGCCTTCGCCGCCGCCTGCGCGGGCGGCGCCTTGGCCGCGGCGCGCTGCTTCGGCGCCTCGCCCGCGAGCGCGCGCGCCTCGTCGATGCTGCCCTCGATCGACTTGGCGAATGGCGAATCGACGGGCAATGCCTTGCGCGCGCGCTCCCAGTAGTCGACCGCGCCGTGGTAGTTCTTGCGGTCGAACTCGGCGCTGCCGGCCAGCGCGAGCGCCTTGACGTGGTTCGGGTCGGCCGCCAACGCGCGCTGGATGAGCCGCGAGGGCTCGCCCTCCAGGCTGCGGCCCTGCGCCATCGCGAGCACGTCGGCGTAGTCGGCGAGCACGTCGGCGTCCTGCGGCAGCAGCGCGACGGCCTTCGCGTACGCCGCCGCCGCCTTGTCGTACTGGCCGAGCGAGGTGCGCGAGCGGCCGAGCAGCACCCAGCCTTCGACGTCGTCGGGGGTCTGCTGCAGGCGCGCGGCGAGCTTTTCCACGAGCGCGGCCATCTGCTCGGGGGTGACCGCGTGGCCTTGCGCCGCCGCGCCCGTCACCGCGACGACGACCGGGTCCATGGCCACCGGGTTGCCCAGGCGCCAGTAGCCCAGGCCCGCGAGCAGCGGCAGCAGCACCGCGATCGCGATCGCCGCCGCGCGCGGCGGCCGGTGCTGGGCGGGCTCGGGCGCGGCGCCCGCGGCATGCTCGGCGACGATGCGCCGCTCGACCTCGCGGCTGGCGCGGTCGAACTCCTCCTTCGTGAGCGTGCCGCGCTGCAGCTCGGCGCCGAGCTCGTCGAGCTGCTCCTGGTAGACCGCCGCATTCGCCGCCACGCGCGCGTCCGGCGCCGCGGTGCGGCGGCGCAGCAGCGGCGGCAGCAGGAACGCGAGCGCCGCCGCGGTCATCGCCGCGGCGAGGACCCAGAACACGATCATCGCGGCGCTCCGTCGCCCTTCGCGGGCCCGAGCACGCGCTCGACGAGGCGCTTCTCGTCGGGAGCGAGCGGCGCCTCCTCGGGCGCGGCGCGCCGGCGGCGCAGCACGACGACGAGCGCGGCGGCGCCGACCAGCAGCAGCACGAACGGGCCGACCCAGAGCAGCACCGTGCGCGTCTTGAACGGCGGGTCGTAGAGCACGAAGTCGCCGTAGCGCGCGGTCAGGTACTCGATGATCTGCTCGTCCGACTTGCCGGCGGCGACCTGCTCGGCCACCTGCTTGCGCAGGTCGCCGGCGAGCTCGGCGTTCGAGTCCGCCAGCGTCTGATTCTGGCAGACGAGACAGCGGAGCTTTTCCTCCAGCAGGCGGATTCTTTGCTTGGTTTCTTCGCTCGGAAACCCCTGAAGGGAAAACAGAACGAGAGCGATGAAGAGCAAAACCCTCATTTGCGGAGCGCCTTCGCGAGCGGCAGGACCTTCTCGTCCAGCACCGCCGGCGTGAGCGGGCCGATCTGCTTGTAGCGGATCACGCCCTCGGCGTCGATGAGGTAGGTCTCGGGCACGCCGTAGACGCCGTAATCGATGCCGATGCGGCCGTCGGCGTCCACCGCCGAGAGCTGGTATGGGTTGCCGAACTGCTTGAGCCAGCGCTGCGCGTCCTCGGTCTTGTCCTTGTAGTTGAGGCCGAGAATCGGCAGCGCGTTCTTCTTCGCTAGATCGACGAGCACCGGGTGCTCCTCGCGGCA
>DATKKT010000070.1:0-11018 GCA_035542795.1 Burkholderiales bacterium
TCGATCGGCCGTGCACCGATCGCGCACCCGCCGGGCAGCGACACGCGCGCCTCGCCGAAGCGCGCGAGCAGCGGCCCGAGCACCAGCACCGAGGCGCGCATGGTCTTCACCAGATCGTAGGGCGCGACGCGGCTGGTGATGCGCCGCGCATCGAGCGTCAGGCGCGCGTCCCGGCGCTCTACCGCCACGCCCATCTGGCCGAGCAGCTTCGCGGCCGTGGCCACGTCGGCGAGCGCCGGCACGTTGTCGAGCGCGAGCGGCCGCTCGGCGAGCAGCGCCGCGCACATGATCGGCAGCGCGGCGTTCTTCGCGCCGGAGACGCGCACCTCGCCCTCGAGCGGCCGGCCGCCGGAAATGCGCAGCTTATCCATGGCCGGCTTCCTCCGGGGTGAGCGTCTGCATCGACAGCGCGTGGATCTCCTCGCGCATGCGCTCGCCGAGCGCGCGGTAGACGAGCTGGTGCCGCTGCACGCGGCTCTTGCCCGCGAAGGCGCGCGACACGATGCGCGCCTGGAAATGCTGGCCGTCGCCGATCACCTCGACGCTCACGCACTCGAGGCCGGCTTCGATGCCGTCTTTCACGCTTTCGGGGGTGACCATGGCTATTGCCTGAGCTTGTAGCCCGAGCGCAGCAGCGCGAGCGTCGCCGCGGCGAGCAGCACGAAGCTTACCGCGACCACCGCCAGGCTCGCGAGCGGCGGGAAGTCCGAGGCGCCGAAAAAGCCGTAGCGGAAGCCGTCGATCATGTAGAAGAAGGGGTTCAGGTGCGAGGCCGCCTGCCAGGCCGCCGGCAGCGAGTGGATCGAGTAGAACACGCCCGACAGGAACGTGAGCGGCAGGATGACGAAGTTCTGGAACGCGGCGATCTGGTCGAACTTCTCGGCCCAGATGCCGGCGATGAGGCCGAGCGCGCCCAGCACGGCCGAGCCGAGCAGCGCGAACGCAAGCACCCAGGCGGGCGCCGCGAGGCGCAACTCCACGAACCAGACCGTCACCGCGAGCACGCAGGCGCCCACCGCGAGGCCGCGGATCATCGAGGCGAGCACGTAGGCGCCGAAGAGCTCGAGGTACGAGATCGGCGGCAGCAGCATGAACACGACGTTGCCGGAGATCTTGGACTGGATGAGGCTCGAGGAGCTGTTGGCGAACGCGTTCTGCAGCACGCTCATCATCACCAGGCCGGGCACGAGGAACTGCGCGTAGCTCGTCTGCTCGAACACGCGCACGCGGCCGCCGAGCGCGTAGGCGAACACCACGAGGTACAGCAGCGCGGTGAGCACGGGCGCGGCCACGGTCTGGAAGCTGACCTTCCAGAAGCGCAGCAGCTCCTTGTACAGCAAGGTAGGGAAGCCGCTCATCAATGCTTCTCCATCACGCGGAGAAAGACCTCCTCGAGATCGGGCGGCGCGAGCTCGAGCTCGCGGATCGCGGCGCCCTCCTCGCGCAGGCGGCGCAGCACGTCCTCCAGCGCGCGGTAGTCGCGCAGGCGCAGCGCGAAGCGAGTGTCCTCGCTCTGCAGCACTTCGGCATCCAGGCCCGCGGGCAGCGCGCCGCGCTCCAGGCGCAGCCGCAGCACCAGGCCGGAGAAGGTTTCCAGCAGGTTGCGCGTGGAATCGAGCGCGACGATGCGCCCCGCCTTCAGCATTGCGATGCGGTCGCACAATTCCTCGGCCTCCTCGAGGTAGTGCGTCGTGAGGACGATGGTGTGGCCGTCGCGGTTCAGGCGCCGGATGAACTGCCAGAGCCCCTGGCGCAACCCCACGTCGACGCCCGCAGTAGGCTCATCCAGCACGATCACCGGCGGCCGGTGCACGAGCGCCTGCGCCACCAGCACGCGCCGCTTCATGCCGCCGGAGAGCGTGCGCATGTTGGCGTCGGCCTTGGCCTCGAGGTCGAGCGTGTGCAGCAGCTCGTCGATCCAGTCGTCGTTGCGGCGCAGGCCGAAGTAGCCGGACTGAATGCGCAGCGTCTCGCGCACGCTGAAGAACGGGTCGAACACGAGCTCCTGCGGCACCACGCCGAGCATGCGGCGCGCGCGCCGGTACTCGGCCGCGACGTCGGCGCCCATCACGCGCACCGCGCCCGCGCTCGCGCGCGCGAGGCCCGCGATCACGTTGATCAGCGTCGTCTTGCCGGCGCCGTTGGGCCCGAGCAGGCCGAAGAACTCGCCCTCGGCGACGGCGAGGCTCACCCCGGCGAGCGCTTGCAGCGCGCCGTAGCGCTTCTCGACATTCAGGGCTTCGATGGCATAGGTCATGGCGGGCGCGCCCGCGACGAGGTGCCGCGGGCACGCTCGCGCGGACGCCGGACTCTAGTGGTGGGCGGGAGCGGCCGCGGCGGGCAGCAGCTCGGCCACGCCGTACAGGCGCGCGATGGTGGTGAGGCCCTGCGGCAGGTTGGCGAGGCTCAGCTCGGCGCCGAGGCGCTTCGCCTCGCGCAGCCAGGCGAGCAGCAACGCGAGCGCGGAGGAGTCCAGCTCGCCGACCCCGGCGAGGTCGACGCTGCGCGCGCCCGCGGCGATCGCCGCCTTGCCCTGCGCAAGGTCCGCGGCGACGCTGGCGAGCGTCAGCGCTCCGCTCACGAGCATGCGCTCGCCGTCGCGCCGGATCATTTCTTCGCGCCCTCGCTGCTGGCGGTGGTCGCGGGCGCTTCGAGCGAGCGGTTCTTCGCCTGCAGCGCCTTGATCAGCCCGTCGATGCCGCCCTGGCGCACCTGCGTGTCGAACTCGGTGCGGTAGTTCGCCACCAGGCTTACGCCGGCCACGCGCACGTCCCAGACCTTCCAGCCGTCGGCGCGCTTCTCCATGTCGTAGTCGATGGTCACCGGCTGCGCGCCGGACTGCACTACGCGCACGTTCACCGTGACGTCGGTATCGGTGGGCTTGGCGCGCAGCGGACGGAACTCGAACTTCTGGTTGCTGTAGGCCGCGAGCGCGCTGGAGTAGGTGCGCACCAGCAGCGTCTTGAATTCGTCGTTCAGGCGCGTTTTCTGCTCGGGGCTCGCCTTCGCCCAGTTGTGCCCGACCGCGCTCGCGGTCATCGCCTGGAAATTGAAGTGCGGCAGCACCTTGGTCTCGATGAGGGCGATCACCTTCTTCCTGCCCGCGGGGCCGCCGCCCTGGATGTCCTTGTCCTTCTGCAGGATGTCGACCACCTCGAGCGTCACGGTCTTCACGAGCACGTCGGGCGGCGTCATCTCCGCCTGCGCTTGGGCGCGCGCGCCGCCGGCCGCGACAATGCTCATCGCTGCGGCGATCGCCGCAATCCTCGCGAATACGGCGGGCATCCTAGCCTCCGGCGGCCGCGGTCGGCTCAGGGGCAGCGGCGGCGGCGGGCGCTTCGAGCATGCGCACCGCCGCCTCGACCGCGGCGCTGGACGCGTGCTGCGGACCCCGCTCCTCGGCGGCTGGCGCGGGCGCAGGCGAAGGCTGCGGCACGGCCGCCGCCGCGGGCACAGACGCAGGCTGCTCTTCGGCCTCGGCGCGCGGCACCTCGCGCGCAGAGCGCGGCGGATTGCCGTCGTAGATGAGGCTGCGGCGCCGCTGCAGGTAGGCGTCACGCAGGAATACGTACTTGTCGAGCGCCGCCTCCTCGAGGATGCGGCTCGCATCCAGAAGGTCCGCGCGCCGGCTCGTGAAGCGCAGCGCCACGGTCCAGTTGCGCGGCGCAACCCCGCGAACGTGCCAGACCGGATCGGCGTAAAGGTCGCCGATCAGGCCGAGACCGTCCCGCAACGAGCTCGGGCCCCAGAACGGGATCACGAGGTAGGCGCCCTCGTCCATGCCCCAGCGGCCCAGCGTCTGGCCGAGGTCCTCGTCGTGCTTCTCCAGCCCGATCGAGGTGGCCACGTCGTTGATGCCGAGGAGACCGAGCGTGCTGTTGAACGCAAAGCGCGCCCAGTCGGTGACCGCGTCCGCCGGCTTGCCCTGGATCAGGTTGTTGACGCCGATCCACAGGTCCGCGATGTTGGAGAAAAAGTTGCGCACCCAGCCCAGCACCGGATCGGGCAGCGTCTTGTAGGCGGTCGCCACCGGCTTGGCGAGCACGGTGTCGAAACCCTCGTTGAACGAGTACATCGCGCGGTTGAAGCCCTCGAGGGGGTCGCGCGGATCGGCGACGCCGGTCGTGGCGCAGCCCGTCGCGCCGCCCAGCAGCAACACGACCAGCAGATTCCTCGCCCAGCGCATCGTCGCCGTCACTTTCCGTCCTTGCCTTCAGCCGCCTTGTTGAACAGGAACTGGCTGATCAGATTTTCCAGCACCACCGCCGACTGCGTCAGCCGCAGCCGATCCCCCGCCTTCAGCATCGTCCCGTCCCCGCCCGCCTCCAGCCCGACATACTGCTCCCCGAGAAGTCCGGAGGTCAGGATCTTCGCCGAAGTATCGCGCGGAAACTGGTACTGCGCGTCAACGTTGAAAGTGACGATGGCTTCGTAGCTTTCGTTGTCGAACTTGATGTCCGACACCCGCCCGACCACCACGCCGGCGCTCTTTATGGGCGCTCTTACCTTCAGTCCCCCGATGTTAGCAAACTTGGCCTGGATCTGATATGTCTGGGAAGTCGAAAAAGACGCCAGATTTCCGACCTTTAGCGCCAGAAACAACAGTCCGGCGAAGCCGGCGGCCACGAAGGCCCCGACCCAGATGTCGATGGTGGAGCGTTTCATCTCGCATTACCTCCGGTAAACATCAGGGCCGTCAGCACGAAATCGAGGGCGAGGATGGCCAGCGACGAGGTCACCACGGTTCGCGTGGTCGCCCCGGAAACGCCCTCGGCCGTGGGCACCGCATCATAGCCTTCGAAGACGGCGATCCAGGTCACCGCGATCCCGAACACGACGCTCTTGATCACCCCGTTCATGATGTCTTCGCGCACGTCCACCGAGGCCTGCATCTGCGACCAGAACGCCCCTTCGTCGACGCCGATCAGCTGCACGCCGACCAGGTAACCGCCGAAGATGCCCATCGCGGAAAACAGCACCGCGAGCAGCGGCATCGAGATCACCCCCGCCCAGAAGCGCGGCGCGACCACGCGCGCGATCGGGTCGACGGCCATCATCTCCATCGCGGCGATCTGCTCGGTGGCCTTCATGAGGCCGATCTCGGCGGTGATCGCCGAGCCCGCGCGGCTCGCGAACAGCAGTCCCGCGACCACCGGGCCGAGCTCGCGCACGAGCGACAACGCGACCAGGATGCCGAGCGCCTCTGAGGAGCCGTAGCGCTGCAGCGTGTCGTAGCCCTGCAGGCCGAGCACCATGCCGACGAACAGCCCCGAGACGAGGATGATGATGAGCGAGAGCACGCCCGAGAAATAGATCTCGCGGATCGTCAGGCCGAAGCGCCGGAACGCGGTCCCCGAGTGCAGCAGCACGTAGGCGAAGAAGCGCGCCGCGAAGCCCAGCCGCCAGATGCGCGAGGTCGCCGCGTGGCCGAGGCGCTCCATCGAGCGCGCAAACCCGTTCGACGCGGGCTCAGGCACCGGCGGCCTCGCGAAGGGACGACAGGGCCCCTGCCCCGTCGAGGTCGGCCGCGTACGCGGGCGCCGGATAGTGGAACGGGATCGGGCCGTCGGGCTCGCCCTGCACGAACTGGTGCACGAAGGCGTCGCGCGAGCGGCGCAGCTCGGCCGGCGTGCCTTGCGCGACGATGCGCCCGGCGGAGACGAAGTACACGTAGTCGACGATGCCGAAGCACTCCTCGACGTCGTGGCTGACGACGATCGAGGTCTGGCCGAGGGAGTCGTTCAGCGTGCGGATCAGGCGCGCGATCACCCCGAGCGAGATCGGGTCGAGCCCGGTGAACGGCTCGTCGTAGAGCATGAGCCGCGGGTCGAGCGCGATCGCGCGCGCGAGCGCCACGCGCCGCGCCATGCCGCCCGACAGCGCCGAGGGCATGAGCTGCGCCGCGCCGCGCAGGCCGACGGCCTCCAGCTTCATCATCACCAGGTCCTCGAGCAGTTCCTCCGGCAGCGTCGTATGCTCGCGCATCTGAAAGGCGACGTTGTCAAAAACCGTCATGTCGGTGAAGAGCGCGCCGAACTGGAACAGCATGCCCATCCTCCGGCGCAGCGTGAAGATCTGCGCGTCGTTCAGCCGAGCGAGGTCCTCGCCCAGCACCGTCGCGCCCCCGGCGCCCGCCTTCAGCCAGCCGGCGATGATGCGCAGCATCGTGGTCTTGCCGCAGCCCGACTGCCCCATGATGCCGACCACGCTGCCAGGCTCGATGCGCAGGCTTACGTCCTGCAGCACCGGCCGCGCGGCGTCGTAGCCGAACGAAACCCGGTCCAGCTCGACGATCGGGGTGGCAGCCAAGGCGAAAACGGTGTGCGAGGGTGCTTTACGGCGAAAGGCAGGATTATAGTATCGGCCGCATGATGCAGGCCTCCGCGACCGCTGCGGCCCTCCGCTGCGAAGGGCTGGTGAAGCGCTACGGCAAGCAGCTGGCGGTGGACGGCGTCAGCCTGGAGGTCGCGGCCGGCGCCGCGGCCGGCCTGGTCGGCGCCAACGGCGCCGGCAAGACCACGTTCATCAAGTGCGCGCTCGACCTGTGCGCCGCCGACGGCGGCCGCGTCGAGATCTTCGGCGTCAACGCGCGCCAGGCGGCGGCGCGCGCGCGACTCGCCTACCTGCCCGAGCGCTTCTCGCCGCCGCACTACCTGCTCGGCCGCGAGTTCCTCGCCATGACGCTGGCGCTCTCGGGCGGGCGCTACGACGCGGCGCGCGCCGCCGCGCTGGCCGCGGCGCTCGAGCTCGAGCCCGCGGCGCTCGGGCGCCCGGTGCGCCAGCTCTCCAAGGGCATGACGCAGAAGCTGGGCCTCGCCGCCTGCTTCCTGCAGGAGCGCGACCTGTACGTGCTCGACGAGCCGATGAGCGGCCTCGACCCGGCCGGGCGCCTCGCGGTGAAAGCGGTGCTCGCGCGCCTGCGCGGCGCGGGCAAGACCCTGTTCTTCACTTCGCACGTGCTCTCGGACGTCGAGGAGCTGTGCGAGACGATCGCGGTGCTCGACCGCGGCGCCCTGCGCTTTCGCGGCGCGCCCGCGGCGCTGCGCGCGCGCACCGGCGAGGACAACCTCGAGCGCGCATTCCTGAAGTGCGTGCGTAGCGATGGCGACGCCCCTGCAATCGGCGCCTAAGGGCCGGCCGCGGCTGCTGATCGTCGACGACGACGCGCTCATCACCGACACGCTCGCGTTCGCGCTCGGCGCCGAGTTCGAGGTGCTGGTCTGCGAGTCGCGCCCGCACGCGATCGAGCTGCTGCGCCAGCTGCCGGAGGCGCCCGAGCTCGCGCTCGTCGATCTCGGCCTGCCGCCCACGCCGCACGCGCCCGACGAGGGCTTCCAGCTGATCGCCGACCTGCTCGCCCACTCGCCGGGCATGCGCATCTTCGTGCTGTCGGGCCAGAATGACGCGGCGCATGCGCGCCACGCGCGCGCGCTGGGTGCCGCGGAATTCATCGCCAAGCCCTGCGACCCGGCGGCGCTGAAGAAGATACTCTCTCGCGCGCTGGCGGTGCGCGAGGCGGAGCTGCGCGCCGAGGGCGAGCGCGCCGCGGCTGGAACTGCGGGCGCCGAGGACATCATCGGCCAGAGCCCGGCGCTGCTGAAGCTGAAGAGCCAGCTCGCGCAGTTCGCGGATTCGCCGTTTCCGGTGCTCATCGAGGGCGAGTCCGGCAGCGGCAAGGAGCTCGTCGCGCGCAGCCTGCACCGGCTCTCGGCGCGCGCCGACAAGCCTTACTTCGCGCTCAACTGCGCCGCGATCGCGCCGACGCTGGTGGAGGCGACGCTGTTCGGCCACGCCAAAGGCGCGTTCACCGGCGCCGCTGCCGCGCACGCCGGCTATTTCGAGGACGCGCGCGACGGCACGCTGTTCCTCGACGAGATCGGCGAGCTGCCGCTCGAGATGCAGTCGAAGCTGCTGCGCGTTCTGGAGAACGGCGAGTACCAGCGCGTCGGCGAGACCGCAAGCCGCGTGTCGCGCGCGCGCATCGTCGCGGCGAGCAACCGCGACCTGCGCCAGGCGGTTCGCAAGGGCGCGTTCCGCGCCGATCTCTACCACCGGCTGTCGGTGTTCACGCTCGGCGTGCCGCCGCTGCGCGAGTTGGAGGGCGACAAGCTGCTGCTGCTGGAGCACTACCGGCGTTTCTACGCCGATCAGTCGGGCGTGCAGCCGTTCTCGCTGGACGCCGCCGCCGAGCGCCGCTGGCTCGCCTACCCCTTCCCCGGCAACGTGCGCGAGCTGCGCAACATCGCGATCCGGCTGACGACCAAGCACCCGGGGCGCCGGCTCACCGCCGCCGAGCTCGAGCCCGAGTTCGACCTGGAGAGCAACGCGCCGGTCGAGGCGCCGCCCGGCGAGGGCGACGTCGTCGCGCAGGCGGTGCGGCATCTGGAGCGCAGCCGCGGCGTGCAGCTGGACAGCATGCTGGCCACCATGGAGCGCAGCTACATCGAGGCGGCGCTGCGCATCACGCGCGGCAACGTGAGCCAGGCCGCGAAGCTGCTCGGCGTCAACCGCACCACGCTCTACAGCCGCATGGGCGAGCAGAAGGACAAGTAGCGCGTGGCTTTGTACCTGGAGCATTTCGGCCTCGCGGAGCCGCCGTTCCGCATCACCCCGCATCCCGACTTCTTCTTCGATGGCGCCGACCGCGGCGCCACGCTGGAGGGCTTGCTCTACGCGATCCTGCACGACGAAGGCATCATCAAGGTGAGCGGGGAGATCGGCAGCGGCAAGACCACCCTGTGCCGCGTGCTGATGGAGCGTCTGCCCTCCGAGGTCGAGACGGTGTTCCTCGCCAACCCCTCGTACTCGCGCACCGAAATCCTGCACGCGATTGCCGAGGAGCTCGGCCAGCCGGTCTCGGACGACCCTGCGGCGCCGGCTTTGCGCGCGCTGCAGGCCAAGCTCATCGAGCTCTACGCGAGCGGCCGGCGCGTGGTGGTGATGATCGACGAAGCGCACGCGATGCCCGACGACACGCTCGAGCAGGTGCGCCTGCTCTCCAACCTCGAGTCGAGCCGTCACAAGCTGCTGCAGATCGTGCTGTTCGGCCAGCCCGAGCTCGATGCCGCGCTCGCCAAGCCGTCGATGCGACAGCTCAAGGACCGCATCACGCACAGCTTCCGCACGCGGCCTCTCGTGCCGGACGAGGTCGCAAAGTACGTCTCCTTCCGCATGCGCACCGCGGGATACAAGGGCCCCGACCTATTCAGCGCGCCCGCCCTCGCCGCCATTGCGCGCGCCTCCGGCGGGCTCACGCGCCGCGTCAACGTGCTGTGCGACAAGGCGCTGCTCGCCGCATTCGCGACCAATGCGCACGCGGTGACGCCGCGTGAGGTGCGCGCGGCGATCGCCGACTCCGAGTTCGCGCCGCTGAGCGAGCGGCGCGCGCGGCCGCGAATGCTCGCCGCGGCCGCGGCACTGCTCGCGCTCGGCGCCGCCGCCGGCGCGGGCCTGTTCTACTGGCTGGCGCGCAGCGAGACCGCGCCGCCGGCGCAGGCGGTGCCCGCGGCGCCCACCCCGGCGACAGCGCCGGCCGCACCGCCGGCGCGAATTGAGCCGCCGAAACCGGAGACGCCGCAAGCCGAAGCTCCACCAACGGCGGCGCCGCGTGCCGAGGCGCCCAAGGCGCCCGCGGCTTCGCCGCCCCCGCTGCTGTCCCCGGAGCAGCTGCGGCGTTTCGACGGCTACGGCGCGGGCCGCAATCCGTTGCTGCGCGAGCGCCTCGCCGCCACGCGCGAAAAGCTCGCTGCCGAGCCCGATTCGAGCTACAGCGTGGAGCTGTTCCAGACCGACAACAGCGACCCGGAACGCACCGAGCGTTTCCTGCAGCGCGCGCGCGACCTCGTGCCGCTCGCCGAGGTGTACGTGGTTCCGGTTGCCCGCGGTGCCGGCCGCTACCGCCTGCACGTCGCCTACGGCATGTTCGCGAGCAAGGATCTCGCCGAGGAAGCCGCTCGGCGGCTGCCGCCGAAGTACCAGAACGCGTTCCACTTCTCGCTGCGTCGCGCGGCCGAATTGCGCGCTGCGCTCTGACCCGCCGGCGGTCAGAAAACGTCATGGCGACAATCGCTTAGCGCGAGTTGCTGAAAGGAAACGTGCTATCCTAGTTTAATGGGGATGATCGCGCGCGCGGGCAAGCTCGCCGGCGGGCGGCTGGTGGCCGCCGGACTGATCATCGTGCTCGCCGCATGCGGCCAGACTCCCCTCAAGCCGTCGCCCGGTCACGTCGGCGCCGACGCTGCGCCGCGACCCGAAGGCGCGATACCGGCGCCGGTGCAGACGGTTCCGATCCTGCCGCCGCCCACGCCGAGCGCGCGTCCCGAGACCTACAGCGTGGTGGTCAACAACGTTCGCGTGCAGGATCTCCTGTTCGCGCTCGCGCGCGACGCCAAGCTCAATGTCGACATCCAGCCGGGCATCACCGGCTCGGTGACGCTGAACGCGATCGACCAGACGCTGCCGCAGCTGCTCGATCGCATCTCGCGCCAGGCGGACATGCGCTACGAGCTGGACGGCCAGACGCTCACGGTGATGCGCGACACGCCGTATCTGCGCGTGTATCGCGTCGACTATCTGAATCTCTCGCGCGACGCGTCGAGCCAGGCCAACCTCACCACGCAGGTGAGCGGCTCCACGACGGCCGGGGCGAGCGGCGGCGCGGCCAGCAGCGCGCAGAACAACTCGACCTCGACCATCAAGTCGACCTCGGAGAACAAGTTCTGGGTAACTCTCGTCGCCAACATCAAGGACCTGCTGCGCGAGACCGACAAGATCATCCCCGTGAGCCAGCCGGGCGCGGCGGCGCCCGCGCCTTCGCCGGCCGCAGCGGCCGGCGGCACGCCGGGCGCGCCGGCCACGCCGGCCGCCGCGTCCCCCGCATCGCAGCCGGCCGTCGAGTACCGCGAGGCCGCCTCGGTGATCGCCAACGCGGAGACCGGCGTGCTCAGCATCCGCGCCACGGCGCGCCAGCACGAGAAGGTCCAGGAGTTCCTCGACCAGGTCATGGCAAGCGCGAAGCG
>DATKKT010000071.1:0-32440 GCA_035542795.1 Burkholderiales bacterium
CCCCGACGCGATGGCCGGGCCGCCGGCCGCCGAGCGCAGCGCGTGCCACACCCTCCGCGGCCCGGGCGAGGCCTGGGAAGCGCGCGAGCGCGAGCGCGACGCAGCTGAGGCGAAGGCCGCCGCGGCGCGCGCGGCCGCGGCGCCGAAGCAGCCGCGCGGCCTGGACTTCCGCAACTACCTGCGCATCGAGCGCGGCATGAGCGAAGGGGAGCTGCTCGGCATCGCCGGCCCGGCCGATCTCGTGAGCGACCAGGGCTTCGCGGGCCCGGACGTGCAGCGCAAAATCGCCTGGACCTACCTGCCCACGCCCGGCGATCCGTTCACGACCACGATCACGCTGATCGGCGGGCGCGTCGCCGACCTGGAGCGCGTGCGCAAGTTCTAGCTACTTGCGCAGCTTGCCCCAGAGCTCGTCCAGCCGTGCGTAGCGGCCGCAGCCGTTGGAGTAGAACTTGTAGCGCACCGGGTTCTTCTTGTAGTAGTCCTGGTGGTATTCCTCGGCCGGCCAGAACTGCGAGGCCTTGACGATCGGCGTGACGATCGGATCCTTGAACGTCTTCAGCTTCTCGTATTTGGCCCTGGAGGCCTCGGCGGCCTTGCGCTGCGCCTCGTCGTGCCAGTAGATGCCGGGGCGGTACTGGTTGCCCTTGTCGCAGAACTGGCCGTTCAGCTCGGTCGGGTCGTGGTTCAGCCAGAACACGTCGAGCAGCTTCTCGTAGCTTACTTTGGACGGGTCGAACTTCACTTCTACTGCCTCGGCATGGCCGGTCCCGCCCGAGGAGACCTGCTCGTAGGTCGGGTTCTTTACGCGGCCGTCGGTATAGCCCGAGGTGACCGAAACCACCCCGGGGACCTTCTCGAACGCCTCCTCGCCGCACCAGAAGCAGCCCATGGAGAACGTCGCGGTGGCGAGTTGCGGCTGCCCGGACGCGGGCAGGGCGAGCGCAAGGACGAGGACCAGCAGGAATCTGCGCAGCATGCGAGGGTGACCTCCTTTCCCGCTCGGTCGCGCCGGGCGCCCGGGACCTTACGCCCGGCCGGCCCTACGGCTCGACCTTCGCCTTGGCGCGCAGCTCGTGCAGGTAGGCGTCGACGCGCTGGTTGAGCAGGCTCTGCTGGATCTGGTGTCGCACCTGGTCGAGCTTCGGGAAGCTCACCTGGCGCACGTCCTCCAGCTGAATCACGTGGTAGCCGAAGCGCGTGCGCACCGGCGCCTCGGTCGTCTTGCCCTTCTCCAGCTTCACCAGCGCGTCGCCGAATGCCTTGTCGAAATTGGCGGGCACGTTCCAGTCGAGGTCGCCGCCCTTGGGCCGGGTGCCCTCGTCGAGCGAGCGCTTCTGCGCGATCTCCTCGAATTTGCCGCCCTTCTTCAGGTCGGCGATGACGCTTTTCGCCTCGTCCTCGCTGGCGAGGAGGATGTGCCGCGCGCGGTACTCCTTGTCGCCGGTGCGGCTCTTCGCGCGCTCGTATTCCTTCTGCACGTCGCCGTCGGAGATCGGGTGCGTGCGCAGGTATTCCCCGATCGCGGCGTTGGCGAGGACGTCGCGGCGCGCGAGCTCGATCTGCTGCGCCACTTCAGGCTTCTTCGCCAGGCCGCTGCGGTTCGCCTCCTGCACCAGCAGCTCGTTGCGGATGAGCGCCTCGGTCGCCTGCGCCCGCAGCGCGTCGCTGTCGGGCATGCCGCGCGCCGCCTGCTGGCGCATGAGCGCCTCCAGACGGTCGCGCGGGATGGCCTGGCCGTTCACCGTGGCCACCGGGCCGGTCGCGGGCGCGGACTTCGCCGCCGGCTTCGCGGGCTCCTTGGTGGGCAGCTGCTGGGCGAGCGCGAGTGCCGGCAGGCAAAGCGCGAGGGCGATGATTCGACTTTTCATTCGTTTCCTTTCGGGATCAGGCGCCATTATCCGTCAGATTCGCCCGACGCGCGGGCAGTGATCGCGAGCGCATGGATCGGGTCCTGCATGAGATCGCCGAGCGCCTCGTAGACCATGCGGTGGCGCGCCACGGTGCTCTTGCCGGCGAACGCGGCCGACACGATCGTAAGTCGCCAGTGCGTGTTGCCGCCCGGCCTCGCGCCCGCGTGCCCCGCATGCCTCGCGCTCTCGTCGACGAGCTCGAGGCGCTCGGGCGCGAGCGCGCCGAGGCGGCGCCGGATTTCGTCGGCGACGCTCAGCGTTCCTCCCCGCTTGCGGGCTCTTCCTCGACGTAGCGCGCGAGGACCAGCGCCTGCGCGAGCACGAACAGCAGCATCAGGCCGATGCCGCCCAGCAGCTTGAATTTCACCCAGGTCGCCTCCTCGAAGCTGAAGGCGACGTAGAGGTTGAGGCCGCCCATGGCGGCGAAAAAGCCGACCCAGCTCCAGTTCAGGCGCGCCCAGACCGGATCGGGCACGCGCAGCTCCTTCTCCAGCATCGCGCGGATCAGGTTTCTGCGGAACGCCGTCGCCGAGACCGCGAGCACCGCCGCGAACAGCCAGTAGAGCACGGTGGGCTTCCACATGATGAAGCGCTTGTCCTGCAGCACGAGCGTCAGCCCGCCGAACACGACGATCAGCGCGAGGCTCACCCAGAGCATGGGCTCGATGCGCCGGCCGCGCAGCCGCAGCCAGGCCACCTGGGCGAAAGTCGCGGCGATCGCCGCGACCGTGGCGACGTAGATGTCGCTGAACCAGTAGACGGCGAAGAAGCAGACGACCGGAAACAGGTCGAAGAGGAATTTCATTGGAGGTATTATTGCCGATTCGCGGGTCGGGGGATCGCGCATGGGGCGCAGGGCGTGGACGGCTGCATTGATCGCGTTGGCGCTCGGCGCGGCGCCCGTGCTGCATGCGCAGCAGCAGGAGCCGCCGGCACCGGCGTCCGAGCCGTCGTCGGCATCCGGCAATCCCAATCCGGTCGAGGCGATCGGCAACGCCGTACGCGGCCTGTTCGAGTCCATCTTCGGCGCCGGCCGCAAGCACGAAGGCGAGATCCCGGGCGCACCGCAGCCGCCCGTGTCGCCGGATTCGCTGCCCCCATCCGGGCCGGTCGCGGAGCCGGCCGCCGTGCCGCCGGTGCAGCCACAGGCGCCGCAGCCCGCATCGCCGCCGCAATCGGTGGTCGCGTCGCCGAACGCCGCCGCCACGCAGAGCCTGCAAGCCGCCATCGCCAAGGGCGATTACGCGACCGCGGTCAAGATGATCGAGCAGGGCGCGGACGTCGAATCGAAGGATCCGGGCGCCGGCGCCTCGCCGCTGCACTATGCGGTGATGAAGGGCGAGATGCCGCTCGTGAGCCTGCTGCTGCAGCGCGGCGCCGACGTCAACAGCCGCACCAAGAGCGGCACCACGCCGCTGCATACGGCGGTGCTCTACCGGCGCACCGAGATCGCCGAGTACCTCATCGAGAAGGGCGCCGACGTGAACGCCAAGAGCGCCGGCGGCACGACGCCGCTCGGGCTCGCGCTCGCCGCGAATTTCCATACGATCGAGGACATGCTGCGCCGCCACGGCGGCCAGTAGGCCGCGCGGCGCCGGTCTACTCCTTCGAGCGGTCCCAGAGATTCGGCACGGCCGCGTTGTGATAGCCGGAAACGAATTCGCGCGGCTGCCCGCTGGCCGGGTCGTAGGTGTGCCGGCGCACCGCGCCGATGTTGGCGCCGTAGACGTGGATGCTCACCGCCGTCTGCGCGCCGGCATTGGACACCACGTGGACGTCGCCGATACGAGGCGAGACGCGGTCGACCTGGCCGGGCTTGACTTCATGCGATTTCGTCTTCTTGATGTCGGGCGAATACTCTTCGCACATTTCCGCTCCGCGCATCACGCCCACCAGGCCCCAGACCGTGTGGTCGTGGATCGGCGTGCGGTGTCCCGGCATCCAGACGAAGCTCACCACCGAGAAGCGCTCGAGCGGGTCGCAGTACAGCAGGTACTGGCGGTAGGACTCGGGCGACGGCGCCGCATAGGCTTCGGGCAGCCAGTCGTCGTGGGAGACGAGGTCCTTGAGCAGCCGCGCGCCCTCGTCGAGCATGCGCGGCTCGTCGGCGCCGTGGCGCTCGGCCAGCCGCGTCATGTCCTGCACGAAGCTGCGCAGGCGCGCGAGGTTGCTCATTGCTTCGCGAGTTTACCCGCAACCTGCTCGCAGGCGGCGATGCTGCGCAGGTGGGAAGCGCGCATGCGCTCGAACAGCTCGCGCGCCGCGCCGTCCAGCCGCGGCAGCGCCTCGTCGAAGCGCTTCACGGCCCAGCGCAGGCCGCGCACGAGGAACTCGACGCGCTCGCGCGGCCCCTGCACGGCGACCGCCTTGCCGTAGAACTCGCCGGTGGCGTGGCTGTGCGGAACGCGCAGGCCGTCGAGCAGCTTGCCGATCAGCGCGCAGTTGTGCGCCTCGTCGGCCTGCACCTGGCGCAAGGTGTTCCAATCAGGCGATTTCCGGGAAAAATCGTCCAGAAATACAACAAGAGCTCGCGCTCCGGCCCGCTCGGATTCGAGCATCCGGTTGAAGAACCCGGCGCGCTCCTGGTCAGTGAAGCTTGACGTACTCGTACTCCACCGGCAGGTTGTTGATGCCGCGCTCCGGCGGCGCCACCCAGGCGGCCATCTTGCCGGGCTCGGCGACGCGCTTCATGAGCGAGCGAACGAAGGCCTTGTCGGCTTCGGTCGGGATCCAGTTGTTCAGATCCTTATCAAAAGCATTCTTTTCAATGACAAGACCTTGCGGCGTCACGGGCTGGCCGACCCAGGAGCCGATCGAGCGGCGGAAGTGCGGCGAGGGCAGCGACAGGCGGAACGACTGGCCGGCGCGCTCGATGGCGCGGTTCCAGCGCTTCAGGCCGATCTCGCAGTCCTTCAGGTACGACTCGCGCATCACCTCGTTGAGCGCGTTCAGCATCGGCACTTTTTCCACGCCCTGCGGGGTCTGCATGTCGAAGGACTTGTCGCGCAGCACGTGGTCCTCGTAGCTCGCCTCGTCGGGGCGCCCCTTCAGGCCGGCGGCGAAATTGGCCGCGGCGTTGGAGGAGATCTCCGAGCCGAACAGGTCGAGCGAGGACGAGCACCAGAAGTTGAGGTACTTCTGCAGCAGCGGCAGGTCGACCGCGCCGTGCGCGCGGATCTTCGCCGGGTCGTCGGTGCCGAGCTCCTTCATGACCTCGAGCGTGCGCTTCACCACGCGGCCGATGCCGGTCTCGCCGACGAACATGTGGTGCGCTTCCTCGGTGAGCATGAAGCGGCAGGTGCGCGACAGCGGGTCGAACGCCGACTCGGCAAGGCTCTTGAGCTGGTACTTGCCGTCGCGGTCGGTGAAGTAGGTGAAGCAGTAGAACGACAGCCAGTCGCTGATCGGCTCGTTGAACGTGCTGAGGATGCGCGGCTTGTCGGCGTCGCCCGAGTGGCGCGCGAGCAGCTCCTCGGCCTCCTCGCGGCCGTCGCGGCCGAAGTAGGCGTGCAGCAGGTAGACCATCGCCCAGAGGTGCCGGCCTTCCTCGACGTTGACCTGGAACAGGTTGCGCAGGTCGTACAGGGAAGGGCAGGTGTGCCCGAGCAGGCGCTGCTGCTCGACCGACGCGGGCTCGGTGTCGCCCTGCGTGACGATCAGGCGCCGCAGCGTCGAGCGGTGCTCGCCCGGCACCTGCTGCCAGACCGGCTGACCGATGTTGTCGCCGAAATGGATGCGGCGGTCGGGCACCGCGTCGGCGAGGAAGATGCCCCAGCGATAGTCGGGCATCTTCACCGCGCCGTACTGCGCCCAGCCATCGGCGTCCACGGACACCGCAGTGCGCAGGTACACGTCGGCGCTCTGGAAGTCGGTCGGGCCCATGCCCTTCCACCAGTCGAGGAAATGCGGCTGCCAGTGCTCTAGCGCGCGCTGCAGCGTGCGGTCGCCGACCAGGTTGACGTTGTTGGGGATCTTTTCCGAGTAGTTGATGCCGCTCATGAGTTCAGACTCTTTCCCAGTTGTATTTCGCCTTCGCGCCCGTGCCGTAGACCTTCAGCGCGCCCTGCTCGCCGACCGCGTTGGGCCGGATGAAGATCCAGTTCTGCCACGCCGACAGGCGCCCGAACACGCGCGTGAGCATGTTCTCGCCGCCGGTGAAGCGCAGCGAGGCCTCCATGCCGGTGAGCGCGTCGGGCGACAGGCTCGCGCGCTCCTCGATGGCGATGCGCACCTCGTCCTCCCAGTCGATGTCGTCCGGCGCCGACGTGATCAGGCCGAGATGGCTCGCTTCCTTCGTATTCAAGGGCTTGCCCACCGGAATCTTCGGCATCTCCCCGCAGAAATGCGCCGCCAGCCGGGGCTCGCCGTTCACCATCGGATAGGTGCCGAGGTTCAGCGGCGAAAACGCGATCTGCGGGCCGCTCTCCACGTCGAGCATGTAGCTGCGGTCGGCGGCGAGCAGCAGCTCGGCGAGCGTGCCGGCGAAGCACGAGCCGGGCTCGACCACCGCGAACATCGAGCGCGAGGACACGTCCAGCCGCGCGAGCGTGCGGCGCAGGTAGCCGATCGTCTCCCTCACGAACCAGTCGCTGGAATGTCGTTGAAGTTCGTTGTCGAGTTCCAGAACATCCTGCACGTTGCCACGGGTCTTCAATATCCAAAGCCCGACATCCAGATGGTTGTGCCTCAGATTGAGGATCGCGTCGTCCAGCTCGCGCGCGAGCTGCAGCGGGTACCAGTCGGCGGAGCGCCTGAGCGGGATTTCGTCCTTCGATGGACCGCAAACGGTGATTTCGGCCGTCCTTTCGTTCCTGTTGATTTTCAGCTCGACAAGCTTCGAGACCAAAGGCGTCAAAGCAACACCCTGTCCACCCGGTCGATCCGACTTATTCGCCAGCTCCAGCGCCCAACCCTTCACCGCCTCGGCGAACTGCTGCGGCTTGGCGACGTGGTCGACGAGCTTCCACTCCTTCGCGCGGTCGGCGCGCACGCCCTCGGCCGTGGTGCAGAAGACGTCCGCGAGGTCGCGCCTGACTTTCCTCTTGTCCACGATCCTGGTCAGACCTCCGGTTCCCGGCAGAACGCCGAGCAGCGGCACTTCCGGCAGGCTCACCGTGCTCGAGCGGTCGTCGATCATGGCGATCTCGTCGCAGGCGAGCGCGAGCTCGTAGCCGCCGCCGGCGGTGGTGCCGTTCAGCGCGGCGAGGAACTTCAGCCCGGAGTGGCGGCTGGAATCCTCGATGCCGTTGCGCGTCTCGTTGGTGAACTTGCAGAAGTTGACCTTCCAGGCGTGCGTGGAGAGGCCCAGCATGTAGATGTTGGCGCCAGAGCAGAACATGCGGCTCTTGCCGCTCGTGACCACCACCACCTTGGTCTCGGGATGCTCGAAGCGGATGCGGTTGAGCGCGTCGTGCAGCTCGATGTCGACGCCGAGATCGTAGGAGTTGAGCTTCAGCTTGTAGCCCGGCGCGATGCCCTTGTCCTCGGCGATGTCGAGCGTAAGCGTCGCCACCGGACCGTCGAAGGCGAGCTTCCAGTGGTTGTAGCGGTCCGGATGGGTGTCGAAACGGATCATGGCTTGACCTTTTGCTTCAGCTCTTCGAGGGCAGCCTTCGGCGAGTGCCCGGTGGTGTCCAGCGTGGTGTCGGCGAGCGCGTACAGCCGCTCGCGGTCGGCGAGCAGCCGGCGCACCTCGTCGATCGCGGCGGCACGCCCCTTGAAGGGGCGCAGGTCGCCCTGCGCCATGACGCGGCTCATGTGCTCCTCGGGCTTGGCCTTCAACCACACCGTGCGGCAGCTGTCGCGCAGCAGCCGGTAGCTGTCCGGATCGGTGACCAGGCTGCCGCCCGCGGCGATCACCGCGCGCTCGTGGCTGCGCAGCACGCGCTCGAGCGCGCGGCGCTCGAAGCGGCGGAAGCCTTCCTGGCCGTACAGCGAGAACACCTCGCCGAGCGGCGCGCCGGCCTCGCGCTCGACCTCGGCGTCGAGCTCGATGAACGGCACCCCGAGCGCGGCGGCGAGCTTCGTGCCGAGGCTGGACTTGCCGGCGCCGCGCAGGCCGATGAGCGCGATGCGCCGGGCGAGCGGGGCGTCGTCGGGCGCCTCGCGCACCAGCGACTCGACCGCCACGCTCATGGCGCGCGCGAGCTTGCGCAGCAGCAGCACCGAGATGTTGCCCTGGCCCGCCTCGAGCTGCGCGAGGTAGCGCTCGGAGACGCCGGAGGCGGCGGCTAGCGCCTTGCGCGTCATGGCGTTGGCGGCGCGCCAGGCGCGCACGCGGTCGCCGAGCCGGGAGAGGTAGGCCGCTTCCTGCTGCGCGGCGGTGAGGGGCGCGTTCATCAATGAACTATATTGCTTGACCTGAATTCTATGGTGCAATATATTTGATGTCAATGAAACTCACGCTCCTGGTCGGCACGATGACGGGGACGGCGCAGCTCGTCGCGCAGGAGCTCGAGCTCGCGTGGGACGGGGGCGGGGACGCCGGCGAGCTGTCGGTCGAGACGCTGCTCATGGACAAGCTCGACGAAGGCGTGTTCGCGCGCGAGGGCGTATTCCTCATCGTTACCTCGACCTATGGACAGGGCGACGTGCCGGACAACGCCAAGGCCTTCTACGAGCGCCTCAAGTCGCGGCGCCCCGACCTGTCGCGCGTGCGCTACGGCGTGTTCGGGCTGGGCGACCGCACCTACGCGGAGACGTTCAATTTCGGCGGCAAGCGCTTCGACGAGCTGCTCGCGGAGCTGGGCGCCCGGCGCATCGGCGAGCGCGTGCAGCACGACGCCTCCTCGGGCGTCCTGCCCGAGGAGATGGCCGTGCAGTGGGGAGAGGGCTGGCTGCCGCTGGCGAAGGAATCCGCGGCGGCCCTCGCCTAGTCGGGGGCGGCGATGAGCGCGGCGAGGCCGGCTACGCCCGCCGGGATCCAGTAGCACTCGAGCCTGCTCGCGCTTCGGTCCGGTTCGCCGACGATCTGGACGGTGCGGAACGGGATTCCGGCACGCGCCAGGCGCTCGGCAGCCGGCGCGAGCGCCTGACGGCTGCGCTCCGCCCTCCAGGCGTCGCGGGCCGCCTTGCTCGTGAACTGCGCGATGTGGCGGCTGAAGCGGGGCTGCACGCTCACCAGCTCCGCCTCGACCTGCTCGCCGCGCAGCGCGGCGCGCTCCAGCTGCTCGACCTCTGCATTCCAATCGCGCACGGCGTCGATGACGATGCGTTGCCTCATGAGCTCGTCTCCATGCTGTTCTTCGTGGGCTCGACGCGCCGGTTGCGCAGCAGCGCCGCGGCGAGCACGCCGCCGATCACGCCGACGTAGATGGACGCGGTCCAGCCCGGGCGCGCCGCGAGCGCCTCGGCCATGAACGGCTCGCCCGCGATCATCTTGGCCGCGGTCCAGGCGAGCACTGCGCCGCCGGCATAGAGGATCGCCGGGAAGCGCTCGATCCAGCGCAGGATCAGCGTGCTGCCCCAGACCACGATCGGGATGCTGATCAGCAGGCCCAGCACCACCAGCAGGATGCTGCCGCCGGCCGCGCCCGCCACCGCGAGCACGTTGTCCAGCCCCATCACGGTATCGGCGATCACGATGGTGCGCATCGCCGACCAGAAGCCGGCGGCCGGAGCGGGCTCGTGCTCGCCGCCGCCGTCGTTGTCGACGAGCAGGCGGTAGCCGATCCAGGCGAGCAGCACGCCGCCGCCGAGCATGAGTCCCGGGATCTGCAGCAGCCACAGCACGGCGACGGTGAGGCTGCTGCGCACGGCGATCGCGCCGACCGTGCCCCAGATGACCGCCTTCCTCTGCTGGGCGCGGGGGAGGTTGCGCGCCGCGAGCGCGATCACGATGGCGTTGTCCCCGGCGAGCACCAGGTCGATCAGCACGATCGCCGCCAGCGCGGAGAGGAATTCGGCGGTCACGCGGCGCAGTCTGCCGGCTCCCGCGCGCGCCGAAAAGCGCATTGCCGCGATACCGGCATCGCGAGTCGCGATACATCGCGATTGCCGCCGCGCGCGGCGCTTGGTAAGCTACGTTCCGCAATAGGCAAGAGACGCAAGGGGAGTAGCTTCTCAGCGGGACGGTCGTCAATACGGGTGCAAGCCCCGGCCGCCCGGCAGCCACAGCGCGCTGCAAGCGAGACCTTCGTCGCCGTTTCCACCAACGACGAACGAAGGAGAAGCTCATGGCAACAGCGCTACGGCGGTACCTCCGGCACGGCATGCTTCCGCAGCTCATGGTCTTCGAGGCCGTGGCGCGCCTGGGCAGCGTCACGCGCGCCGGCGAGGAGCTGCACCTCGCCCAGCCCACGGTGTCGATGCAGCTGCGCAAGCTGCAGGACGCGCTCGGCCTGCGCCTCATCGAGTGGCGCGGCCGGCGCATGGAGCTCACCGATGCCGGCCGCGAGCTGCACCGTTCCTGCAGGGAGGTGTTCGCCGTGTTCGGTGCGCTCGAGGACCGGCTCGCCGCGCACCGGATGGGCCGCCCCCCGGCGCCGGCGAGCGAAAGCCGCGGCGGCGAGACGCTGGCGGAGCTTCTGCTCCGGGAGGCGCACGGAGGCAGTTAAAATCCCCTTTCCGGAGGAGCCCGGAGCACACGGGGAGCGACGGCCATGCACTGGATCGGGGTTTGCCGCGGCGCGGCGGTCGCCGTCTTCGCCCTCGCCGCCGCCGCGACGCACGCGCAGGCGCCGGCCGCGCCGTCGCTCTCGCCCGAGGAGCTGCGCGCGGTGTATACCGAGCTCCTGGAGACGCACGACGGCTTCGTCTACACGATCAACCTGCTGGCCTATCCGAACGAGGAGGCCGCGCGCAGGAGCTGGGAACAGATGCAGCAGCCGCGCTTCCGCGCGCAGCGCTTCGACAAGATCTTCAAGAACGTCGCGCCGCGCAACGTGACGCTGTACGCGGTCGACCTGCCGATGCGGGAGAAGCTGGCGAACCTCGCCGAGGGCGAGCGCAGCGGCCCGGTGCTGACCGTACGTGGCTGGCTGATCGCCGAAATGCTCTCGATGCGATTGGCGGCTGCTCCGAAGCTCGAAGAGGTTCAAGCCGCGATTCCGAAATTCGTTGCGGCCGGAACCTTGCCCACGGCAGCGCAACTGCAGTCGGATCCGGCGCTGCGCGCGCGCTCGATTGCGAACAAGGTGCGTACGGCGGAGGAGCTCGGCGCGCTGCCGGCGGACTTCGACGTGAACATGCGGCTCTCGTCCATGCACACGCTGTTGATCCGCGCGATCCTCGCCGACCGCCTGGACGTCGTCGAGGGCCTGCTGAGGCGGGGCGCCAATCCGAACCTTTGCGCGCACCGCTTCTGCCCACTGCAGCTAGCCGTCTACCGGAAATCGCCGGCCGGCGTCGACGCGCTTCTCAAGGCGGGCGCGGATCCGAACCAGAGCGATCCTTCGATCGGCGTGCCCGAGGGGCCGCTCGCGGCGGCGGCGTATACCGGGGACGCCGCGCTCGTCGAACGGCTCATCGCGGCAGGCGCCAAGGTCGACGGGCAGCGCCGCGGCGAGACGCCGCTGATGGCCGCGGCTTCCGCCGGCAATCGGGCGGTCGCCGAGCTGCTCGTGGCGAAAGGCGCCGATGTCTTCGCGATGCTGCCCGGCGGGCCCGAGCGTACGGCGCTCGATGCGGCCGAGCGCGCGAAGCGGTCCGAGTTCGCCATCTGGCTGCGCGGCCTGATGCGCGAGAAGGCGAAGGAATCGGGCCAGTACGCCTGGGAGGGCTGGATCGAACAGGACGGAAGGCGTGCGCCGATCGATGGCAAGCCGATCGCGCTCAAGCGTGCCCCGTTCCGAATCGTCACGCGCATGAAGCCCGAGCGCATCCTCTACGTGAGCGCGTCGGACGACGCGCGTCTGTTGGACGAATTCGCCAAGGGCGAGCGGGTGGGAGGGCTGTTTTCGAACGCGAACGTGTCCTTCGAGAGCAAGGAAGGGGACGACCTCGTCGTGCACCAGGCGCAGAATCCGGGGGCGCGCTGGGGCGGCAGCCAGGCCTGGTGGAAAGACGACAAGGATTCGCGCTTCAGCGGCGTGAGCGACACCCCGCAGGGGCGCGAGCACGCTCGCGAGATCCGGCGGCTGGTGGTGATCGACTCGGCCGACAAGGTCAACGACCCGGTGCCGGTCTCCGCCTACAAGGGCGGCTCGATCTTCCTCGTGGTCGGTACGCGCGTGCACATGACCTTGATGGACGACGAAGTCTTCGCCGCGCGCAACGTCGAACTGAAATTCCAATAGGGCAGAGAGCATGAGCACCCAGATCCCACGCGATTACAACGCCGCCGAGGACCTCGTCGACGGCAACCTGAAGGCGGGTCGCGGCGCCAAGATCGCCTACATCGACGACGCCGGCCGGTGCAGCTACGCCGAGCTCGCCGAGCGCGTGAACCGCTTCGGCAACCACCTGCTCTCGCTCGGCCTGCGCATGGAGGACCGCATCCTCATCGCGATGCACGACTCGATCGACTGGCCGGTGGCCTTCCTCGGCGCGATCAAGGCGGGCATCGTGCCGGTGGCGGCCAACACGCTGCTCACCCCGAAGGACTACGAGTACATGATGGCGGACAGCCGCGCCAAGGCGCTGCTCGTCTCGCCGCCGCTGAAGCCGCAGTTCGAGCCCTTTCTTTCGAGACTGCCTTTTCTCAAGCACGTCCTGGTGCCGCCTTTCGACATTGGCAAGGGCAGTTCAGAGCTCAAAGCGGCGCCTACAACCCGTGACGATCCCTGCTTCTGGCTGTATTCGTCGGGCTCGACAGGCATGCCGAAGGGCACGGTGCACGTGCATTCCAGCATGCGCCTCACCGCGGAGCTCTACGCCAAGGGCGTGCTCGGCCTGAAGGAGGCGGACGTCTGCTTCTCCGCGGCCAAGTTCTTCTTCGCCTACGGCCTGGGCAACTCGCTCTCCTTCCCGCTGCTGGCAGGGGCGACGACGGTCGTGATGGCCGAGCGGCCGACGCCCGACGCCGTGTTCAAGCGGCTGCTGGAGCGCAAGCCTACGATCTTCTACGGCGTGCCCACGCTGTATGCCGCAATGCTGGCTTCCCCTGCGTTTCCTGCCAGGAATCTCCTGAACTTGAGGGCCTGCGTCTCGGCGGGGGAAGCCCTGCCTCCGCAGATTTCCAAGTCTTTCAAGGAAAGGACGGGCGTCGAGATCTACGACGGCATCGGCTCTACCGAAATGCTGCACATCTTCCTCTCGAACCGGCCCGGCGACCTGCGCTATGGCACCACCGGCAAGGCGGTTCCCGGCTACGAGCTGCGCCTGGTGGACGAGCACGGCGACGACGTGAAGCAGGGGGAGCTCGGCGAGCTGCTCATCAAGGGCCCTACGGCGGCGAACCTCTACTGGAACAACCGCGAAAAGAGCCGAAGCACCTTCGTGGGCGAATGGACGAGGAGCGGCGACAAGTACACGCAGGACCCCGACGGTTTCTATGCCTACGGCGGCCGCACCGACGACATGCTGAAGGTCTCTGGCATCTGGGTCTCGCCAGCCGAGGTCGAGGCCGCGCTCGTGTCGCATGAGGCGGTGCTCGAGGCCGCGGTGGTCGGCAAGGAAGACGAGCAGAAGCTCGTCAAGCCCAAGGCCTTCGTCGTGCTCAAGCCCGGCAAGCAGGCGAGCGTGGAAGACCTGCAGAACTACGTGAAGTCCAAGCTCGCGCCCTACAAGTACCCGCGCTGGATCGAGTTCGCCACCGAGCTGCCCAAGACCGCCACCGGCAAGATCCAGCGCTTCAAGTTGAGAGGCTGAGCATGAATGCACGCGTCACGCAGCTGGAGATCGACCAGCGCGTCTTCGACCTGTACGACGAGTACTGCCACGGCCGCATGGACCGGCGCGAGTTCCTGATCCGCGCCTCGGCGATCGCCGGCGGCCTGGCGATGGCGCAGGCGCTGTTCCCGCGCTACGCGCTCGCGCAGACGATCTCGTTCACCGACCCGCGCATCAAGGCCACCTACGTGACTTACAAGTCGCCCGGCGGCACGCCGGGCGAGATGCGCGGCTATCTCGTGCAGCCCGCCGGGCCGGGGCCGTTCCCGGCGGTGCTGGTGATCCACGAGAACCGCGGGCTGAATCCGTACATCGAGGATGTGGCGCGCCGCGCGGCGGTCGAGGGCTTCCTCGCATTCGCGCCGGACGGCCTCGCGCCCGTAGGCGGCTATCCGGGCAACGACGACGACGGCCGCGCGCTCCAGGCCGCGCTCGACCCGAAGGAATTGCGCGCCGACATGCTGAACGGCGCGCGCTTCCTGAAGTCGCACAAGCTCTGCAGCGGCAAGCTGGGCGTCACCGGCTTCTGCTGGGGCGGCGGCACGACGAACTACCTCGCCACGGCGCTCGGCGCCGACCTGCAGGCCGCCGCGCCGTACTACGGCCCGGCGGCGGCGACCGCGGAGGTGCCGAAGATCAAGGCGGCGCTGCTGCTGCACTTCGCCGAGAACGACGCCTTCGTCAACGGCCTGTGGCCGGGCTACGAGGCGGCGCTGAAGGCCGCCGGCGTGCGCTACGAGGCGCACTTCTACCCCGGCACGCAGCACGGCTTCCACAACAATTCGACCCCGCGCTACGTAGAGGCGGCTGCAAAGCTGTCGTGGGAGCGCACGGTCGCGCACTTCAAGAAGCACCTCGCCTGAAGCTCTCGATCGTTGTCCCGGCTTTCAACGAGGAGCGACTGCTCGCGGGAACGCTCGCCGCGATCCGCTCGGCGGCCGCGGTCTTCGACGCCGAGGGCTGGGAGCTCATCGTCTGCGACAACAACTCGACCGACCGCACGGCCGAGATCGCGCGCGCGGCCGGCGCGAAAGTGGTGTTCGAGCCGCACAACCAGATCTCTCGCGCGCGCAACCGCGGCGCCAGCGCCGCGAGCGGCGAGTGGCTGCTGTTCGTGGATGCCGATTCCACGCCGAGCCGGGAACTCTTTGCGGACCTGAAGGAAGCGATGGAGAGCGGCCGCGCAATTGGCGGTGGCGCTACGGTTGCTGCGGACGAGGACGTGCTCTCGGTGCGTGCCGCGCTTGCCTTCTGGAACGCGATGAGCCGCGGCCTGCGCTGGGCCGCGGGCGCCTTCGTGTATTGCGAAGCGGCGGCTTTCCGCTCGGTCGGCGGCTTCAGCGAGGAGCTCTACGCTTCGGAGGAGCTGGAGTTGTCGGGCCGGCTCAAGCGCGTGGCGCGCGAGCGCGGCAGGGAGTTCCGCATCCTGCATCGTCATCCGCTCCACACCAGCGCGCGCAAGCTGCATCTGTACGGCTGGCGCGAGCTCGCACCCGTGTTCGGCCGCTTCCTGCTCAACCCGCGGCGCATGCTGCGCAGCGCCAAGGCCTGCTCGCCCTGGTACGACGGGCGGCGCTAGCTACAAATCGTTACGACTCTCCAGGCGCGAAAGTGCTAGCGTGAAAAGGATGAGGAAGGCCGGCAAATTCTTCGTCATCGCCGCGGCGCTCGCATTGGCGGGGGCCGGAGGGGCCGAGGCGCGCTCCGGCGGCCACGGTGGCGGTGGCCACAGTGGCGGCGGCCACGCGGGCGCGCGCGGCTACTCGCATTCCGGCGGGTACTCGCACTCGCGCGGCTACCATGGCCCGCGCGTGGTGGTCGGCGTTCCCTACTACTACCCTTATTGGCGCCCCTACTACTATTTCCCGGCGCCCGCCTACTACGACCCGGCGCCGGCGTATTACGAGCCCGTCTTCGCGCCGCCGGTCGAATACATCGAGCAGGGTTCGGCCGCGCAGGGTGCCTGGTTCTATTGCGCGCAATCCGGCGCCTACTACCCGGACGTGCTGCAATGCCCGGGAGGCTGGCAGCGCGTCGAGCCGCGCCCGCCTTCCCCGCAGTAGGTCCCTAGAGCCCGAGGAAGCGCCGCGCGTTTCCCGAGCGGATCGCGGCGAGCGTCGCCGCGTCCAGGCCGCACTTTTCCACGGTGCCGAGCGGATCCGGGTCGGCCATCGCGTACGGATAGTCGCTGCCGATGCAGATCTGCGAGGCGCCGAAGCTGTCGATCACGAAGCGCACCGCCCGCGGATCGAACACCAGCGCGTCGTAATAGAAGCGCCTGGCGGTGGTCGCCGGCGACTCGAGGATCTGCTCCTTCGCCTTCGGCACCGCGCTCCAGGCGTGCACCAGGCGCGGCAGCAGCACGCCGAGCGCGCCGCCGCCGTGGCTGAAGGCGATGCGCAGCTTCGGATGGCGCGCGGCGATGCCGCCGGTGATCATCGAAGCCGCGGCGAGCGCGACGTCGCCCGGAAAGCACACCGCCTGCTCCGGGAACGGGCCGACGATGCGGTCCTGGCCGGCGGGCCTGAGCGCGTGCACGAAGACCGCCGCGCCCAGCTTCTCGGCGGCGGCGAAGAACGGCTCGAAGCGCGCATCGCCGATCGACACGCCGTTGACGTGGCTGGCGATTTCGACTCCGGAAAAGTTGAGCTTCTTCAGTATGAAATCAAGTTCGACCATTGCGCTGTCGACGTCCTGCAGCGGCACCGCGCCGAGGCCGACGAAGCGCCCGGGCGCGAGCGCGATCATTTCGGCGATCTGCTCGTTCAGGTAGCGGATCAGGACCTTCGCGTCCTCCAGCGGCAGCCAGTACGACAGCAGCTCGGGCATCGGCGAGAGCGCCTGGCGCGCGACGCGCATGCCGCCCATCGCCTCGATGCGGCGCGGCACGCTCCAGCTGCCGTCGGACACGGTGCGGTAGACCTTGCCGGAGATCATCACGTGCTTGTGGCAGGCGTGCGCGTCGGCCATCGAGGGCCAGGGCACGTCGCGGCCCTTGCCGGCGTAGGCGGGGAACCTCTCGGGCACGATGTGGTTGTGGATGTCGATGCAGTCGGGGGTCATCGGTTCCTCGGAAAGGCGAATAGCCCTAATGCCATAGTTCCTGATCAAGATCAAACCGGGCGCCCGCCGCGGCCGGGCCACTTGGTGTAAAGTCCCGATTGTTTGGGGTCCAAACAATCGGGGTTTGACGCCTATGGCCGCCGTCCCGCAGCGCCTGCACCTGAAGCTAAACGTCAACGGCGAGGAAGCGCCGGTTTCCTTCGCCCCCTACAAGACCCTGCTCGAGGTGCTGCGCGAGGACCTCGGCCTCACCGGCACCAAGCACGGCTGCGAGCTGGGCGAGTGCGGCGCCTGCACGGTGCTGGTCGACGGCGAGCCGGTGCTCTCCTGCCTGGTGCTCGCGCTGGAGTGCGAAGGCCGCAGGATCGAGACCATCGAGGGCCTCGCGCGCGGCGCGGCGCTGCACCCGCTGCAGGCCGCGTTCGCCGATCTCGGCGGCTCGCAGTGCGGCTACTGCACGCCGGGGGTCATCATGACCGCCAAGGCGCTCCTGGACAAGAATTTGCATGCTTCCAAGGAAGAGATAAAGCAGGCGACGGCGGGAAATCTCTGCCGCTGCACGGGCTACCTGCAGATCACCGAGGCGATCGAGCGCGCCGCCGCCGACCTTAGGGCGGAACAGAAATGAAGAAAAAATTCGAAGTCGTCGGCAAGCCGCGCCGCCGGGTCGACGGGCGCGCCAAGGCGACCGGCCAGCTGCGCTTCGCGGACGACTTCGCGCTGCCGCGCATGCTGCATTGCAAGCTGCTGCGCTCGCCGCATCCGCACGCGCTCGTCGAGTCGATCGACGTGTCGAAGGCGGCCAGGCATCCCGGCGTGCACCTCGTGCTCACGAAGCAGCACTTCCCGGTGCCGTTCGGCATCATGCCGGTTTCCGTAGATGAGTTCCCGCTCACCGATCACGCGCGCCACGTCGGCGATCCTGTTGCGGCCGTGATTGCGTCTGACGAGCAGGTGGCAGGCGAGGCTCTTGCCTTGATAGACGTTCAATACAAGAAATTGAAAACCATCAGCGATCCGGAGGAGGCCCTGCAGACTCCGGAACCCCGGATCCATGAGTATGGCGAGCAGGGCAACATCCATCGCAACCAGTCGTACGAGTTCGGCGACGTGGACGAGGCGCTGGCGCAGTCGGATCACGTGTTCGAGGACGTGTTCTTCTACCAGGGCAACACGCACCTGCCGATGGAACAGCAGGCGACGCTCGCGACGGTGGAGGGCGACGGCAAGCTGCTGGTGACCTCGAGCACGCAGAATCCGCACTACCTGCACCGCCAGCTCGCGCGCGTGCTGCAGCTGCCGGGTTCGAAGATCCGCGTGGTCGCCGCGCCGAACGGCGGCGGCTTCGGCGGCAAGTGCGACCCGGCCAACCACGAGATGGTGGTCGCGAAGGCGGCGCTCCTACTCGGCCGCCCGGTGAAGATCGGCCTCACGCGCGAGGAGGTATTCTACCAGCACCGCGGCCGCCACCCGGTGCTCATGAAGATGCGCACGGGCGTGACGAAGGACGGCAGGCTCACCGGCATGCACCTGCAGACCCTGCTCGACGGCGGCGGCTACGGTTCGCACGGGCCGGCGAGCACGTTCTATACGGGCGTGCTCACGCCCGTGACCTACGAGCTGCCGCGCTTCAAGTTCGAGGCCTGCCGCACGTTCACGAACAAGCCGGCCTGCGGCCCCAAGCGCGGCCACGGCACCCCGCAGCCGCGCTTCGGCCAGGAAGTGCAGCTCGACAAGATCGCCGAGAAGCTCGGCATGGACCCGGCCGAGCTGCGCCTCGGCATCGTCACCCAGCCCGATTCGCTCACGGCCAACTGGCTGAAGATCGGAAGCACGGGCCTGGCGGAGTGCATTCGGGAAGTCGTCGCCAGGTCCGGCTGGAAGAATAAGCACAGGAAACTTGGATACGGGAAAGGCGTTGGCCTGGCGTGCAGCACCTATATGTGCGGCGCCGGGCTGCCGATCTACTGGAACAAGCTGCCGCATTCCGGCGTGCAGCTGCTGCTCGATCGCAGCGGCCAGGTCACGGTGTACTGCGGCGCTACCGAGATCGGGCAGGGCTCGGACGACGTGCTGGCGGCGATCGTCGCGGAAGTGCTCGGCATCGACACGGGCGAAGTGCGCTGCGTGACGGGAGACACCGGCATGACGCCGGTGGACCTCGGCTCGTATTCCAGCCGCGTCACCATCATGATGGGCAACGCCGCGCTGCAGGCGGCCGAGAAGGTGAGGGCGCAGCTCGCCGAGGCCGCCGCCGAGCAGCTCGAGGTGACGCCCAATGGGTTGGTTTTTACTCAGAGTCAGGTTCTTCATCCAGGGACGAACAAAGCCATAAGCTTCAAGGAAGCCGTGGAGTTCGCCGAGGCGAAATTCGGCACGCTGGGAGCGGTGGGCTCCTATACCCCGCCCAAGCCGCCGGGCAAGTACAAGGGCTCGGGCGTGGGGCCGTCGCCCGCGTACAGCTTCAGCGCCTGCGTCGTGGAGACCGAAGTGGATCCTAAGACGGGCTGGATTCACGTGCCCAAGGTCTGGATCGCGCACGACATCGGCCGCGCGCTCAACCCGGTGCTCGCGCGCGGCCAGGTGATCGGCGGCGTCTACATGGGCCTGGGCGAGGCGCTCATGGAGGAGCAGGCGTTCCGGCGCCTGCCCGAGAAGCTCTCGCAGGCGCTCGTGCACCGGATCCCCTCGATGCTCGAGTACAAGAGCCTCACGGCGCTCGACATGCCCGAGGTCGACGTGGCGCTCATCGAGTACCCCGACCCGAACTGCCCGTTCGGCGCGAAGGAGGTCGGGCAGGGGCCGCTGCTGCCGGTGATGCCCGCGCTCGCGAACGCGGTGTACGACGCGGTTGGAGTGCGCATCGACGAAATTCCTGTCACGCCGGACAAAGTACTCAAGGCCTTGGAATTGAAAGCCCAAGGCCTTTCTCCCAGGGTGGGGCCGGACCATTTTCCGTCCGTCCCGTACCCCGAGCCCGTGTTCGTCGTGCCGCCGCAGGAGGGCGGCGACGGCAAGGAGACCAAGCGCGAGGAGAAGCAGCGTGCTGCGGCTGCCGTGGTTTGACTATCGCGCGCCGCGCTCGGTGGGCGAGGCGGTAGAGATCCTCGCGCGCGAGGGCCCGGCGGCGATGCTGGTCGCGGGCGGCACCGACCTGCTGCCGAACATGAAGCGCCGGCACCAGACACCGAAGGTGCTTGTTTCTCTTCGTGGCATTTCCGCCTTGAAAAGCTTTTCGAACGGTTCCGGAGCGACTTTTGGCTCCTGCCTCTCGCTGAGCGACGTGGTTCGCAACGAGAAAACCCCCACGGCATTGCGCCAGGCAGCGGCGCAGATCGCCACGCCGCACCTGCGCAACATGGGCACGCTGGGCGGCAACCTGTGCCTCGACACGCGCTGCACCTACTACAACCAGAACCAGGAATGGCGCCAGGCGATCGGCTTCTGCCTGAAGAAGGACGGCCAGACCTGCTGGGTGGCGACGGCGAGCAAGCGCTGCGTGGCCGTCTCCTCGACCGATACCGCGCCCGCCCTCATCGCGCTGAACGCGAAGGTCGTGCTGGCGGGGCCGGACGGCGAGCGCGAAATTCCAGTGGAAAACCTGTACAAGAACGACGGCATCGACTACCTCTCGCGCAAGCCGGACGAGGTCCTCACCGCGGTGAAGGTCCCGGACGGCTGGAAGAGCACCTACTGGAAGCTGCGCCGGCGCGGCTCCTTCGATTTTCCGATCCTGGGCGTTGCCGTCGCCCTGCGCCTCGATTCCTCGAACCAGATCGAAGCGGCGAGGGTGGCGCTGGGGGCGGTCGCGTCGAGGCCCTTCCTGGTGGAGAAGGCCGGCGAGTTCCTGAAGGGCAAGAAGCTCACCGACGAGGTCATCGCGGAGGCCGGCGAGCTCGTCGCCAACCGCGCCAAGCCCATGGACAACACGGACATGGACCTGTACTGGCGCAAGGAAGTCGCCGACGACTTCGCAGGGTACGCGCTGCGCGAGCTGCGCGGCGACGACATGCGCGACACCCGCCTGCGCTACGCGCGCTACCTGCCCTGACCCCGCCTTTCAGCGCGCGCTTGCGGATCGCATCGGCGCGATTTTGATGCACGTCAAGTGAAGCACGCGCGGCTGCGCTAGCGTGGTCGGCCATACGCAGGGAGGCGCGCACATGTACGACCGACCGATCTCGGAGCTGCTCGACCCGAAGAAGGTGCTCATCGCATCGGCCGCGACGCGGGTCATCGATGCGGCGAAGCTCATGGCCAAGTCCAAGGTGAGCGCGGTGCTGGTCGTCGAGGACGGCAAGCTGGTGGGGATCTTCACCGAGCGGGACGCGGTGCACCGCGTGATCGCCAAGCGCAAGGATGCGCGGCTGACCACGCTCGCCGAGGTGATGACGCGCGATCCGATGACCGCGAGCCCAGACGAGACCTTCGGCTACGCGATGCTGCTCATGCACGAGCACGGCTTCCGGCACCTGCCCGTGGTGCAGGGCACGGCGCCCGTAGGCATCATTTCCGCGAGAAAGGCGCTGGACCCGGACCTGGAAGAGTTCGTCTCGGAGGCGCAGCGGCGCGCGAGCATCCAGCGCTATGCGCGCGGGCGCGGGCCCGCCTCGCGAGTGCCTTCCTAGCCGCGCTGCCCGCGGTCGGGGATCAGTTCAGGGCGCAGGACCCGGGGCCGCCCGGGTGGCCGCAGGCGCCGCAAGGACCGGCGGCGACCGGCTCCGGCTGGCTGCCCGCCGCGGCGAACACCGAGAGCTTCTTCTCGAGCGCCGTGGAGGCGCACTTCGGGCAATCGGGCGTGTCGGCGCCGCGCACGAGCGTCTCGAACTCGTGGCCGCAGGAATTGCAGGCGTATTCGAAGATCGGCATGCCGCAATTCTAGTCCAAAGCCGCGAGCGCCTTCGGCGGCAGCGAGAGCTGCGCGGCAGCCATGTTCTCCTCCAGGTGCTCGATCGAGGCGGTGCCCGGGATCGGCAGCATCACCGGCGATTTGGCGAGCAGCCAGGCGAGCGCTATCTGGGAAGGGGTCGCCTTCGCCTTCCTGGAGACTTCCAGGATCTTCTTCGACCGCAACGCCTCTCCCGCTCCCAGCGGATACCAGGGCAGGAAGGCGATGCCGTGCCGCTCGCAGGCCCGCAGCACGTCCTCCGACTTGCGGTAGCCGACGTTGTATTCGTTCTGTACCGAGACGATCTGGCAGATGCGCCGCGCCTGCTCCAGCTGCTCGACGCTCACGTTGGACAGCCCGATGTGCCGGATCTTGCCGGCGCGGTGCGCGTCGGCGAGCGCGCCCACCGAGTCGGCGAACGGCACCTTGGGGTCGGGCGCGTGCAGCTGGTAGAGGTCGATACGCTCCAGCTTCAGGCGCTTCAGGCTGCCGTCCACCGCGCGCAGCAAGTGCTCGGGCCGGCCGTCGGGGTCCCAGGCCGCGGGCCGCGGGCGCAGCAGCCCGCCCTTGGTTCCGATCACGAGTTCCTTCGGATACGGGTGCAGCGCCTCGGCGATCAGTTCCTCGTCCACGTGGGGGCCGTAGCTGTCGGCCGTATCGAAGAAAGTGACCCCGAGATCGAGCGCGCGCCGGAACAGCCGGTGCGCCGAGGCGCGGTCGCGCGGCGGACCCCAGACCTGCGGCCCGCAGACGCGCATCGCGCCGAAGCCCATTCGGTGCACGCGCAGGTCGCCGATCGCGACGGTCGTGGTGGGCATGGCGCGCAGTCTAGCGCGCCGGTCAGCCGCCGGTGCGCAGGTCCTCGATGTGGTCGGCGACTTCCTCGCAGACCGCCGCGAGGTCGAGCATCTCCTCGCGCACCGCCGGGTCGTCAGCCTTCCCCGCCAGCTCGCGGTACATCGTCGCCTGGTCGCGCAGATAGTCGTCGAAATCCACGCCGCGCCTCCTGCCCGAAGGGCACACCCGGTTCGCACAAGCTAGTCCAAAGCGCTCCCTCGGACTTGATCTGGCTCAAATAGCTGCGGCGCCGCACGGGTAACTTGCGCACATCGGAGAGCCCTGATGGCCGAGACCGTGCAGGACCAGAGTTTCGAGGTAGTGCGCCGGGAAGATTTCTCGGACGTCACGTATCTGCTCGA
Source organism: Burkholderiales bacterium (assembly GCA_035542795.1). Classification (GTDB taxonomy): domain Bacteria; phylum Pseudomonadota; class Gammaproteobacteria; order Burkholderiales; family SG8-39; genus RBG-16-66-20. The sequence continues at coordinate 22,833 of DATKKT010000071.1, forward strand.
AGTCCTGCACCCGCAGCTCGCGCGCGCCGCCAAGCCCGGCCAGTTCGTGATCGTGATGTCGCACGAGCACGGCGAGCGCATCCCGCTGACGATCGCCGACTTCGACGCGAAGCGCGGCACCATCACGCTCGTGATCCAGGCCGTGGGCAAGACCACGCGCGAGATGCAGCGCGACTGCAAGGCCGGCACGCACCTCTACGGCCTCGTAGGCCCGATGGGCGAGCCCAGCCATATCGGCAAGGCGAAGAAGGTGGTCTGCGTCGGCGGCGGCCTGGGCGTCGCGCCGATCTACCCGCAGGCGCGCGCCTACAAGCAGAGCGGCGCCTACGTGATCGGCGTCGTCGGCTTCCGCTCCAAGAGCCTCATGTTCTGGGAAGACAAGTTCCGCGCGGTCTGCGACGAGTTCATCGTCTGCACCGACGACGGCTCGGCGGGCCTCAAGGGCCTGGTCACCGAGGGCATCAAGCAGTCGCTCGCGAAGCACGCCGACATCGACGAGGTGGTCGCCATCGGTCCGCCGATCATGATGAAGGGCTGCGCCGAGGCGACGCGCGCGCGCGGCGTGCGCACCATCGTGAGCCTGAATCCCGTGATGGTGGACGGCACGGGCATGTGCGGCGGCTGCCGCGTCAAGGTGGGCGACGGCGTGAAGTTCGCCTGCGTCGACGGCCCCGACTTCGACGGTCATCAGGTGGACTTCGACGACCTCATGGCGCGCCTCGCGCGCTACCGCCCCGAAGAAAAGAAGGCCCTGGAGCGCTGGCAGGAAGCCTGCCGCCTCGAGGGCAGAAAGGCCTAGGATTCCATGGCGGCGAAGAAGAAGACCATCCGTACGATTCCGCAGGAACGTACGCCGATGGCGGAGCAGCCCGCGCTCGAGCGCGCGAAGAACTTCACCGAGGTCGCCTGCGGCTACAAGCTCGAGGACGCGCAGCGCGAGGCCGAGCGCTGCCTGCTCTGCCCGGACCAGCCCTGCGTGGCCGGCTGCCCGGTCGGCATCGACATCCCGAGCTTCATCGCGCGCATCGGCGCCAAGGACTACCGCGGCGCCTACGACGTCATCACCGACACCAACCTGCTGCCGGCGATCTGCGGGCGCGTCTGCCCGCAGGAGAACCAGTGCGAGGGCGTGTGCACGGTGGGCGACTCGCTCGAGCCGGTCGCGATCGGGCGCCTGGAGCGCTGGGTCGGCGACCAGGCGATCGCCGAAGGCTGGGCGAACATTCCCTACATCGAGCCCAATGGCCTCAAGGTCGGAATCGTGGGCTCGGGGCCCGCAGGCATGGCCTGCGCGGCCGACATGGCGAAGGCGGGCTGCAGCGTCACCGTCTTCGAGGCGTTCCACCAGCCCGGCGGCGTGCTGCGCTACGGCATCCCGGACTTCCGGCTGCCGAACGAGGTGATCGACGCCGAGATCGAGAAGCTCACGCGCCTCGGCATCAAGTTCCGCTGCAATACGCTGGTGGGGCGGCTGTTCACGATCGAGCAGATGTTGGGCGAGATGGGCTTCGACGCGGTGTTCATCGGCGTGGGCGCGGGCTACCCGAGCTTCATGGGCATCCCGGGCGAGTCCCTGAACGGCGTGCTGTCGGCGAACGAGCTGCTGACGCGCTGCAACCTGATGCGCGCGCGCGAGTTCCCGAGCTACGACACGCCGATCGACCTCGGCCGGCGCGTCGCCGTCATCGGCGCGGGCAATACGGCGATGGACGCGATGCGCGTGTCGCTGCGTCTGGGCTCCGAGAAGGTCCTGTGCGTCTACCGGCGCACCAAGGCCGAGGCGCCGGCGCGCGCCGAGGAAATCCACCACGCCGAGCAGGAAGGCATCGAGTTTCACTGGCTGACCAGCCCGCTCGAGATCCTCGCCGGCGCTGACAAGCGCGTGCGCGGCATGCGCTGCCAGAAGATGGAGCTGGGCGAGCCCGACGCTTCGGGGCGCCGGCGCCCGGTGCCGATCGCGGGCAGCGAGTTCGAGATCGAATGCGACGTCGTCGTCTACGCGATCGGCACCAACGCCAACCCGATCCTCGGCCAGACCTCGAAGCTGCAGCTGAACAAGCGCGGCTACATCGCCGCGGACGACAGCCTCGCCACCTCGATCGACGGCGTGTTCGCGGGCGGCGACATCGTCACGGGCGCGGCCACGGTGATCGAGGCGATGGGCGCGGGCCGCAAGGCTGCGCGCGCGATGAAGGCCTACCTGGGCCTGCGCGACAGCGACGCGCCCTACGCGCCGGGAGCGGCCGGGACGCTGTTCGGCATCGCGCCCGGCGAGCGCAACTACGCGCGCGTGCGCGCGGCATAGGACATACATGAACCAGGCGCTGTTGGAAGAGGAAGCAGAGACCCGGCCCTCGGGCCGCAAGACCGTGGAGACGCTCAGCGAGCACGTCGTAGAGATCGTCAGCGACTCGGGCGAGGGCGCGCAGCGCTGCGGCCAGTCGCTCGGCGGCATCGCGGCGCGCTCGGGCAACGGCGTGTGGACCGTGGAGATCATTCCGGCCGAGATCCAGCCGCCGGCGCGCAGTGTCGCGGGCGCGAGCGGCAACCGCGTGCGCCTGGGCTCGAAGCGCGTCACCAACGGCGGCGACGAGGCAGACCTCGTGGTCGCGTTCAACGAGCAGGTGCTGCTCGGGCGCGTGCGCGCGGGCGAGCTCAAGCCCGGCTGCCGGATCCTGCTGGAGAGCATGTGGGCCGAGGACCGCGACCCGAAAATCGTCAAGTCCTACGCCGACACGCGCGACGCGCTGGTGGCGCAGGGCTACCGGGTGATCGAGATCCCGATGCAGCGCGAGTGCCTGAAGCTCGTGAAGGACGCGCGTCGCGGCAAGAACATGTTCGTGCTGGGCATGCTCGTCAACCTCTACAGCCTGGACCGGCGGCTTGCGCGCGAGCAGGTCGCGCTCACCTTCGGCAAGAAGGACCAGGCGATCATCGACATCAACGTGAAGCTGCTGGAGGCGGGCTGGGCCTGGGCCGAGGAGAACCTCGACTTCGGCTACAGCATCCCGGCGACGCGCGCCAAGGAGCCGCAGATCGTCGTCAACGGCAACACGGCGATCGCGCTCGGCGTGCTCGCCTCGGGCATGGAAATCTGCGCGATGTACCCGATCACGCCCGCGACCTCGGCCTCGCACTACCTCTCGGACGTGTTCGAGAAGGTGGGCGGCATGGTGCACCAGGCCGAGGACGAGATCGCGGCCTGCGCGTTCGCGCTCGGCGCCTCCTATGCGGGCAAGTGCGCGGTGACGATCACCTCGGGCCCGGGCTACTCGCTCAAGCAGGAGGGCATCGGCCTGGCGGTGATGGCCGAGGTCCCGATGGTGGTGGTGAACGTGCAGCGCGGTGGCCCCTCCACGGGGCAGCCTACGAAGGCCGAGCAGGGCGACCTCATGAGCGCGATGTTCGGCAGCCACGGCGACGCGCCCAAGGTGGTGCTCGCGGCGAGCTCGATCGAGGACTGCTTCTACTCGATGATCACCGCGCGCAAGATCGCCGAGACCTTCAACATGGTGGTAGTGGTCCTGTCGGACGCGAACCTCGCAACCGCGCAGCAGCCCTTCCCGCGCCCTCAGTTCAGCGAGGACTGGATCGCTCCGCCGCTGGATCAGAGCGCGGTGCCCGCCGGCGCGCGGCCCTACGACTGGGACAAGGCCACCGGCCTGTTCCGCCGCTTCATTCCCGGTCAGCCGGGCGGCATGCACACGCTCACGGGTCTCGCGCACGACCGCGACAGCCACGTCGCCTACGACCCGGAGAGCAACGAGGAAGGCATCCGGCAGCGCAGCCTCAAGCTCGCGGCGCTGCAGAGGACGCTCGAATGCCCGCGCGTGTTCGGCGAGCCCGAGGGCGAGCTGCTCGTGGTGGGCTGGGGCAGCACCAAGGGCGCGATCGAGGAGGCGGTCGAGCGCCTGATCCGCGAGGGGCGGCGCGTCTCGTCGCTGCACCTGGAGTACATCCAGCCGATGCCTTCCGGCATCGGCGCGATCCTGCGCCGCTTCGAGAATGTGATGACGGTGGAGGCCAACTGGGGCGACCGGCTCGACGACGCGCTGATCGACGCCGAGAACCGCCGCTACAGCGCGCTCGCGCTGCTGCTGCGCTCACGCTACCTCGTCGACGTCGACTGCTGGACCGAGGTGCGCGGCCGGCCGATCAAGCCCGGCAGCATCGTGCGCGCGATCCGCGACAAGCTGGACGGAAAGACTGCCTGAGGACTGCACGATGACCACCGCGACCGAATGCCTGCTGAGGATGTACGAGGAGCACCACAGCCTGGAGGACTACCAGAGCGGCGTGCCGCGCTGGTGCAACGGCTGCGGCGACAACGCGATCCTCGCCGCGGTGCAGCGGCTGTGCCGCGACAACGACCTCGCGCCCGAGCGCACGGTGTTCGTCTCGGGCATCGGCTGCTCGAGCCGCTTCCCGCACTACATGAAGACCTACGGCTTTCACGGCATCCACGGCCGCGCGCTGCCCATCGCCGAGGGCGTGAAGATGGCGCGTCCCGAGCTCGACGTCTTCGTCAACACCGGCGACGGCGACTGCTGCTCGATCGGCGCGGCGCACTGGGTGCACGCCGTGCGCTACAACATGAACCTCACGCTGCTGCTGCACGACAACCACGTGTACGGCCTCACCAAGAAGCAGGCATCGCCCACGTCGCCGATCGGCATGACGTCGAACACCACGCCGCGCGGCGCCTACCTCGAGGCGCTCAACCCGCTCACGGTGACGCTCGGCATCCAGAACGTGTCGTTCGTCGCGCAGGCGGTGGACTGGATCCCGGAGCTGCTCTACGACATCATCGCCGCGGCGTACCGGCACAAGGGCTTCTCGTTCGTGCGCATCATCCAGCGCTGCCCGGAGTTCCTGCCGAAGATGTTCGACCCCTGGCTGCACGACCCGAACCGCACGCTGCTGCTGCACCACGAGAAGGGCCTGAAGATAGGCGCGGGCACGGCCAAGGTCTACAGGAACCAGCGCGAGCACGACCCCTCGAACATCCACGCCGCGCGCGAGGTCGCCTCGCTCGAGGACCCGATTCCGGTCGGGATCCTGTACTGGAACCCGCAGGTGCCCTGCTACGAGGACGTGCGCCACGCCGGCCAGCTGCACACGCCCGCGCAGGTGAAGAAGGGCCTGGAGGGCGAGCTCGACAAGTACACCGTCTGGCCCGACGCCGGCACTCCCGAAGCGAGGCCGCAAGCCGCTTGAATCACGCCATGGACATCGCACCGCGCCTGCAGCAGCACGTCGTCTTCCACCTCACCGGCAAGCGCGAGGGAGAGGGCATCGAATCGGCGGAGGGCCGCGGCCTGCGGCCCGCGCTGTTCGCGCGCTTCGGCGACCTCACGAAGCTGCGCTACGACTTCCCGCTCGTGCTCGCCGAGCCGGGGGCCGACGGCGAATGGCTGCGCACGCTCTCGGGCGTCGTCGACGAGACGCTGAAGAAAGTCGCGCCTGCGGGCCTCGCGGGCGAGCGCCTGCGCCGCAACGTGCTGCGCGCCGAGCGCCAGATCCGCTCGGAGCTGGACGAGGGCGAGGGCGGCACGCTACTCGAGCTCTGGGACGAGGCGGCGCAGCTGCTCACCGCGCGCGGCGGCGCGGAGGTCGAGGCGGACCTCGCGCGCGCGCGCGCGGCCCTGGGCGTGGACGGCGCGCTCGTCGACTGCGACGCGGCGACGCCCGCGCGCGTGGTCACGCACGCCTGGCGCCGCGTGCAGGAGGAAAAGTCAAAGCGCGCTCGCCGCGAGATCGACGCCCTGATCGTGCGCCTCTCGGACCTCGTCAAGGGCGACTACATGCGCTCGGAGGCCGGGCGGCATGCCCAGGCGCTCAAGTCCGGCTTCGGCGGCGCGCACCGCGCGCTGTTCGACTTCCAGAAGATGGCGGACTTGCTCGCCAAGCCCTCGGGCGCTAGCGCGCTGTCGCCCGCGCGCCGCAGGCGCATCGACGCCGCGCTCGCGGTCCTGCGCGCGCAGCGCTTTTTCGCGGACAAGAACGCCCACGAGTTCGTCTTCGACGAGGCGCGCGACGCGATCGCCGCCTACAAGCGCCGGCTGCCGGAGATGGCCGAGCTCGTCAAGGCGATGACCGTCGCGGACCTGGAAGTGCACGGGCGCTACCTGGAGGCGAAGCACGACGCGCTGTTCGAGGGCTTCGGGCCGGATTCGCTCGGGCCGCAGGATCACGCGCGCTTCCCCGACTACCTCGTCTGCCGCACGGCCGACCGCGGCCGCAAGGGCGGCGGCGGCGCGGCCGCGCGCGCGCTGCTGCTCAAGGTGCTGGCGAGCGGCGCGCCGATCAAGATCGTCCTGGAAAGCGGCACGCTGCTCGAGGACACGCTCTCGGGCGAGGGCGGCTTCAGCCTCGGCGCGCAGCTCGCGGCCTCGGCGATGGGCATGGGCGAGGCCTACGTGCTGCAGTCGGCGGCCTCGCACCTGTACCAGGTGCGCGGGCGCGTGCTCGACGCGATGCGCTACGCGGGGCCGGCGCTGGTCAGCGTCTACTCGGGCGCGCGCGCGGCGGCGGCCGAGGAGAGCGGCCCGCCGCCCTACCTGCTCGCGGCCGCGGCGATGGAGTCGCGCGTGTTCCCGGCGTTCAGCTACGACCCGGGCGCGGGCGCCGACTGGGCCGCGCGCTTCGCGCTCGAAGGCAACCCGCAGCAGGATGCCGACTGGCCGCGCCACGAATTCGCCTGGGCCGACGACAAGCTGCAGCGCCACGCAGAGACGCTGCCCTTCACGCTCGCCGACTTCGCCGCCTGCGATGCGCGTTTCGCCAGGCACTTCGCGCGCGTGCCGCGCGAGCACTGGAACGGCTCGATGGTCGGCGTGTCCGAGTGGCTCGCGCGCCCGGACAACGGCGTGCCCGAGACCGTGCCCTGCATCCATGCCGTCGACGCGGGCGGCCGCCTGCAGAAGCTCATCGTCGACGAGAAGCTCGTGCACGCGGCGCGCCTCTGCGCGCAATCGTGGCAGCGGTTGCAGGAGCTCGACCGCCTGAAGCGCAAGGACATTCCGGCAGCCAAGGAAGAAACGAAGCAGGAAATCAGGCAGGACAAGAAAGCCAAGGACGAACCCAAACCCGAACCGGCTCAGGAGAAGCGCGAGCCCGGCGACCCCTACATCGAGACCGAGCGCTGCTCGAGCTGCAACGAGTGCACGAACCTGAACAACAGGATGTTCGCCTACAACGAGAACAAGCAGGCCTACATCAAGGACCCGGACGCCGGCACCTTCAAGGAGCTGGTCGAGGCCGCGGAAAGCTGCCAGGTGGCGGTCATCCACCCCGGCAAGCCGCGCAACCCGAAGGAGCCGGGCCTGGACGACCTCGTCAAGCGCGCCGAGCCGTTCCAGTAGCGCGCGCCGCGCGCGCGGCATTCGCGGCTATCATCCCGGCGAATGCTCGAAGACCGCTATGGGTTACCGCTCTCGACGGCCTCCGCGCAGGCGCGCGATGCGTATGTCGCGGGGGCCGACGCGATCCTCGGCGCGGTCGCGGGCGCCGAGCGGCATCTGCAGGCCGCGCTTGCGGCGGATCCGGGCTTCGCTCTGGCGCATGCGGCGCTCGCGCGGGCGCATTTCCTGAAGGCGCGGGTGCCCGAAGCGCGCGCCGCGGCCGCGCGGGCGCGCGAGCTTGCGGCCCGCGCCTCGCCGCGCGAGCAGTCGCACGTGCATGCGCTCGCTTTGCCGATCGAGGGCAAGGCCGGCGATGCATTCGAGGCGACGCGCGAGCACCTCGCCCGGTGGCCTCGCGATGCGATGGCGCTCGCGCCGGCGACCGGAGTGTTCGGGCTGATCGGATTCAGCGGGCGGCAGGAGCGCGAGGCCGAGCTCTATGAATTCCTGCGCGGCCTCGCGCCTGCGTATGGCCCGGACTGGTGGTTCGACCTGACGCTCGCCTTCGCCGCATGCGAGACGGGGAGGCTCGGCGAGGCGCGCGAGCTGATCGAGCGCAGCCTGTCGGCGAACCCGGCGAGCGGCCATGGCGCGCACGTCAAGGCGCACGTGCTCTACGAGCTCGGCGAATGTCGGGCCGGGCTCGAATTCCTCGAAGCCTGGCTGCCCGGCTATGACCGGCAGGGGCTCCTGCACTGCCACCTGTCCTGGCACGTCGCGATCTTCGCGCTCGCGCTGGGCCGCGCCCTTCCGGCCTGGACGGCCTACCGGCAGGCCGTGCATCCCGGCGGATCCTGGGGACCGCCGCTCAACGTCGTCACCGACGCGGCGTCGTTCCTCTGGCGTGCGGAGCTGGCGGGCGAGGCGCGCCGCGAGGGCGACTGGCGCGAGGTGCGCGATTATGCGCAGCGTGCGTTTCCGAGCGCCGGCGTGACGTTCGCCGACGTGCATCGCGCGCTGGCGTGCGCGGCGAGCGGCGACGCGACCGGGCTCGGGCAGCTGGCGCGGGAATTGCGCGAGCGGCTCGCGGCCGGACGCTTGCCTGCGGGCGGCGTGGTGGTGAAGCTCGCCGAGGGCCTGGGCGCCTACGCGTCGGGCGACTTCAGCCGCGCGGCGTCGCTGCTCGGCGAGGCGCTTCCGGAAACGGTGCGGATCGGCGGCAGCCGGGCGCAGCGCGACCTGGTCGTACGCACGCTCGCCGCAGCTCAGTCGAAGCTCGGGCGCGCAGAGCAGGCGCGGGCGTCGCTGGCAGGCAGGCCCGCATGATGCGAACCGTCGAAGCCGTGCGGTCCTGGGTCCGGGAAGCGCAGCGCGTCGTCGCGCTGACCGGTGCGGGCATCTCGACCGACTCGGGCATTCCCGATTTCCGCGGCCCGCAGGGCGTGTGGACGAAGAACCCGATGGCGGAGAAGCTCTCCAACATCCACTACTACCTGTCCGACCCCGAGGTGCGCAAGGCCTCGTGGAAGGCGCGCATGGACCACACGGCCTGGAGCGCGCAGCCGAACGCCGGCCACCGCGCCCTCGCCGAGCTCGAGAGGCGCGGCAAGCTGCACGCGCTCATCACGCAGAACATCGACGAGCTGCACCAGCAGGCGGGCAACTCGCCCGAGAAGGTGATCGAGGTTCACGGCACGATGCGCAAGGTCGTCTGCATGAGCTGCGGCATGACCGCGCCGATGCAGAAGGCGCTGGACCGCGTGCGCGCGGGCGAGGAGGACCCGCCCTGCCGCGACTGCGGCGGCATCCTGAAGAGCGCCACCATCTCGTTCGGCCAGGCGCTGGTGCCCGAGGTGATCGACCGCGCGCTGCGCGTGGCGGAGGAGGCGGATCTCTTCTTCGCCATCGGCAGCACGCTGCAGGTGTACCCGGTCGCGGGCGCGGTGCCGGCGGCGCGCCAGGCGGGCGCGCGGCTGGTGATCATCAACGCCGAGCCTACGCAGTTCGACGACCTCGCGCATGCGGTCTTCCGCGAGCCGATCAGCGCGGTGCTGCCGAAACTGCTGCAGCCCTGATCGGGGCCGCTTCAGAGCGCGCGCTTGAGGGCGGCGATCTCCGCCGCGACCGAGTAGTCCGCCGGAAACGACCGCTTCGCCGCGCGGTACCAGTAGCACGCGTTGGCGAGGTCGCCCTCCATCGCGTGCACGAGGCCGTGCGCCCAGCAGGAAAGCGCGGATTCCTCATCCTGCTGCACGATCGCGTGCG
>DATKKT010000072.1:0-41583 GCA_035542795.1 Burkholderiales bacterium
AAGGCCTTCCTGCGGGATCCGGCCACCGTGCGCAACGCCGAGATACAGCGGCTGGACGCACTGCCCGTCGCCGCCGCGCGCAAGAGCTAGCCGCGCCTACCCGTACTTGCGGGCGTCCTCGATCACCTTGCCGTCGTTCGGCAGGCTGCCGGGCGCCACCAGCGCCGCTTCGCCGCGCAGCTTGGTGATGTCGCGGATCGAGGCCACGATCGCGGCGGCGAGCCCCTCGGGGCGCGAGCGCGCCTCGCAGCGCAGCGTCATGCGGTCGTCGCCCACCTCGCCCTCGATCACGAGCCGTGCCTTCAGCACCTCCGGGTGCCGGCGCGCGATCTCGTCCACTTGCTTCGGCGTGACGAACATCGCGCGCACCTTGGTGCTCTGGTCGGCGCGGCCCATCCAGCCGCGGATGCGCGTATTGGTGCGGCCGCAGGGGCTCGTGCCCGGCAGCACCGCCGACAGGTCGCCGGTGCCGAAGCGGATGAGCGGATAGTCGCGGTTGAAGGTCGTGATGACCACCTCGCCGACTTCGCCCACCGGCACGGGATCGCCGGTGCCGGGCCGCACGATCTCCAGCAGCAGTCCCTCGTCGAGGATCATCCCGGGATTCACGGAGCCGTCGGCGGCGAGCGACTCGTAGGCGATCGAGCCGAGGTCCGCCGAGCCGTAGCTCTGCGTCACGCGGATGCCGCGCGCGAGCATCGCCTGGCGCAGCGCGGGCGGCAGGTACTCGGCGCCGACATGCGCCGTCCTCAGCGACGCGAGGTCCACCTTCATCTCATCCGCCTTTTCGACGATGAGCTTGAGGAACGAAGGCGTACCGATGTACGCGTTCACGCCGAGGTCGCGGATCGCCGCCACCTGCAGCTCCGTCTGGCCTACGCCCGCGGGCACGACCGTGCAGCCGATCGCGAGCGCGCCAGATTCCAGCATCGAGCCCGCCGGCGTGAAGTGGTAGGCGAAGGTGTTGGCGACGAGGTCGCCCGCGCGAAAGCCCCCGGCGTAGAGCGCGCGCGCAGTGCGCCACCAGTTGCGCGCCTTGCCCTCCGGCTCGTAGATCGGGCCGGGCGACATGAAGATCTTGGCGAGCTTCGCCACCGGCGTCGCGTTCAGCCCCCCCAGCGGCCGCTCGGCCGCCTGGAGTCCCGCGAGGTCGGACTTGCGCGTGACCGGCAGCGCCGCAAGCGCCGCGCGGCTTCTGATCTTCTCCGGCTTGATGTGCTCCAGGATCTTCGCGAACCCCGGGGCCCGCCGCTGGGCATGCGCGATCTGCTTCGGCAGCGCGGCGAGCAGCGCCGCCTCGCGCGCCTTCGGCGAGCGCGTCTCGAGCTTGTCGAAATGATCCGCGGCGGTTTTCTTCAAAGCCAGCGCTTGCGTCGGCGGTAGGACTTGACGTCGCGGAAGCTCTTGCGGCCGCCTGAGGAAAAGCCGAGGTAGAACTCCTTCACGTCCTCGTTCTGCGCCAGCTCGGCGCCCTCGCCGTCCATGACGACGCGGCCGTTCTCGAGGATGTAGCCGTAGTCGGCGTACTTGAGCGCGATGTTGGTGTTCTGCTCGGCGAGCAGAAAGCTCACCTTCTCCTTCGCATTCAGCTCCTTGACGATCTCGAAAATCTCCTCGACGAGCTGCGGCGCGAGGCCCATCGAGGGCTCGTCGAGAAGGATCATCATCGGGCGCGCCATGAGCGCCCGGCCGATCGCGGTCATCTGCTGCTCGCCGCCGGAGGTGTAGCCGGACAGCGAATTGCGCCGCTCCTTCAGGCGCGGGAAATACTGGTAGACGCGCTCCAGGCCGTCGCGCGTCTCCGCGCCGCTGCGCGTGTAGGCGCCCGTGAGCAGATTGTCCTCGACGGTCAGGTGCGCGAAGCAATGCCGCCCTTCCATCACCTGCACCACGCCGCGCTTGACGAGGTCCGCGGGCGTGAGGCGCTCGATACGCTCGCCCCGGTACTCGATGTAGCCTTTGGTCACCTCGCCGCGCTCGGCTTTGAGCAGGTTGGAGACCGCGCGCAGCGTGGTGGTCTTGCCGGCGCCGTTGGCGCCCAGCAGCGCGACTATGCCGCCCTCGCGCACGGTGAGCGAGACGCCCTTCAGCACGAGGATGACGTGGTTGTAGATCACCTCGATGCCGTTCACGCTGAGCATCGCCGGAGCCGCGGTCATGGATGTTCCTCGAAAAAACGGCGCCGGGTGCGTTCCCGGCGCCGTCCTGGCCTGCCTCTCAGCCTGCGCCGATCAGCCGGCTTCCTTCGCGCAATCGCGTTTGGTGATCTTCTTCTCTGCGGCGTACTTTTCGGCCGAGCTGCGGATCATGGGCTTGAGGATGCTGTTGTCGGCGTGGTAGACGTCCGGTTGCACGACCCACTTCTTGCCGTCCCAGGTATGGATCTTGGCCTGGGCTTCGCCCTCGTGGTTGACGCAACTCGTGCTCACCGGCGTCATGAAGCCCGTGAAGCCCAGCTTTTTGATCGCCGCATCGTCGATCGCCAGGTTCTCGAGGCCCCAGCGCACCTGCTCGCCCGTCAGCGGCTTCTTGCCGTACTTGATGTGCGCGCGCCGCACGCCCTCGACCGCCATCATGGCCGAGACCATGCCGCGGTTATAGAGCACTTCGCCGATGTCTTCCTTCTTGCCCGTGCCCTGTCCTTTGTCGTAGACGTACTTGATGATGTCCTTGTGCACCTGGCCCTGGCCGGCCGGCGCGAGGAAGACGAGCGCGTTGTAGCCCTTGGCGGCCTCGCCGACGGGCGCGACGTCCGGCTCGGCGCCCGACCACCACACCCCATACATCTTCTCGCGCGGATAGCCGGTGGCGACCGCCTCCTTGATCGACGTAGAGTTCATCACGCCCCAGCCCCAGAGGAAGACGTAGTCCGGGCGCTGCTGGCGGACCTGCAGCCAGGTCGCCTTCTGCTCCACGCCCGGGTGCGTGACCGGCAGCAGCAGCAGCTGGAAGCCGTGCATCTTCGCGCGCGTCTCGAGCAGCGCGATCGGCTCCTTGCCGTACGGCGAGTCGTGGTAGACGAGCGCGATCTTCTTGCCTTTCAGCTTGTCGAGCCCGCCCTCCTTCTTGCCGACGTGCTGCACCAGCATGTCCGCCGCATCCCAGTAGGTGCCGCCGAGCGGGAAGTTCCAGCCGAACACCGTGCCGTCGACCGAGTCCGCGCGGCCGTAGCCGGCCGTAATCAGCGGAATCTTGTCGGTGAAGGACTTGTCGGTGAGCGCGAACGTAATGCCGGTGGACAGCGGCTGGAACACCGTGGCCCCCGTCGGTCCCTTGCCCTTGAGGCGCTCGTAGCACTCCACGCCCTTGTCGGTGGCATATCCCGTTTCGCATTCTTCGTAGGTGATCTTCACGCCGTCGATGCCGCCATCGCGCGCGTTGACCAACTTCAGGTAGTCCAAGTAGCCGTTGGCGAACGGGATGCCGTTCGGCGCATACGCGCCGGTGCGGTAAACGAGCGACGGGAAGAACTGCTCCTTGGCCTGAGCGAACGCGGCCGGGCTGGCGAACGCGGCGGCGACCGCAGCAGCCAGGAAAATGGACTTGAGCTTCATCGTGACCCCTCCTCCAATGAGTTTCGGAACTGCTCCCTGCGGAATCATACCCCGGTCAATGCGGAAACGGCCATAGGCGCAGCTTTTCCTTGCCGATGGCCCAGAGCCGGGCCAGCCCGAGCGGCTCGACGATCAGGAAGAACACGATCAGGGCGCCGAAGATCATCGACGCGAGGTGCGAAGACGTCGCGGTCGAGATCGGCACCCCCAGCCAATTGGGGATCTGGTCGAGAATGATCGGCAGCGCGACGATGAACGCGGCGCCGAGATAGCTGCCGAGCAGCGAGCCCATGCCGCCGATGATGATCATGAACAGCAGGTTCAGCGACAGGTTGAGGTTGAACGCGAGCGGCTCCCACGAGCCCAGGTAGACGAAACCCCAGAGCGCGCCCGCCACGCCGCAGTAGAAGGCGCTCACCGCAAATGCGGTCAGTTTCGCGTACACGGGCCGGATGCCGATCACTTCGGCGGCGACGTCCATGTCGCGCATCGCCATCCATTCCCGGCCAATGTGGCTGCGCACGAGGTTCTTCGCCACCAGCGTGAACAGCACCAGCACGGCAAGCAGGAACAGGTATTTCTCGGCCGGCGACTCGATGGTCCAGCCGAACAGCTCGATCGGCGCGGTCTGCACCGAGCCCGAGTGCGCATAGTTGGTGAACCACTTCACGCGCGCGAACAGCCAGTCCATGAAGAACTGCGCCGCCAGCGTCGCCACCGCGAGATACAGGCCCTTGATGCGCAGGCTCGGGATGCCGAACAGCGCGCCGGCGGCCGCCGCGATCAGGCCGGAGAGCACCAGCACCACGAGGAAGTTGAGCTGCGGCACGCGCAGCACCAGGTTGTAGGCCGCGTAGGCGCCCACGGCCATGAACGCGGCGTGCCCGATCGAGATCTGCCCGCAGTAGCCCACCAGGATGTTGAGACCGATCGCCGCCAGCGTGAGGATCAGGAAGGGAATCAGCAGCGACAGGAACACGTACTCCGAGGTCACGATCGGCACCACGAAGAACGCGAACGCGAGCAGCGCCATCATGAACACGCGGTCCTGCAGGATCGGCAGCATCTGCTGATCGGACGCGTAGGTCGACTTGAACTGGCCGTTCTCGCGGTAGAGCATGCGCTAGACCCTGTCGATGTGCTTCTCGCCGAAGAGGCCCTCCGGCCGCACCAGCAGGAACAGCAGCGCCAGCACGTAGGCGAACCAGTTCTCGATGCCGCCGCCGGCGAGGTCGAACGCCTTCACCAGCACCGGCCCCAGGAACACTTCCGCCATCTTCTCGCCCACGCCGATGATGAGGCCCCCCACGATCGCGCCCGCGATCGACGTGAAGCCGCCGAGGATCACGACCGGCAGCGCCTTCAGCGCCACCTGCGCGAGAGAGAACTGCACGCCGAGCTGCGAGCCCCAGATCACGCCCGCCACCAGCGCCACGAATCCGGCGACCGCCCAGACGATCACCCAGATGCGGTTGAGCGGGATGCCGATCGACTGCGCGGCCTGGTGATCGTCGGCGACCGCGCGCAGCGCGCGCCCGGTGGCGGTCTTCTGGAAGAACAGCACCAGGCCCCCGACCAGCAGGGCCGCCACCATCGCCGCTACGAAGTCCTCCTTGTTGACGAGGATGCCGCCCTGGAAGACGTCGGGGAGGATCATCACCGGCTCCTTGGCGATGCCGAGCTCGATCTTGTAGATGTCCGAGCCCCACACCGTCTGGCCGAAGCCGTCGAGAAAGTAGGTCACGCCCAGCGTCGCCATCAGCAGCGCCACGCCCTCCTGGTTGACGAGCGGCCGCAGCACCAGCCGCTCGATGACCCAGGCGAGCGCCGTCATGATCACCATCCCCAGCAGGATCGCCGCCCAGAGCGGCACGTGCTCGGCGATGCGCGCGACCGCGAGCGCGGCGAACAGCACCATCGCGCCCTGCGCGAAATTGAACACGCCCGAGGCCTTGAAAATGAGCGCGAAGCCGAGCGCAACCAGCGAATACAGCACGCCGGTCATGAGGCCGCCGAGCAGCACCTCGACGTAGAAGCCGACCGGCGCAGCGCCGGTCGCGAGCGGCAGAGCGAGCCCGATCAGGAGCGCGGTGCCGAGCGCGAGGACGGGCCAGTGGCGGCGCATGTCAGTGGCTCACTCCGAGGTAGGCGTCGATCACCGCCTTGTTGGCGCGCACTTCGTCCGGCGTGCCGTCGCCGATCTTCTTGCCGTAGTCGAGCACCACCACGCGGTCGGAGATGTCCATCACCACGCCCATGTCGTGCTCGATGAGCACGATCGTGGTGCCGAACTGGTCGTTGACGTCGAGGATGAAGCGGCACATGTCCTGCTTCTCCTCCATGTTCATGCCGGCCATCGGCTCGTCGAGCAGCAGCATGCGCGGCTCCATCGCCAGCGCGCGCGCGAGGTCGACGCGCTTCTGCAGGCCGTACGGCAGCCGCCCGACCGGCACCTTGCGGTAGGCCTGGATCTCGAGGAAGTCGATGATGCGCTCGACCGCCTCGCGGTGCTCGAGCTCCTCGCGCAGCGCGGGGCCGATGCGCAGCGCCTGCAGCAGGAGGTTGGTTCGCATCTTCAGGTTGCGCCCGGCCATGATGTTGTCCAGCACCGTCATGCCCTTGAAGAGCGCGAGGCTCTGGAAGGTGCGCGCGATGCCGCTCTGCGCGACCTCGTGCGAGTCCATGTCGCGGAACTCGCGGCCGAGGTAGCGGATCTTGCCCTCCTGCGGGTGGTAGACGCCGTTGATGACGTTGAGCATCGAGCTCTTGCCCGCGCCGTTCGGCCCGATGATCGCGCGCACCTCGTGCTCGCGCACGTCGAACGAGACGTTGGTGAGCGCCTTCACGCCGCCGAACGAGAGCGAAACTCCCTCGACTGCGAGGATCACCTCGCCGACGCGCCGCGCGCCTTCGTCCAACGGCGGCGCGCCCGCCCGGGTGCCTGCGGCGCCCTGCATCAGGCCGCTTTTTTCGCCGCGGCGGGCGTGAAGGTCTTCGCGTCGCGGATCTTCAGGTCCGCCGAGATCGAGCCCGTCCGCCCGTCCTCGTAGCGCACCTGCGCCTCGACGTGCACGGTCTGCGCGCCGCCGTAGAGCGCGTCCACCAGCGCGGCGTACTTCTCGCCGACGTGCCGCCGGCGCACCTTCGCCGTGCGCGTGAGCTCGCCGTCGTCGGCCTCGAGCTGCTTGTGCAGGATGAGATAGCGGTGGATCTGCGAGGCCGCGAGCTCGGGCTCGGCGGCGAGGTCCGCGTTCACCTTCTCGATGCACTCGCGCACGAGCTCGTAGACCTCGTCCCTCGAGGCGAGATCGACGTAGCCCGCGTACGGCAGGTTGCGCTTCTCGGCCCAGTTGCCCACCGCCTCCATGTCCATGTTGATGAACGCGCAGACGCGGTCGCGGCCGTGCCCGAAGGCGACCGCCTCCTTGACGTACGGAAAGAACTTGAGCTTGTTCTCGAGGTACTTCGGCGCGAAGATGGACCCGTCGGCGAGCTTGCCGACGTCCTTCACGCGGTCGATGATTTTCACGTGCCCGTCGGCGTCGAAGTAGCCGGCGTCGCCGGTGTGGAACCAGCCCTGCGCGTCCTTCGCCTCGGCAGTCGCGACCGGGTTCTTGTAGTACTCCTTGAACAGCCCCGGCGAGCGGATCAGCAACTCGCGCTCGGGTGTGAACGAGAGCTCCACGCCCTTCACCGCCGGCCCGACCGTATCGGCCTTCACCTGGCCGTTTGGCTGCACGCAGACGAACACGCTCGTCTCGGTCGAGCCGTAGAGCTGCTTCAGGTTGATGCCGATCGAGCGGTAGAAGCGGAACAGGTCGGGCCCGATCGCCTCGCCCGCGGTGTAGGCGACCCGCACGCGGCTCATGCCGAGCACGTTGCGCAGCGGGCCGTAGACCAGCATATCGCCGAGCCGGTAGAGCAGGCGATCGGCGAGGCCTACGGGCCTGCCGTCGAGCAGCGCGCCGCCCGTGCGCCGCGCCACCTCCATGAAGTACCGGTACAGCGCGCGCTTCAGCGCGCTGGCGTCCTCCATGCGGATCGACACCTGCGTGAGCAGGGCTTCCAGCACGCGCGGCGGGGCGAAGTAGTACGTCGGCCCGATCTCGCGCATGTCGCTCATCACCGTCTCGGAGGATTCCGGGCAGCAGATGCAGTAGCCGGTGACGAAGGGCTGCGCGTAGGAGAAGATGTTCTGCCCGATCCAGGCCGGCGGCAGGTAGGCGAGCACCACGTCGGCGTCACCCAGATCCTCCATCTCGGCGGCGGCGCGTGCGCGGTCGATGAGGCTCGCATGCGTGAGCACTACCCCTTTCGGCACGCCCGTCGTGCCGGAGGTGAAGAACATCGCGGCCGTGTCCTCGCTCGAACCCTTGGCGATCTCGGTTTCCAGGTACGCGGGGTCCCGCCGGAAGGTCTCGCGGCCGAGCTCGCGCAGCGCGTCGCAGCTCATGAGCTGCGGCTGCGCGTAGTGCCGCAGGCCCCGCGGGTCGTCGTAGTAGATGCGCTCCAGTGAGGGGCACTGCGGCAGGATCTCGAGCAGCTTGTCGACCTGCTCCTGGTCCTCCGCGATCGCGTGCGTGATCGAGGCGTTCTGGATGGGATAGGCCATCTCGGCCGCCACGGCGTCCTGGTACAGCGGCACCGGGATGCCGCCCAGGCACTGCGCGGCGCACATCGCCGCGTAGATGCGCGGGCGGTTGTCGCCCACGAGCGCGAGGTGGTCGCCGCGCTTGAAGCCATGCTCGGCGAGCCCGCAGGCCATCGCGCGCACTTCGTCGGCAAACCGGCTCCAGGTCCAGGTCTGCCAGATGCCGAGGTCCTTTTCGCGGATCGCGGGCCGCTGCGGGCGCACGCGCGCGTGATGCATCAGCAGCTTGGGAAACGTGTCCAGTCCGGCAAGACTTTCCGGCATCGAACCCTCCTCAGGGACAGGCGGATTTTATAATGCAAAGCAACAATTTGGACAGGATGAACAAGCCATGCGCGGCGCAGAGCACTGGGTCTCCAGGGACACTCCGGACGGTGCGATCCGGCTCTTCCTATGGCGCAAGGCGCCGCCGGCCGGGGCGTCCCGGGGCACGATCCTGTTCGTGCACGGCTCGTCCATGGCGTCGCAGCCCACCTTCGACCTCGAGGTGCCCGGACGGCCCGATTCCTCGGTGATGGAGTGGTTCGCCGCGCGCGGCTTCGACACGTGGTGCCTGGACAACGAAGGCTACGGCCGCTCGGACAAGCAGCGGCCGATCAACTTCGACATCTCGAACGGGGCCGACGATCTGGAAGCTGGCAGTGAATTCATCCTGAAGATCACGGGCGGGAGAATTCTTCTCGTCTACGGGATCTCCTCCGGGGCGCTCAAGGCCGCCCTGTTCGCCGAACGGCATCCCGAGCGCGTGGCGCGCCTCGCGCTCGATGCCTTCGTCTGGACCGGCGACGGCAGCCCGACGCTCGCCGAGCGACGAAAGAAGCTGCCGGAGTTCCGCTCGCAGAACCGGCGCGCGATCGACCGCGCGTTCGTGCAGAGCATCTTCGCGCGCGACCATCCCGGCACCGCGGACGAGGCGACGATCGAGGCCTTCGCGCGCGCGATCCTCGCGCTGGACGACTCGGTGCCGACCGGCACCTATGTGGACATGTGCTCGAAGCTGCCGCTCGTGGACCCGGCGAGGATCACGGCGCCGACGCTCGTCATGCGCGGCCAGTGGGACGGCATCGCGGCGTTCGACGATCTCGTAGAGTTCTTCCGGCGCCTTCCCAACCCGGACAAGCAGTTCTGCGTGATGCCGGGCATCTCGCACGCGAGCTTCCAGCAGAAGAACTACCTCATGGTCTACCACATCCTGCACGCGTTCTTCACGCAGCCCGAGCCGGTGTATCGCGGATGAGGTGCTTTGCTTTCATTTTCTTGGCCGTTTTTTCCACGGGAAGTCTTTCCCAGACTTACCCCTCACGCCCTATCCGCCTCGTCGTGCCCCTCTCGCCGGGCGGCTTCGCCGATGTGCCCGCGCGCATGCTCGCGCCGCGTCTCGCGGCCGCACTCGGCCGGCCGATCGTCGTGGAGAATCGGCCCGGCGCCGGCGGCACCATCGGCGCCGCCGAAGTCGCGAAAGCGGCGCCGGACGGCCATACGCTCCTGCTCGCCGCCACGCCGCTCGTCATCGCCGCGCACCTCTATCGCTCGCTGCCCTACGACACGCTGCGGGACTTCGCGCCGATCGCGCTCGTCGGCTCCGGGCCGTACGCGCTCGTCGTGAACGCGCAGCGGCTGCCGGTCGCCAGCGTGCGCGAGCTCATCGCGGCCGCGCGCGCGCAGCCCGGCCGGATCGACTATGCGAGCTCGGGCAACGGCAGTGCGCAGCACCTGGTCGGCGCGCTTTTCTGCAGCATGGCGGGCGTCGCGCTCAACCACGTGCCCTACAAGGGCAGCGGCACCGCGATGCAGGACCTGCTGGGCGGCCAGGTCGCAGTGAGCTTCGCCGGCATCCCGAACGTGCTGTCGGCGGTGCGCGCCGGAAGGCTGCGCGCGCTCGCGGTCACGACGCCGTCGCGCTGGAGCGAGCTGCCCGAGGTCCCCACGCTCGCGGAATCGGGCGTGCCGGGCTACGAGGCGACGCTGTGGATCGGCCTCGTCGCGCCGGCCGCGACGCGGGCCGATATCGTCGGCCGCCTGCACGCCGAAACCGCGGCCTTGCTGCAGGATCCCGGGCTGCAGAAGAGCTTCCGTGCGGCGGGCATCGAAGCGCATTCGATGGGACCGCGGGAATTCGCGGACTTTCTCGCCGCGGAGCACGCGAAGTGGGGCGGAGTGGTGCGCGACACGGGCGCGACCGTGAACTGAGCGCCGCCCTACATGCTGCGGCGGTATTGCCCGCCCACCTCGAACAGTGCGTGGGTGATCTGGCCCAGCGAGCAGACGCGCACTGCGTCCATCAGCACGGCGAACACGTTCTCATTGTCGATGACCGCCTGCTTGAGGCGCTTCAGCGTGGGTTTCGCAAGAGAAGCGTTTCTCTCCTGAAAGGCCCGCAACCGCCGCAGCTGCGACTGCTTTTCCTCTTCGGTGGAGCGGATGAGCTCGAGCTTCGCGGGCACCGGGTCGCCGTGCGGGTTGCGGAAGGTGTTCACCCCGACGATCGGGTACTCGCCCGAATGCTTGAGGTGCTCGTAGTGCATCGACTCTTCCTGGATCTTGCCGCGCTGATAGCCCGTTTCCATCGCCCCCAGCACGCCGCCGCGCGCGCTGATCGCCTCGAACTCCTTCAGCACCGCCTCCTCGACGAGGTCGGTGAGCTCCTCGATGACGAACGAGCCCTGGTTCGGGTTCTCGTTCTTCGCGAGGCCCCACTCCTTGTTGATGATGAGCTGGATCGCCATCGCGCGGCGCACCGACTCCTCGGTGGGCGTGGTGATCGCCTCATCGTAGGCGTTGGTGTGCAGCGAGTTGGTGTTGTCGTAGGAGGAGATCAGCGCCTGCAGCGTGGTGCGGATGTCGTTGAAGGCGATCTCCTGCGCGTGCAGGCTGCGGCCGCTCGTCTGCGAGTGGAACTTGAGCTTCTGCGAGCGCTCGTTCGCGCCGTAGCGGTTCTTCATGGCGACCGCCCAGATGCGCCGCGCGACGCGGCCGATCACCGAGTACTCCGGGTCCATGCCGTAGCTGAAGAAGAACGAGAGATTCGGCGCGAAGTCGTCGATGTGCATGCCGCGCGCGAGGTAGGCCTCTACGAAGGTGAAGCCGTTGGCGAGCGTGAAGGCGAGCTGGCTGATCGGGTTCGCGCCCGCCTCGGCGATGTGGTAGCCCGAGATCGACACCGAGTAGAAGTTCTTCACCTGGTTGCGGATGAAGTGGTCCTGGATGTCGCCCATCACCTTGAGCGAGAACTCGGTGGAGAAGATGCAGGTGTTCTGGCCCTGGTCCTCCTTGAGGATGTCGGCCTGCACGGTGCCGCGCACCGTGGCGAGCGTCCAGCAGCGGATCTTGTCCAGCTCGTCGTCGGTCGGCTGGCGGCCGTTGTCGGCGACGAACTTCTCGACCTGCTGGTCGATCGCAGTGTTGAAGAACATCGCCAGGATCGTCGGCGCCGGGCCGTTGATCGTCATCGACACCGAGTTGTTCGGCGCGCACAGGTCGAAGCCCGAGTACAGCACTTTCATGTCGTCCAGCGTGGCGATGGACACGCCTGAATTCCCGACCTTGCCGTAGATGTCCGGGCGCTCGTCCGGGTCAAAGCCGTACAGCGTGACCGAGTCGAAGGCCGTGGACAGGCGCTTCGCGGGCATGTCCTTCGAGAGCAGGTGGAAGCGCTTGTTGGTGCGGAACGGGTCGCCCTCGCCCGCGAACATGCGCGTCGGGTCCTCGTTCTCGCGCTTGAAGGCGAACACGCCGGCGGTGAACGGGAAGGAGCCCGGCACGTTCTCGCGCAGCTGCCAGCGCAGGATCTCGCCCGCGTCCTCGAATTTCGGCAGCACGACCTTGCGCACCTTGGTGCCGGAGAGCGACTTCGTGGTGAGCTTGGTGCGGACTTCCCTGCCGCGGATCCTCACCACGTACTCTTCGTGCGCGTAGGCCTTCACGGTGTCGGGCCACATTTCGAGCAGCTTCTTCGAGTGCGCGTCGAGCTTCGCTTCCGCCTGCGCGATGTGCGCGTCGAGCGCGGCCAGCCCGCTCAGGCGCCGTGCCGTCTGCAGGCCCTGGCGCTCGCGCGCAGCGCGCGACTGCGCGAGCGCATGATCGTGGTAGGCGCGCACCGCCTCGGCGATCTCCGCGAGATAGCGCGCGCGCTTCGGCGGCACCACCACGTTCACGTTCGACGACACCGGCGCCGCGGGTCTGGGCAATGTGCCGCGCTCCAGGCGCAGGCCCTTGGCGGCGAGTTTTGCCGTGATGCCGTGGTAGAGCGCGGTGACGCCGTCGTCGTTGAAGCGCGAGGCGATGGTGCCATAGACCGGCATCTGCTCTGGCGCGGTGCCGAAGCTTTGCCGATTGCGCTGCACCTGCTTGCGCACGTCGCGCAGCGCGTCCTCGGCGCCCTTGCGGTCGAATTTGTTGATCGCCACGAAATCCGCGAAGTCGAGCATGTCGATCTTCTCGAGCTGGCTCGCCGCGCCGAATTCGGGCGTCATCACATAGACGGAGGCGTCCACCAGCGGCACGATCGCGGCGTCGCCCTGGCCGATGCCGGAGGTTTCCACGATGACGAGGTCGAAGCGCGCCGCGCGGCACGCGGCGATGACCTCCGGCAGGCAGGCGGCGATCTCCGCGCCCGATGCGCGCGTGGCGAGCGAGCGCATGAAGACGTTCGGGCCGTGGATCGCGTTCATGCGGATGCGGTCGCCGAGCAACGCGCCGCCCGTCTTGCGCCGCGTAGGGTCGACCGAGATCACCGCGACCTTGAGCCGGTCGCCCTGGTCGATGCGGAAGCGGCGCACCAGCTCGTCGGTGAGCGAGCTCTTGCCCGCGCCGCCCGTGCCGGTGACGCCCAGCGCCGGAGCTTTGTGCTTCTCGGCATGATCGTGAATCTTTTTCTTGAGCTCCTGACTGCAGACCCCCAATTCCAGGGCGGTCACGGTCTGTGCGAGGGCTCTGCGGTCTCCCTTGAGCAGTGCGCCGGCATCCTTCGGTGCGTGCTGCGATGGATCGAAGTCGCAGCGCGCGAGCATGTCGTTGATCATGCCCTGCAGCCCCATGCGCTGGCCGTCCTCGGGCGAGTAGATGCGCGCCACGCCGTAGGCCTGCAGCTCGGCGATCTCTTCAGCGACGATCACGCCGCCGCCGCCGCCGAACACCTGAATGCCGCCGCCGCCGCGGGCCCGCAGCTGATCGACCATGTACTTGAAATATTCGAGGTGGCCGCCCTGGTACGACGACACGGCGATGCCCTGCACGTCCTCCTCGAGCGCGGCGGTGACGACGTCGTCCACCGAGCGGTTGTGCCCCAGGTGGATCACCTCGGCCCCGGAAGCCTGCAGGATGCGCCGCATGATGTTGATCGACGCGTCGTGCCCGTCGAACAAGCTCGCGGCTGTCACGAAGCGGATCTTGTGCTTCGCCTTGTAGACGAGGCTCTTCGACTCGGACAGGTCAGTCATCGGTCCCTCTTCCCGGGAATCCGCGAGCCTACTTGACGTTTACGTAAACGTCAACTTGGCCCGGGCGTGCGCAGCAGGAATTCCCTCACCGCCGCGATCTGATCGTAGCTCATCAGCGCGGGCGCGTGGCCGATGCCGGGCAGCTCGAGCAGCTCCACGTCCGGGCGCATCGCCTGCATCTGCAGCGCGGTATCGCGCGACAGCACATCGGAGTCGGCGCCGCGCAGGATCAGCGTAGGGCAGCGCACCTCGGCCCAGGTGCTCCAGAGGTCGATCCCCGCAAGGATGTTCGGCCCGAGCGGCAGCTCCGGGTCGTGCGCGCCGACGCGCAGCGTGGTGCCGATCGCCGGGTCGTAGCGCAGGTGATAGCGGCCCTCGGCATCGCGCTCGGCGCTCGTCTCCGCGAGGTGCCGCCACTGCGCGTCCTCGAGCGCGCCGAACGGCGCGCAGGCATCGCGCAGGTAGGCTTCGACCGCCGCGAGGTCGCGGAATGCGCCGCCGTTCACGACATAGCCCTTCAGCCGGTAGAGCGAGCCCCAGGGGGTGAACGCGCCTACGTCGTTCAGCACCAGGCGGCGGATCGGCGAGCCGCGCTTGGCGGCGAGCAGCATGCCGATGAGCCCGCCCATCGAGGTGCCGACCCAGTCGATCTGCGCGGGTCCGTCCGCAGCACGGCCGCGCAGCCGCCGCAGCGTGCCGAATGCGACCGGGGGCGTCGGCGCGGTGATGCGCGCGATCAGCGACGCGGCGTCGGACAGATACGTCGAGAAGCGGTAGTCGCCCTTGTCCTCGAGCCACTCGCTGTCGCCGCGCCCGACCACGTCCGGGCAGACGACGCGGCAATCGCGCGCGAGATCGCGCGCGAGCCAGTCGAAGTCGCGGCTGTTGCGCGACAGGCCGTGCACGCACACCACGACGTTCGGCGCCGTGCGCTTGCCCCAGTCGAGATAGGCGATGCGATGGAACCCGGCCGGCGAAAGGCTCAGGAAACTGTGCCGCGAGAAGCCCACGCTCATGTGCCCAAGCATAGTCGCGGTCAGCGAAAGCGATTGCGGAATGATCGGTCTGCCTTTTGTAGGTGCATTGCGCACCGCGACAGTGCGCGTCTCGCTGCGTTGGATCCTTGTTTTCGTTGATTTTTTTTTTGGCACAGCGCTTGCTGTGACCACCGGGAATGAATCGATCGACCGCAAGCAGTGCAGATTTCTCCACGACGCAGCGCGTCGCCGTCATCGGCAACGGCATGGTGGGCCAACGCTTCCTCGAGCAACTGGTGCGCCACGCCAAGGAGAAGTCGCAGGCCTGCGAGATCACCGTGTTCAGCGAGGAGCCGCGACCGGCGTACGACCGCGTGCAGCTCACGAGCTTCTTCTCGGGCAGGAGCGCCAGGGATCTCAACGTCGTGCCCGAAAGGTTCTTCCAAGAGCACGGCATCACGCTGCGCCTGAACGACGCCGTGCTAGCGGTCGATCCGGTGCGCAAGGTCGTGCGCTCGGCGCGCTACAAGGACGTGCCCTACGACAAGCTGGTGTTTGCCACCGGTTCTCGTCCGTTCGTGCCGCCGGTCGCCGGCCGCGACCGGCGCGACTGCTTCGTCTACCGCACCATCGAAGACCTGGAGGATATCGCCACCAAGGCATCCAGCGCGAAGACCGGGACCGTCATCGGCGGCGGGCTGCTCGGACTGGAGGCCGCGAAGGCGCTGAAGGATCTGGGGCTGGAAACGCACATCGTCGAATTCGCGCCGCGCCTTATGGCCGTGCAGCTCGACGAGTCGGCCGGGCGGATCCTGCGGCGCAAGATCGAGGCGCTCGGCGCCAAGGTGCACGTATCGAAGAGCACGAAGGAGATCGTGCAAGGCGAAACTGCACGCAACAGGTTGGTGTTTACCGATGGCACGAGCCTCGAGACGGACCTCGTCGTGTTCTCGGCGGGCATCCGGCCGCGGGACGCGCTCGCGCGCGCTGCCGGCATCCTGGTCGGCGAGCGCGGCGGCATCTGCATCGACTCGCACTGCAGGACGGCGAACCCCGACATCTACGCGATCGGCGAGTGCGCACTGTGGGAAGGCCGCACCTTCGGACTGGTGGCGCCGGGCTACCAGATGGCCGAAGTAGCGGCCCGCCATCTGCTCGGCGAAGCGCAGCTGCGGTTCCTCGGCGCGGATCTGAGCACCAAGCTCAAGCTCATGGGCGTGGACGTGTGCTCGATCGGCGACGCGCACGGCAGCACGCCTGGCGCGCTCAACTACGTCTTCACCGACGAGGCGGCCGGCGTCTACAAGAAGCTCGTGGTCGCCGAGGACCGCAAGCAGCTGCTCGGCGCGATCCTCGTCGGCGACGCGGCGGACTACGACACGCTGCTGCAGATGACGCTCAATGCGCTGCCGCTGCCCGATCATGCCGAGGAGTTGATCCTGCCCGCCGCGCGCGGCGCCAGGGCGGGTCTCGGCGTGGAGCTGCTGCCCGACGCGGCCCTCGTCTGCTCCTGCAACGGGGTAACGAAAGCAACGATCTGCAGCGCCATCGCCGAAGGTTGTCATTCTCTAGGATCAATAAAAACCAAAACCAAAGCGGCAACCAGTTGCGGCGGCTGCGGGCCGCTCGCCAAGCAGATCCTCGACGCCGAGATGAGGAAGCGAGGATATCGCGTCAACAACCACCTGTGCGAGCACTTCGCCCACTCGCGGCAGGAGCTTTTTCATCTCGTCAAGATCAACGCGATCCGGAGCTTCGCCGATCTCATCGCCAAGCACGGCCGGGGGCGCGGTTGCGATATCTGCAAGCCGGCGGCGGCCTCCATCTTCGCCTCGCTCTGGAACGAAATGATCCTGAAGCCGCGCCACGCGCCGCTGCAGGACACCAACGACCGCTTTCTCGCCAACCTGCAGAAGGACGGCACCTATTCGGTGGTGCCGCGGGTGCCGGGCGGCGAGATCACGCCCGCCAAGCTGATCGCGCTGGGCGAGGTGGCGAGGAAGTTCGGCCTCTATACCAAGATCACGGGCGCGCAGCGCATCGACTTGTTCGGCGCCCGCATCGAGCAACTGCCGCTGATCTGGAAAGACCTGATCGACGCCGGATTTGAATCGGGCCACGCCTATGGCAAGGCGCTGCGCACGGTGAAATCCTGCGTCGGCAGCACCTGGTGCCGCTACGGCGTGCAGGACTCGGTGGCGATGGCGATCCGCCTCGAGCAGCGCTACCGGGGCCTGCGCGCGCCGCACAAGATCAAGATGGCGGTGTCCGGCTGCACGCGCGAGTGCGCCGAGGCGCAAGGCAAGGACGTCGGCGTGATCGCCACCGAGCGCGGCTGGAACCTCTACGTCTGCGGCAATGGCGGCATGAAGCCGCGGCACGCAGACCTGCTCGCCACCGACCTCGACGATGAAACCCTCCTCAAGTACATCGACCGCTTCCTGATGCTCTATATCCGCACCGGCGACCGGCTGCAGCGCACGAGCGTGTGGCTGGAAAACCTGGAGGGCGGCATCGACTACCTGCGCAGGGCCGTCTGCGAGGACTCGCTCGGCATCGGCGCCGAGCTGGAATCCGACATGCAGAAGTTCGTCGACAGCTACGCCTGCGAGTGGAAGCAGGCGATCGAAACGCCCGACGTCCTCAAGCGCTTCCGCCACTTCGTGAACAGCGACGCACCGGACTCGGGCGTCGTCTTCGTCACCGAACGCGAGCAGATTCGCCCCGCACGCTGCGAAGAGCGCGAGGCCGACCTTGAAGCCGCATGAGGCCATGGCGCTCCGGATATGCCCATTGGAGAACATCGTCCCCAACACGGGCGTTGCCGCCCTCGTCGACGGCGAGCAGGTGGCGGTATTCAGGCTCGACGACGACAGCGTCCACGCCGTAGGCAACCTCGACCCGTTTTCGCGCGCCAACGTCCTGTCGCGCGGCATCGTCGGCGATCTCAACGGCAAGCTGGTCGTCGCCTCGCCCGTCTACAAGCAGCATTTCGAGCTGCTCACCGGCCGCTGCGTCGAGGACCCGACCGTGCGGATTCCTGTCTATCGAGCGCGCCTCGAGGGCGGCTTTGTCGTCGTCGTGCCGGGCAGGCAAGCGGGCGCGCCCTGACGTTTCCGCCAATTCAATTTCATCATTAGCAAAGGAAAGCCATGGCCTATCTCGTCCCTTCGGAATTCGTCACCAAGATGGTGGACGCCGGCGAAGCAAAGATCTTCATGTCCACGCGCGATACTCTGATCCGCGCCTACATGGCGGGCGCGATCCTGGCGCTCGCCGCGTGGTTCGCCGTCACCATCAACGTCAACACCGGACAGCCGCTTGCCGGTGCGATCCTGTTCCCGGTCGGCTTCTGCCTGCTGTACCTGCTCGGCTTCGACCTGCTCACGGGCGTGTTCGTGCTTTGCCCGCTGGCGCTGATCGACAAGCGTCCCGGCGTCACGCTCAACGGCGTGCTGAGGAACTGGGGCCTGGTGTTCTGCGGCAACTTCGCGGGTGCGTTCACGGTCGCCCTTTTCATGGCGATCTATGCCACCTACGGCTTCTCCACCGAGCCGAACGCGGTCGGCAAGGCCCTCGGCGCGATCGGCGTGAGCCGGACCCTCGGCTACGAGAAGTTCGGCATGGCCGGCATGCTCACGCTCTTCGTACGCGGCATGCTCTGCAACTGGATGGTCTCGACCGGCGTGGTGGGCGCGATGATCTCCACCAACGTCAGCGGCAAGGTGCTCGCGATGTGGATGCCCATAATGCTTTTCTTCTACATGGTATTCGAGCACTCAATCGTCAATATGTTCCTGTTCCCCGCGGGCCTGCTGCTGGGCGCGCAGTTCACGTGGCTCGACTACTTCCTGTGGAACGAGATCCCGACGGTGCTGGGCAACCTCGTCGGCGGACTGTCGTTCACCGGCCTGACGCTCTACGCCACGCACGTGAGGACCCTGCCCAAGCGCGATGTGAGGACCGTGACCAAGCTCGCCGCCTGAGGCCCGCGGGGCGCCCCGCTACCCCGCGGGGGCGGCGCGCCCCGGTACCGGACTATGCCCGGCGAATTGAAAATATCGGTAGGACAGCATTCGGACAAGGGCCGCAAGGAGATCAACCAGGATTTCCACGGGGCCCGCATTCCGAATGAGCCGCAGCTCAGCTCGAAAGGCATCGCTATCGCGGTCGCCGACGGGATCGGCAGCAGCCAGGTCAGCCAGGTGGCCAGCCAGTTCGCGGTGACGGGTATCCTCGAGGATTACTACTGCACGTCGGAAGCCTGGTCCGTCAAGACGGCGGTCGAGCGCGTGCTCACGGCGACCAACTCCTGGCTGCACTCGCAAACCCAGAGGAGCCTGTACCGCCATGACATGGAACGGGGCTATGTGTGCACCCTGAGCGCCATGGTCTTCAAGTCGACGACGGCGCACCTCTTCCATGTCGGGGACACGCGGGTCTACCAGGTGCGCGGCAAGGCGCTGGAGCAACTCACCCGCGATCACCGCCTCCGGGTGTCGGAGGAGCAGAGCTACCTGAGCCGGGCGCTGGGCATCGATCCGCAGCTGGAGATCGACTACCAGAGCCTGCAGCTCGAAAAGGGCGACGTCTTCCTGCTGGCGACCGACGGCGTCTACGAGTACGCCGACGTGGATTTCATCATCGCCGCCATCGACGCGCAGCGCGACGACCTTGACCGGGCCGCCGAGAGCATCGCCGCGGAAGCCTGCCGTAACGGCAGCGAAGACAACGTCACCGTCCAGCTGGTCCGCATTGAGAACCTGCCTACGCCGCGGGCCAACGAGATGGTCCGCCAGATGTCGGAGCTGCCTTTTCCGCCGATCCTCGAAGCGAGGATGACGTTCGACGGCTACCGCATCGTGCGGGAGGTGCGCGGCAGCAGCCGCAGCCACACCTACCTAGCCGAGGACATCGAAACCGGCGCGCTGGCGATCATGAAGATTCCGTCGATCGACCTGCGCGACGACCCAGCCTACCTCGAGCGCTTCCTGATGGAAGAGTGGATCGCGCGGCGCATCGACAGCCCGCACGTGATGAAATCTTGCCTGCAGACGCGCAAGCGCAATTACCTCTATATCGTTACCGAATTCGTTGACGGGCAGACGCTGACGCAGTGGATGGTCGACCATCCGAAGCCAGAGGTCGAAGGCGTGCGCGGAATCGTAGAGCAGATCGCGCTCGGCCTGCGCGCCTTTCACCGGCTGGAAATGCTGCACCGGGACCTGACGCCGGACAACGTGATGATCGACAAGACCGGCACCGTGAAGATCATCGACTTCGGTTCGGCTCGCGTCGCGGGCATCCTGGAGATGGCGGGCGAAAGCGAACAGCAGCGCATGCTCGGCGCGGCACAATGGGCTGCGCCGGAATATTTCCTGGGCGAACCCGCGACTGGCCGCTCCGACGTGTTTTCGCTGGGCGTGATCGCCTACCAGATGCTCACGGGACGGCTGCCCTATGGGGCGCAGGTGCCCAAGGCGACGACGAAAGCAGAGCAGCTGCGGCTCCGTTACAAGTCCGCGCTCGAGTACCGGCCCGATATTCCATTGTGGGTGGACGGGGCGATCCGCAAGGCCGTGCACCCGGATCCGTACAAGCGGTATGAGGAAGCGTCTGAATTCGCCTGGGACCTGCGGCATCCGAATCGGGCGTTCCTGAACCGGCCGCGCCCTCCCTTGATCGAGCGCGATCCAGTCATGTTCTGGAAATGCGTTTCAGCGCTCCTGATGGCGGCGCTGATGACCTTGCTCTACATCAAGCTGGGTCAACCACGATAGGACGGATCCCTCGCGTCCACGAGGCGCTGCATCGCGGCGAAGACGTCGTCGCAGGTGCGCTTCTCCCCCGGTCCGGACTCGCGCACCGTTTGGGAAAACACGTCGCCCCGAATCGGATTGAGGGGGCCGGCGCTGCTGGAGGCAATCTGCACGTCGCAGGCGCGCTGCAGCGTCCACAGCGTCATGAACGCCTCGGGCAGCGACGGGCCCCAGGCGAGCAGGCCGTGGTTGCGCAGGATCACGGCCTTCTTCCCGCCGATGCTGGCGACGAGCCGCGCCTTCTCCCCCTCTTCCACGGTGATGCCCTCGAAGTCATGGTAGGCGACCCCGCCATGCAGCTGCGCCGCGTAAAAATTCGTCGGCGAAAGGCCCTCGCGCAGGCACGCCACGGCCATGCCGGTGGTCGTGTGGGTGTGCATGACGCACTGCGCCTCGGGGACGTTCGCATGGATCGCGCTGTGGATCACGAAGCCGGCGCGATTGACCGGCCACTGCGTCTCGCGCACCGGCTTGCCCTCGATGTCGATGAGCAGGAGGCTGGAAGCCGTGATTTCGCCGTAGTGAAGGCCGAACGGGTTGATGAGGAAGAGCTTCTCCGGCCCGGGCACGCGCAGCGTGATGTGGTTGAAGATCATCTCCACCCAGCCCAGGTGGTTGAAGATGCGGTAGCAGGCGGCGAGCTGCACGCGCGCCGCGCGCTCGTCCTCCGAGACGGGCAGGTCGCGCGTTTTGCGGGCCGCGCTTTCGAAGTAGATCGTCATTTTGCGCTCCGTGCGATGAGGAGTAGTCTACCCCTCCATGCGGGGCTCGCTCCTTGCGTTGCTGCTGCTCCTGCCGCCGGCGGCGGCCGCGCATCCGCATAACGCCGGCGAATGCCGCGAAGGCGGCGACTTCATCCGCAATGCCGCGCTGTCACGCGACTCGGGCTACTCGCGGGAGTTCTTCCTCGACAGGCTGGAGGCGGATTTCGTCGCGATCCGCGCCTTTCCGCCCGCGTTGCGCTGGTTCGTGCGCGACCCGGACGACGAGCGGTTCCTGCGCGCCGAGGTGGAGACGGTATTCGACGCGCCCCAGAGCAGCGAGCGGCACCGCGCCGATTTCCTGCAGCGCTGTATCCGCCGCGCCGAAGACCTGACCGCGGCGGCGCGCAGCTAGCGGAAGTCGAAGATCCGTTCTGCGTTGCGGCCGCGCACGCGCTCGCGCGCGCCGCCGGGTAGCCGGTCGACGCGCGCGAGGCAGCCGATCGGGTCGCCGATGGTGTGCGGGTAGTCGGACCCATACAACACGTGGTCCGAGCCGAACACGCGCACCGCCATCGCCAGCGCATCGTCGGTGAACACGACCGAATCCGCATAGACCCGTCGCGCGTGCAGGCTCGGCTTCTCGCGCGTCTTCGTGCGGCAGGCCGGGATTTGCTCGTAGCACTGGTCCATGCGGCCGATGAGGTACGGCAGCGTGCCGCCGCCGTGGCTGGCGATGATCTTGAGCTTCTGGAAGCGGTCGAAGAAGCCGTCGTAGATCATCCGCGCCACCGCGAGCGTCGTATCGGTGGTGAAGCCGATCGAGGCGACGAGCTGGAACTGCTGCATCTCCATTTCCGCCACGCCCGGCGGCGCCGTCGGATGGACGAGCACCGGCAGCCTCGCGCCGTCGATCGCCTGCCAGATCTTCGCGAACGCCGGATCGGTGAGCGGCTTGCCGCCGATGTTGGCGAGCACCATCACGCCGCAGGCGCCCGCCTTGAGGGAGCGCTTCAGCTCGGTGAGCGCGGCCTTCTCGTATTGCCAGGGCAGCGAGCAGAACCACTGGATGCGGTCGGGCCAGGTCTTGCGCGCTTTCGCCATCTCGTCGTTCATCACCTGCGCGGCTTTCAGGCTCACTTTCTCGCCGCCCCAGTAGACGTTCGGGCAGGTGAGCGACACGACCGAGACGTCGATGCCCACGCGGTCCATATTCTTGATGCGCAGGTCCCAGTCGAACATCTCGGGCACCGGCGTCATGAACGGCGCGCCGTCGAGGTGGATCGCGCGCAGTCCGCCGACGACCGTTTTCAGCGTGTAGCGCGGCCGGCCGTGCTTCTCGAGCAGCTTCAGCCACTCGTTGTTGAGCATGTGCGTGTGAACGTCGATGACCGGGCTCATGTCAGTCCACCTTCGCGCCCGAAGCCTTGACGACGGCCGCCCAGCGGCCCATGTCGGTGCGGATGATCTCGCCGAACTGCTCGGAAGAGTTCGGCCCCCAGGGCTCCATGCCGAACCTGAAGAGCAGCGCGCGGAATTCTTCGGTGTTCTGGAAGCGCTGCATCTCGGCGTTCAGGCGCGCGACGATCGCGGGCGGCGTGCCGCCGGTCGTCACCACCCCTTGCCAGGCCTGCCAATCGAAGCCCGGCAGCGTCGCCGCGATCGGCGGCACCTCCGGCATGAGCACCGACTGCTTGCTGGCCGACGTGCCGAGCGCGTGGATCTTGCCCGCCTTGATGTTGGGCACCGCGACCGAGAAGTCGAGGAACATCGCCTCGGGCTTGCCGCCGATGATGTCGAGCACCGCCGCGGCCGAGCCCTTGTAGGGCACGTGCTGGATGTCCAGGCCCTGCTCCTTCTTCAGCACCTCCATGAACAGGTGATGCGGGCTGCCCGAGCCGGACGAGGCGTAGTTGAACTTGCCAGGGTTCTTCTTCACGAGATCGACGAACTCGCGCACATCCTTCGGCGGGAACGAGGGCGACGTGACGAGGAAGAAATTCACCGAGCCCACGAGCGACACCGGCGCGAAATCCTTCACGGGATCGATCGCGGGCTTCGAGTACATCGCCGGGCTGATGCCGAGCGTCGTGGAGGTGGCCATCAGCAGCGTGTAGCCGTCGGCGGGCGATCGTGCCACGAGCTCGGCACCGACCAGCGTGCCGGCGCCCGGCTTGTTCTCGACCACCACCGGCTGCTTCAGCGCGGCCGAGAGCCGCTCGCCGATCGCGCGCGCGAGCGTGTCAGTGAGTGCGCCAGCCGGGTACGGCACGATCATGCGCAACGGCCGCGATGGATAGTCCTGCGCGTGGGATGCGGCGCTCACCAGCGCGGCAGCGAGCAGTGCCAGCAGTTTCATGATGCCTCCCCTGGGAGAGCGCAAGCCTAGAGGGAGCGGCGGCTAAAATCAAACGAATCCCGGGCTGATTTCGCAGATGCGCGTCCTTCTTCTGCTGCTGGTGCTCTCCGCCCTGCCCGCGCCGGCCGAGGAGCCCCTCGTGCTGCGCCTCACGCTCGTGCTCTTCGCGGGCGGCGCTTGGACCGAGGGCGAGGCCGTCACCGCCGCACGGGAAGCTGCACACATCCTCGGCCAATGCGGCATCGCGCCAGCGCGGATGGAAATCGTACGCGCCGATGAGGCTCCGGGCTTCCGGCTCTTTCACACCCCGCGCTCGCGAGCGCTCGCGCGCAAGCTGCAGCCGCGCAAGCCCGCAGTGTTCTTCGTCGACGGCACGCTGCAGAACCCTGCCTATGACGCAGAAGCGATCGGCCGCGGCAACAGCGGCTCGCGGCCGGAACTCGCCAATACGGTCTGGGTCGTGCACGACGCGCGCGACCCCGGCGTCGCCCTTGCGCACGAGCTCGCGCACGTGCTCATGGATAGCGGCGAGCACTCCGTGGAGCCCGGCAACCTGATGCGC
Organism: Burkholderiales bacterium; assembly: GCA_035542795.1. Taxonomy (GTDB): domain Bacteria; phylum Pseudomonadota; class Gammaproteobacteria; order Burkholderiales; family SG8-39; genus RBG-16-66-20. Next base: position 24,062 of record DATKKT010000072.1, read on the forward strand.
GGCGAGACCACGCCTCTGAACACCCGCCTCACCGATGCGCAGTGCACACGCTTGCGCGAGATGGGCGTCGCGAATGGGCTGCTGGACCGCGCAAGCCGCTGAGCGGCGTCAATGTCAATGCGGGCGCGCCAAATCGTCCAGAATCGGGCAGTCGGGCCGCTGGTCACCGTGGCAGCTGTGCGAAAGGTGGCGCAACGTGGTGAGCATCGACTGCATCTCGGCGATGCGCTGCTCCAGCGCCGCCATGTGGGCGCCGGCGATCTTCTTCACCGCGGCGCTCGGGCGCCGCTTGTCCTGCCAGAGCGACAGCAGCGCGCGGATGTCCTCGATGGAGAAGCCCAGGTTGCGCGCACGCTTGATGAATCGCAGCGTGTGCACCTCGTTCTCCCCGTAGACGCGGTAGTTCGACGCAGTGCGCGGGACGCCCTTCAGCAGCCCGAGCGATTCGTAGTGGCGGATCATCTTCACCGAGACGCCGCTCTCCTTCGCGGCCTTGCCGATCATTTCCATGCATCCCCCTGGCCTTCCGGCTTCCAGCGCTTCAGCAGCAAGGCGTTCGTCACCACGCTCACGCTGGAGAGCGCCATCGCGGCGCCGGCCACCACCGGACTGAGGTAACCGAGCGCGGCGAGCGGGATCCCGACGACGTTGTAGAAGAACGCCCAGAAAAGGTTCTGCCGGATCTTCGCGTAGGTCCGGCGCGAGATTTCTACGGCGGCCGCGACAAGGCGCGGGTCGCCGCGCATGAGCGTGACGCCGGCGGCGTGCATCGCCGCGTCGGTGCCGGAACCCATCGCGAAGCCGATGTCGGCGGCGGCGAGCGCCGGCGCGTCATTGACGCCGTCGCCCACCATGGCGACGACGCCGCGGCCCTGGCGCAGGCGCGCGATCACCCCCGCCTTGTCGGCGGGCAGCACCTCGGCGTGGACCTCGCGGATGCCGATGCGTGCCGCGATCGCCTCGGCGGCGGCGCGGCTGTCGCCCGAGATCATCGCGGTGGCGATGCCGCGCGCCTCCAGTGCCCGGATCGCCTCGGCCGCCTCGGGCTTCACGGCATCGCCGAGCGCAAGCAGCGCGATCGCATGCCGCGCGGGCGCGGTCTCCGCGAGCCAGGAAACGGTCAGGCCCTCCTTCTCCAGCGCCTCGCGGCGGGAGGAGAATCCGGCGAGGTCGACGCCGAGCTCAGCCATCCAGCGCGTGGAGCCCAGGGCGAGGGTGCGACCGCCGACCTGCGCCTGCATGCCGCGCCCGGGAACCGCGCGTGCGCTCGACGCCTCTGGAACCCGCACCTCCTCCGCAACAGCCACGGCGAGCACTGCGCGCGCGAGCGGATGCTCGCTGCCCTTCTGCACGGCGGTCGCGAGCGCGAGCGCCGCGGCGCGCTCGCCGCCGGCCGGCTCCAGCGCCACGAGCGTTGGGCGGCCTAGGGTCAGCGTCCCGGTCTTGTCGAAGGCCACTGCGCGCACGCGATGCGCGATCTCGAGCGCCTCTGCGTCCTTGATGAGCACCCCGTGCCTTGCTGCGACGCCGGTTCCGGCCATGACGGCCGCCGGCGTAGCGAGGCCGAGCGCGCAGGGGCAGGCGATCACGAGAACCGCCACGGCGTTCAGCACCGCGTGCTCCCAGCCGCCCGTCGCCAGTCCCCAGCCGAGCAGTGTGACGAGCGCGAGGCCGAGCACGAGGGGCACGAAGACGGCGCTCACGCGGTCGACCAGGCGCTGGATGGGCGCCTTGCGCGCCTGCGCGCTTTCGACCAGCTCGATGATGCGCGCGAGCACTGACTGCGCACCGACCGCGCTCGCGCGGAACACGACGACGCCCTCGCCGTTCACCGAGCCGCCCGTGACACGGTCGCCGATGCGCTTCGCCACCGGCAGCGGCTCGCCGGTCAGCATGGATTCGTCGACGTGCGTCGCGCCTTCGACGATCTCGCCGTCGGCGGCGACGCGCTCTGCCGGGCGCACGACGACGAGGTCGCCGACCGCCAGCTGCGCGAGCGGTACCTCCGCCTCGGTTCCGTCGCGGCGCACGCGCGCGCGATCGGGGCGCAGCGCCTGCAGCGCGCGAATCGCCTCCGTCGTCTGGCGCTTCGCGCGCGCTTCCAGCCATTTGCCGAGCAGCACCAGCGTGATGACAGCCGCGCTCGCCTCGAAGTAGAGATGCGGCTCGTGGCCCCAGTGCCGCCACAGCATGTAGACCGAGAGGCCGTAGGCGGCGCTCGTGCCCAACGCGACGAGCAGGTCCATGTTGCCGGTGCGCGCGAGCAGCGCCTTCCAGCCGGCGCGGTAGAAGCGCGCGCCGAGCACGAACTGCACGGGCGTGGCGAGCAGGCACTGCAGCCAGCCGGGCAGCATCCAGTCGGCGCCTGCGAGCGAGGCCGCCATCGGCAGCAGGAGCGGCGCGCTCAGCGCGGCCGCGAGCCCGACGGGCAGCCAGTCTGGTCCGGCCGAAGAAGCCGCCGTCTCGCCTGCAGGCGTCTCGAGATGGGTCTCGTAGCCCGCCTTGCGCACCGCCTCGACGAGCGCCTCGGGCCGCGTGCCCTCGCCGAAGCGCACGTTCGCGGACTCGGTGACGAGATTCACTTCGGCTTCGCTCACGCCGGGCACCTTGCGCAGCGCTTTCTCGACGCGCGCCACGCACGAGGCGCAGGTCATGCCCTGGATGGGAAGCCGGATCTGCAGGGACGTATCCATGGGTCGCAGGCTAAAGTCTGACATCATGGGAGAGTCAAGCGTTCCGGCGCCCCGGCTGGGCGCTTGACTCTCCCATGGTGGGAAGGTCCATCCTGAGGCCATCCAAGGAGCCGAACATGATCGAGATCAAAGTGCCGGACATGACCTGCAGCCATTGCAGCAGCACCATCACCAAGGCGGTGAAGGACCTCGACCCCGCCGCGACGGTGGACATTTCGCTGCCGGATCACTTGGTGCGCGTAGAGAGCAAGGCATCGAAGGACGCACTGCTCCATTGCATCGCGGACGCCGGCTACACGCCGCAGTCGCCCTAGCGCGCCGCCCGTTCAGGACGGCATGCGCCGTCCGAAATCGCGCAGGACTTCGCGCGCGCAGTTGTGGCCCGGGGCTCCCGTGACTCCGCCGCCTGGGTGCGCGCCCGAACCGCACAGGTACAAACCCTTGATGGGGCTCCGGTAGTCTGCGTGCCCAAGCACCGGGCGCGCCGACCAGAGCTGGTCGAGCGAAAGCTGGCCGTGGAAGATGTCGCCGCCGGTGAGGCCGAACACGCGCTCCAGGTCCGCGGGCGAGAGCGCGCTTTGGGCGATCACGCTCTGCCGGAACCCCGGCGCGTGCGCTTCCACGACATCGAAGATGCGCTCGACCGCCTCCGGCTTGCGTCTCGCCCAGTCGGCATCCGGCGCGAAGTGCTGGCAGAACAGGCTTGCCACGTGCGCGCCGTTCGGCGCGAGCGTGTCGTCGAGCGTGCTCGGAATCACCATTTCCACGATCGGCGCCCGTGCGATTCCTTCGGCGCGCGCATCCAGATACGCGCGGTCCAGGTACGCGAGCGACGGCGCAAGGATGATCCCGGCGCCGTGATGCGGGCCGGGCTCGGGCAGAACGGAGAAGCGCGGCAGCGCCGACAGCGCCACGTTCATGCGGAAGGTCGCCGAGCCGCATTTGTAGCGCTCGATGCGCTCGCGGAAGTCGCGCTCGAGCAGGCCCGCGTCCACGAGCTTGAGGAACAGGCGCTTCGGGTCGATGTTGGCCACGATCGCGCGCGCCGCGAGCACCCGGCCGTCCTCCAGCTGGACTTCGCCCGGCCGCACGCCCGCGACCGGCGCCCCGCACTCGATCGCGGCGCCGCGGCGCCGCGCTTCCGCCGCGAGCGCCTCGCTGATCGCGCCCATGCCGCCGATCGCATGGCCCCACTGCCCGCGCTTGCCGTTCACTTCGCCGAAGCAGTGGTGCAGCAGCACGTAGGCGGTGCCCGCGTGGTAGGGGCTCGCATAGTTGCCGACCACCGCGTCGAAGCCGAACGCGGCTTTCACCGGCTCCGCTTCGAACCAGTCCTCCAGCCAGTCCGCCGCACTGCGGGTGAAAAGGCCCAGCAGATCGCGTTGCGTTTCGATGGAAAGATTTTTTATTTTCCAGCCGGAACGAAGAAAGCCCAATACATCGAGAACCCCCCCGCCGGCGTTGGGCGGCGTCTCCAGCACGGTCGAGCGCAGCACGTCGGCGACGCTTTCGAGCGCGGCCCAGTAGTCCGGTAACCGCTGCGCATCGCGCGCGGAAAATTTCGCAAACTCCTTCCGCGTCGCCTCGAGGCCGCCCCCGACCTTGAGGTAGCCGCCTTCCAGCGGCAGAAAGTTCGCGAGCGGCCGCTCCACGATGCGCAGGCCATGGCGCGCGAGCTTGAGGTCGCGGATCACCTTGGCCTGCAGCAGGCTCACGGTGTAGGAGGCCGCAGAATTGCGAAAGCCGGGATGGAACTCCTCGGTCACCGCGGCGCCCCCCACGACGTCGCGGCGCTCGAGCACCTGCACCTTCAGGCCCGCTTTCGCGAGATAGCAGGCGCAGACCAGCCCGTTGTGGCCCGCGCCGATGACGACGACGTCCGCGGTCGCGCCGGCGATCACTCTACGGTGACGGACTTCGCGAGATTCCTGGGCTTGTCGACGTCGGTGCCGCGCGCGAGCGCGGTGTGGTACGCGAGCAGCTGCAGCGGCACCACGTGCAGGATCGGCGACAGCAGCCCGTAGTGCTCCGGCAGTCGCACCACGTTCAGTCGCGCGTCCGCGGCAATGCTAGTGTCGGCATCCGCGAGCACGTACAGCTCTCCGCCGCGCGCCTGCACTTCCTGCATATTCGACTTGAGCTTCTCCAGCAGCGCGTCGTTGGGCGCCACCGTCACCACCGGCATCGCCGAGGTCACGAGCGCGAGCGGGCCGTGCTTGAGCTCGCCCGCCGGGTAGGCCTCGGCGTGGATATAGGAGATTTCCTTGAGCTTGAGCGCACCCTCGAGCGCGATCGGGTAGTGCAGCCCGCGGCCGAGGAAGAGCGCGTGCTCCTTCTTCGCGAACCGCCCGGCCCAGGAGATGAGCTGCGGCTCGAGGGCGAGCGCGGCCGCGAGCGCCTGCGGAAGATGGCGCAAGCTGCGCAGGTGCTTCCGCTCGTCCTTCCCGGAGAGCTTCCTGCCGAGCTTCGCCAGGCAAAGAGCGAGCAGGAACAGCGCCACGAGCTGCGTGGTGAAGGCCTTCGTCGAAGCGACGCCGACTTCGACGCCGGCGTGGGTGAGGAACTTCAGGCGCGTCTCGCGCATCATCGCGCTCGAGGCGACGTTGCAGATCGCCAGCGTGCGCTTCTGCCCGAGTGCGCGCGCGTGCTTGAGCGCCGCGAGGGTGTCGGCGGTCTCCCCGGATTGCGAGACCACGACCACCAGCGCGCGCGGGTCCGGAACGCTCTCCCGGTAGCGGTACTCGCTCGCGATCTCGACCTGCGCAGGCAGCCGCGAGAGCGATTCGAGCCAGTACTTCGCCACGAGGCACGAGTAGTAGCTGGTGCCGCACGCGAGCAGCAGCACCGATTTCACCTTGCCGAGCTGCGCGCCTCTCGGATCGCCGAACAGCGCCGGCGAGATGGCCTCGACGCTCTCCAGCGTGTCCGCGATCGCGCGCGGCTGCTCGAAGATCTCCTTCTGCATGTAATGCCGATAGGGGCCGAGCTCGGCCGTCGCGCCGCTCGTCTGCACGGTCTGCAGCGCGCGCTTCGCCTCGCGTCCGGCGGCGTCGACGACCCGGAAGCCCTCCAGGCCGATTTCGGCCACGTCGCCTTCCTCGAGGTAGGCGATCCGGTCGGTGGTGCCGGCGAGCGCGAGCGCGTCCGAGGCAAGGAAGTATTCGCCGCGCCCCGCCCCGATCACGAGCGGGCTCCCGGCGCGCGCGCCTACCACGCGTTGCGGCTCCCTGGAGGAGATCACGGCGATCGCATAGGCGCCGGCAAGGCGCTTCACCGCGCGCCGCACCGCGTCGAGCAGGCTCCCCGCGTACAGGCTGTGCACCAGGTGGGCGATGACCTCGGTGTCGGTCTGGGTCTCGAAGACGTAGCCCTTCGCCTTCAGCTCCGCGCGCAGCTCGTCGTGGTTCTCGATGATGCCGTTGTGCACGAGCGCGATCTCGCCGCGAGAGAAGATCGGATGCGCGTTGCGCGTGATCGGCGCGCCGTGCGTCGCCCAGCGCGTGTGTGCGATGCCGGTGTCCGCGCCGAGGCGCTGCTTTCTGATCCGCGCGCCGAGGTCGGCCACGCGCGCCACGCTGCGCAGGCGCGCGAGCTTGCCGTCCGCGAGCGCCGCCACGCCGCACGAGTCGTAGCCGCGGTACTCGAGGCGCCGCAGGCCCTCGACGAGCACGGGCAGGATGTCGCGCCGCGCCGCCGAGCCGACGATGCCGCACATGGCTACTCCTTGCCCCTGGACGTCCAGCGCGGGATCGACACCTGCTTGGCGCGCGCTACCGTGAGCTGCCCGGGCGGCGTGTCCTTGCTGATGGTCGAGCCCGCGCCGATGTAGGAGCCGCGCGCGATGCGCACCGGGGCGACGAGCGTCGCGTCCGAGCCGATGAAGCAGCCGTCCTCGATGATCGTGCGGTGCTTGGCCGTGCCGTCGTAATTACAGGTGATGGTGCCGGCGCCGATGTTCACGCCGCTGCCCACCTCCGCGTCGCCGAGGTAGGCGAGGTGATTCGCTTTCGAGCCCTTGCCGACGCGGCTCGCCTTCACCTCGACGAAGTTGCCGATGTGCACTTCGTCGTCCAGCTTCGCGCCCGGCCGCAGCCGCGCGTACGGGCCGATGCGGCAGCCGGCGCCCACCGTGGCGTCCTGCAGCAGGCTGAAGGCGAGCACCTCGGTGTCCGCGGCGATCGTGACATCGCGCAGGACGCAGTTCGGGCCGATCTTCACGCGGTCGCCGAGGCGCACGCGGCCCTCGAAGACGCAATTGACGTCGATCGCGACGTCCTCGCCGCATTCGAGCTCGCCGCGCACGTCGACGCGCCAGAGGTCCGCGAGCTGCACGCCGGCGGCAAGCAGCTTCCTCGCCTGCGCGTTCTGGTAGGCGCGCTCGGCGATCGCGAGCTCCTCGCGCGAGTTCACGCCCGCGACCTCCATGCGATCGGCCGCCTTGACGGCGCTCACCGGCGCGCCCGCCTCGGCCGCGATGCCGATCACGTCCGTAAGGTAGTACTCCTTCTGCGCGTTGCGGTTGGCGACCTTGGCGAGCCAGCCGGCGAGGCGCGAGGCGTTGCTTGCGAGAAAGCCGGCGTACCACTCGCGGATCGCGCGCTCGGCGCGCGTAGCGTCCTTCTCCTCGACGATGCGCCGCACCCGGCCTTTCGCGTCGCGCAGCACGCGGCCGTAGCCGCTCGGGTCCGAGAGATCGCTCGTCGCGATCGCGACGCCCTTGCCCGCGGAGCGCGCAAGCCTGCGCAGCGTCTCGCTGCGCACGAGCGGCACGTCGCCGTTCAGCACGAGCACGGTCGCCGCGCGCGGAATGCGCGGCAGCGCCTGCATGAGCGCGTGCCCGGTGCCGAGCTGCCGCGCCTGCTCGACCCACTCGAGCGGCGCACCCTCGAACGCCGCGCGCACGCGCTCTCCGCCATGGCCGTAGACGACGTAGATGCGCTCTGGCTTGAGCGCGCGCGCCGCGTCGATGACGTGCGCGAGCAGCGGCCGGCCGGCGATCCGGTGCAGCACCTTGGGCAGCGCCGAGCGCATGCGCTTGCCCTGGCCTGCGGCGAGGATGACGACGTGGAGTGGCATTCGGGCTCGGGCCGCCGATTCTAGCATCGCCTGCCAGAACTCCTTGATACACCTTGGGAATCGGGACTACACTGATTGTCACATTTCTGTCATGACGATCAGCGGCGAATACGCCGAGATGGGCTTCCGCCTAGTGGCGGCGCTGGCGGCGGGCGCCTTCATCGGACTGGAGCGCAGCTACCGCGGCCGCTCGGCCGGCTTTCGCACGCACGCGCTCGTCTGCACTGCCTCCAGCCTGCTGATGCTGGTCACGGTGTACGAGCATCTGTGGTTCGACGGTGGCAGCCACGCGCGCACGGTGCTCGATCCGACGCGCATGTCGCAAGGCATCATGACCGGCATCGGCTTTCTCGGCGCCGGCGTCATCGTCAAGGAAGGGCTCACGGTGCGCGGCCTTACGACCGCGGCGTCGATCTGGATGACTGCGGCGATCGGCATCCTGACGGGCATCGGCTTCTACTTTCCGGCCGGCATCGCCACGGTGCTCACGCTCGGCACGTTGTCGGCGTTCCGCTGGATCGAGCGCTGGATGCCGTCAGAGTACTACGCCAACTTCCTGGTGCGCTTTCCGCGCGAGAAGGTCATGCCCGAGAGCGAGTTGCGGAGCATGATCAAGGTGCACGGCTTCGACATCGCCAACTTGAGCTACCGCATCGCCGGGCAGGGACGCGAGTTCGAGTACCGCATGACGCTGCGCACGATGCATGCGGCCGACACGCAGAAGCTTTCGGCGCGGCTCGCCGCCGAGCCTTCGGTCACGGAGTTCCGGATCGCGCCCGCCGGCGACTGAGCGCAGCCTGCTAGGCGCCCTGCGCGGGCAGCACAAGCATCGCCACGACCAGGGCCGCGAGCAGCAAGGTCGGGAGCATCATCAGGAGCAATTGCAGGTGCTCTTTGAAGATCATGGCGCCCTCCCATGAAGAAAACCACCGCTGCAGATTAGTCAGGGACTGTCAGAAAGGCAGCGGAAGATTGCGAACGGGCACTGTGCGAAAAGCACAAATCCCCGCGGAAACGTCGACCAATGCCTACCAGTGCTCGGGGGGTTTGCGATGCAGCACGATGCCGGTACGTGACTGGGTAAGGTACCCGCCGGTCGAGAGGTCCTTCAGGATGCGGCTCACCATCTCGCGCGAGGCACCGATGCGGCTGGCGATGTCCTGCTGCGTGAGCCGCTGCGCGATCACCAGGGTGCCGTTGGATTCCTCGGCGAGCTCCAGCAGCAGGCGCGCGACGCGGCCGTAGACGTCCATGAGCGCGAGGCTCTTCACGCTCTCGGTGAGCGAGCGCACGCGCGCGATCAGCTTCTCGATCAGGCTCAACGCGAACGCCGGGTTGTTGACGACGAAGTCGCGGAAGTCCTTGAGCGGCACCACGAGGAAGCGCGAGGGCTCGAGCGTCATCACGGAGGCCGAGCGCGGGCCCTCGTCGAGCACCAGCTCGCCGAAGTACTCGCCCGGGCCCTGCGTGGCGAGCACCACGTCGCGGCCGTCGTCGTCGCTCACGTACACCTTCACCCGCCCCTCGAGAATGATGTAGAGCGAGTCGGTGCGGTCGCCCTCGCTGACGATGACGGTGTTCTTCGGATAGCTGCGCGCGATGCCGCGGGAGCCCACGGCCATCAGATCCGCGTCCGAAAGCGTGCCGCTGCGGCGGGAGGCGGAGGCCATGCGCGCGGCTAGCGCGGCAATTCGGAGAATCCCATGAGGAACTCGTCCACCGCGCGCGCGCACTGCCGGCCCTCGCGGATCGCCCAGACCACGAGCGACTGGCCGCGGCGCATGTCGCCGGCGGCGAACACCTTCTTTGCCGACGTGGCGTAAGCGCGTGCGCCCTCGGTGTCGGCCTGCGCGTTGCCGCGCGAATCCTTGCGCACGCCGAACTCCTCTAGCAGCGACTGCACGGGCGAGATGAAGCCCATGGCAAGCAGCACGAGGTCCGCGGGGATCTCGAACTCCGAGCCTGCCACCTCGGCGGGCTTGCCGTCCTTCCAATCCAGCCGCACGGCCTTGAGCTTCTTCACCTTGCCGCCTTCCCCCACCAGTGCCTTGGTCGACACGGACCAGTCGCGCTCGACGCCTTCCTCGTGCGACGAGGAGGTGCGCAGGCGCGTCGGCCAGTACGGCCAGACCGGGTTGCGCTCGACATCGGGGGGCATCGGGAACAGCTCGAAGTTGGTGACCGAGGCCGCGCCGTGCCGGTTCGAGGTGCCGACGCAATCCGAGCCCGTGTCGCCGCCGCCGATCACGACGACGTGCTTGCCCTTGGCCCAGAGCTCGGGCACGCCCGAGTCGCCGGCGACGCGCTTGTTCTGCAGCGGCAGGAACTCCATCGCAAAATGCACGCCGTCCAGCTCGCGCCCCGGGATCGGCAGATCGCGCGGCACCTCGGCGCCGCCAGAGAGCACTACGGCGTCGTATTCGGCGAGCAGCGTCTCGGGCGCGAGCGTCTGCGTAGCGTCGTCCGGCACGCCCTTGCCCGGATGCGCCTTGCCGACCCAGACGCCGGCGCGGAACTCGACGCCCTCGGCGCGCATCTGCTCCAGGCGCCGGTCGATGACGCGCTTCTCCAGCTTGAAATCGGGAATGCCGTAGCGCAGCAGGCCGCCGATGCGGTCGTTCTTCTCGAACACGGTGACGCTGTGGCCCGCGCGCGCGAGCTGCTGCGCGCAGGCAAGGCCCGCGGGCCCGGAGCCGACGATCGCGACCTTCTTTCCCGTCTTGTGCGCGGCCGGCTGCGGCTTCACCCAGCCCGCCTCCCAGGCCTTGTCGATGATCGCGTGCTCGATCGACTTGATGCCGACCGGGTCCTCGTTGATGCGCAGCACGCAGGCTTCCTCGCACGGCGCCGGGCACACGCGGCCGGTGAACTCCGGGAAATTGTTGGTCGAATGCAGCGTCTCGATCGCGCGCTGCCAGTCCTGCCGGTACACAAGGTCGTTGAAGTCCGGGATGACGTTGTTCACCGGGCAGCCCTGCATGCAGAACGGGATGCCGCAGTCCATGCAACGCGCGCCCTGCACGCCCGCATCCGCGTCGGAGAGGTGCAGCGTGAACTCGCGGTAGTGCTGCTTGCGAGCGTGGCTGTCCTCGTGCGGCTCTTCCAGGCGCTCGTATTCCAGGAACCCGGTGATTTTCCCCATGGCGAATCCCTACGCCGCGAGGCGCTTGTGCTTGGCGGCAAGCTCGCCGAGCGCGCGCCGGTACTCGATCGGGAACACCTTGACGAACCTGGCGCGGAACTCGCTCCAGCGCTCGAGCACGCGCTTCGCCTGCGCGCTGCCCGTGAGGCGCGCGTGGCGCTCGATGAGCCGGCGCGCGATGGCCTCGTCCGACTGGCCCTTGTGCCACAGGGCGCGCTCGAGCTTCGCCTCCTGCTCCGACTCGGCAACGAGCGGCTCGAGCGTCACCATCGCGGGGTTGCAGTACTTCGCGAAGTCGCCGCGCTCGTCGAGCACGTAGGCGATACCCCCGGACATGCCGGCCGCGAAGTTGCGCCCGGTCGCGCCGAGCACCACCACCGTGCCGCCGGTCATGTACTCGCAGCCGTGGTCGCCCACGCCCTCGACCACCGCCTCGGCGCCGGAGTTGCGCACCGCGAAGCGCTCGCCCGCGACGCCGCGGAAATAGGCCTCGCCCTCGATCGCGCCGTACAGCGCGACGTTGCCGGTGATGATGTTCTCCATCGGCTCGCCGCGGAACTTGGACGAGGGCTGCACGGCGATGCGGCCGCCCGACAGGCCCTTGCCGCAGTAGTCGTTGGTGTCGCCGATGAGGTCCAGCCAGACGCCGCGCGCGAGGAAGGCGCCGAAGCTCTGGCCCGCCGAGCCGGCGAGGCGCACGTGCACCGTCTCGTCCGGCAGGCCCGCGTGGCCGTAGCGCTTGGCGATTTCGCCCGAGAGCATCGTGCCCACGGTGCGGTTGATGTTGCGGATCGGCGTCTCGATCGTGACCTTCTCGCGCCGCTCGAGCGCCGGGCGCGCGAGCTCGAGCAGCCGGTTGTCGAGCGCCTTGTCGAGGCCGTGGTCTTGAGTCTCGCAGTGATGGCGCGCGACTTCCGCCGGCACCTGCGGCTGGTGGAAGATGCGCGAGAAATCGAGGCCCTTCGCCTTCCAGTGCTCGATGCCCTTCCTCGTGTCGAGCAGGCCGCTGCGGCCGATGAGCTCGTCCAGCCTGCGCACGCCGAGCTTCGCCATCAATTCGCGCGCTTCCTCGGCGACGAAGAAGAGGTAGTTCACCACGTGCTCGGGCTTGCCCTGGAACTTGCGCCGCAGCACCGGGTCCTGCGTCGCCACGCCGACCGGACAGGTATTCAGGTGGCACTTGCGCATCATGATGCAGCCTTCGACGACGAGCGGCGCCGTGGCGAAGCCGAACTCGTCCGCCCCCAGGATCGCGCCGATGACGACGTCCCGGCCGGTCTTCATCTGCCCATCCACCTGCACCGCGATGCGCCCGCGCAGGCGGTTGAGGACCAGCGTCTGCTGCGTCTCGGCAAGGCCGAGCTCCCAGGGCGTGCCCGCGTGCATGATCGAGGACCAGGGCGAGGCGCCCGTGCCGCCGTCGTGGCCGGAGATGGTGACGTGGTCGGATTTCGCCTTCGAGACGCCCGCCGCGACGGTGCCTACGCCGACCTCGGAGACGAGCTTCACGCTCACCATCGCCTGCGGATTGGCGTTCTTCAGGTCGTGGATCAGCTGCGCGATGTCCTCGATCGAATAGATGTCGTGGTGCGGCGGCGGCGAAATCAGCTCGACGCCGGGCGTCGAGTAGCGCAGCTCGGCGATGTACTCGGAAACCTTGCGGCCGGGCAGCTGCCCGCCCTCGCCGGGCTTGGCGCCCTGCGCGATCTTGATCTGCAGCATCTCGGCCGAGGCGAGGTATTCCGCCGTCACGCCGAAGCGACCCGAGGCGACCTGCTTGATCTTGGACTTCAGCGAGTCGCCCTCGCGCAGCGGGATGTCCACCTCCACGCGCTCCTTGCCCAGCCGCGACATCAGGCTCTCTCCCGCCTTCACGGGCGCGTAGCGCCTGGGGTCCTCGCCGCCTTCGCCCGTGTTGGAGCGCCCGCCGACGCGGTTCATCGCGATCGCGAGCACGGTGTGCGCCTCGGTCGAGATGGAACCCAGCGACATCGCGCCGGTGGAGAAGCGCTTCACGATCTCGGCGGCCGGCTCCACCTCGTCGATCGGCACCGGCTTGCACTGGTCGAACCTGAACTCGAACAGGCCGCGCAGCGTGAGCAGCCGGCGCGATTGATCGTTGATGAGCGCCGCGTACTCCTTGTAGGTCTGGGTGGAGTTCTTGCGCGCCGCATGCTGAAGCTTGGCGATCGCGTCCGGAGTCCATGCGTGCTCCTCGCCGCGCACGCGCCAGGCATAGTCGCCGCCCGCGTCGAGCGCGCCGGCAAGCACCGGGTCCTTGTCGCCGAACGCGGCATGGTGCACGCGGATCGCCTCCTCGGCGAGCTCCAGGATGCCGATGCCGCTCACCTTGGACGCGGTGCCGTTGAAGTAGCGGTCGACGAGCGTGCGCGACAGGCCGACGGCCTCGAAGCACTGCGCACCGGTATAGGACATGTAGGTAGAGATGCCCATCTTGGACATCACCTTCTTCAGGCCCTTGCCGACCGCCTTGACGTAGTTCTTGATCGCGTTGGAACCGCCCTCGCCGCTCATCGCGAGCAGGGTTTCCAGCGCCAGATACGGGTGCACGGCCTCGGCGCCGTAGCCGCCCAGCAGCGCAAAGTGGTGCACCTCGCGCGCCGAGCCGGTCTCGACCACCAGGCCCGTGGAGGTGCGCAGGCCCTTCGCCACTAGGTGCTGGTGGATCGCCGAGAGCGCGAGCAGCGCCGGAATGGCGACGCGCTCGGCATCCACGGCGCGGTCGGAGATGACGACGATCGAGTAGCCGCCGCGCACCGCATCCTCGGCCTGCGCGCAGAGCGACGCGAGGCGCGCCTCGATCGCCTCCTTGCCCCAGGCGACGGGATAGGTGATGTCGAGCTCCAGCGAGCGGAACTTGCCGCCGGTGTAGCGCTCGATGTGGCGGATCTTCTCCATCTCGAAGAAATCCAGCACCGGCTGGCTCACCTCCAGCCGCAGCGGCGGGTTCACTTCGTCGATGCCGAGCAGGTTCGGCTTCGGGCCGATGAACGACACGAGCGAAGTGACGAGCTCCTCGCGGATCGGGTCGATCGCGGGGTTGGTCACCTGCGCGAACAGCTGCTTGAAATAGTGGTAGAGCGTCTTGTCCTTCTTCGACAGGATCGCGAGCGCGGCGTCGTTGCCCATCGAGCCCGTCGGCTCCTCGCCGGCCTGCGCCATCGGCAGCAGCTGGAACTTGAGATCCTCCTGCGTGTAGGCGAAGGCCTGCTGGCGGTCGAGCAGGGGCACCGCGGATTTCAGCGGCGCGGTCTTCTCAGTCTCGACCTCGTCCAGCTTCACGCGGATGCGCTCGATCCACTCGGCGTACGGCCGCGCGCCGGCGAGCGACTCCTTGAGCTCCTGGTCGTCGACGATGCGTCCCTTCTCCAGGTCGACGAGGAACATCTTGCCGGGCTGCAGGCGCCACTTCTTGACGATCTTCTCCTCCGGGATCGGCAGGCAGCCGCATTCCGAGCCCATGATCACCAGGTCGTCGTCGGTAACGATGTAGCGCGAGGGCCGCAGGCCGTTGCGGTCGAGCGTGGCGCCGATCTGGCGGCCGTCGGTAAAGGCGATCGAGGCCGGGCCGTCCCAAGGCTCCATCATCGCGGCGTGGTACTCGTAGAACGCGCGCCGCGCCGGGTCCATGAGCGCGTGGTTCTCCCAGGCTTCCGGGATCATCATCATCACCGCATGCGCGATGGAGTAGCCGCCCATCACCAGCAGCTCCAGCGCGTTGTCGAAGGACGCGGAGTCCGACTGGCCGGGATAGATGAGCGGCCAGATCTTGCCGAGGTCGTCTGCCAGCACCGGGCTGGAGATCGCGCCCTGCCGCGCGCGGATCCAGTTCACGTTGCCGCGCACCGTGTTGATCTCGCCGTTGTGGCAGATCATGCGAAAGGGGTGCGCAAGGTCCCAGGACGGGAAGGTATTGGTCGAGAAGCGCTGGTGCACGAGCGCGAGCGCAGACTCTACGCGCGGGTCCTTGAGGTCGAGGTAGTACTCGCCGACCTGGTGGGCAAGCAGCATGCCCTTGTAGCAGAGCGTGCGCGCCGACATCGACGGGACGTAGAACTCCTTGCCGTGCTCCAGCTTGAGCGCCTGGATCGCGTGGCCGGAGCTCTTGCGGATGATGTAGAGCTTGCGCTCGAGCGCGTCGGTCACGGTCACGCCCGCGCCACGGCCGATGAAGACCTGACGGATCACGGGCTCGAGCTGCCTGGCGGGCTCGGCGAGGTCGGAGTTGTCCACCGGCACGTCACGCCAGCCGAGCAGCACCTGGCCCTCGTCCTTGATCGCGCGCTCGATCTCGTATTCGCAGGCGAAGCGGCTCGCGGGGTCGCGCGGCAGGAACACCATGCCGACGCCGTACTGGCCCGCGGGCGGCAGCGCCAGGCCGCGCTTGGCCATCTCCTCGCGCAGGAAACGATCGGGCATCTGGATCAGCAGGCCCGCGCCGTCCGAGAGCTTCGGATCCCAGCCCACCGCGCCGCGGTGGTTGAGGTTCTTCAGGATCGTCAGGCCCTGATCGACGATGGCATGCGATTTCTTGCCCTTGATGTGCGCGACGAAGCCGACACCGCAGCCGTCGTGCTCGTATGCCGGGTCGTAGAGACCTTGCGCCACAGGGAGAAATCGCGAGTTCACGCCTAAGTACTTGGCCCCAAAAGATTTTCGGCGAGCTTCGCCGCGCCGCACAAAAATTGAGGGCGAACTTTGAAATATACGCGTGGAACCACGGGCTTACAAGGGCTTGGCCGCTGCAGCCCGCCTACTGCACTGCAGCAGCGACGCTCTCGCGGATCAGCCTGGCGTCGAGACCGCCGCGCAGCGTCGCGCGGCCGAGGCCTTCGAGCAGCACGAAGCGCAGCCCGCCTGCGGCCGCCTTCTTGTCCACCTGCATGAGTTCGAGGTAGCGCTCGGGAGGAAGCGCCGGTCCGCGCAGCGGCAGGCCCGCGCGCGCGATCAGCGCCTTGACTCGCGCCGCATCGCTCGCGCTGAGCGAGCCCGCGCGCACCGACAACTCCGCCGCCATCGCCATGCCCGCCGCGACCGCCTCGCCGTGCAGCCACTCGCCGTAGCCGACGCCCGTCTCGATGGCGTGGCCGAAGGTGTGGCCGAAGTTGAGGATCGCGCGCAGGCCCGACTCGCGCTCGTCGGCCGCGACGACCTGTGCCTTCAGCTCGCAGGAGCGGCGCACGGCGTGCTCGAGCGCGGCGCGCTCGCGCGCGAGCAGCTTCTCGATGTTCGCCTCGAGCCAGCCGACGAGCTCCAGGTCGAGGATGAAGGCGTGCTTGATCACCTCGGCGACGCCGGCGCGCAACTCGCGCTCGGGCAGCGTATCCAGGCTGGCGACATCCGCGATCACCGCGAGCGGCTGGTGGAACGCACCCACCATGTTCTTGCCGCGCGCGTGGTTGATCGCGGTCTTGCCGCCGACCGAAGAATCGACCTGCGCGAGCAGCGTCGTCGGCAGCTGGAGGAACGGGATGCCGCGCTGGTAGACCGCCGCAGCGAAGCCCGCGAGATCCCCGATCACGCCGCCGCCGAGCGCCACGAGCAGCGCGTCGCGCCCGAGTCGCGCCGCGAGCAGCGCATCGATGACGCGGTCGAGCACCGCCCAGCTCTTGGCCTGCTCGCCGTCCTCGACGAGCACCGGCACGACTTGCGCGCCGGCCCGCTCGAGCGCCTGCCGCACGCGCTCCAGGTACAGCGGCGCCACCACGCGATTGCTGACCACGCCGACGCGCCTGTCGTGCGCGTGCGGAGCGTACAGGTCCGGCTCGCCGAGCAGGCCCGCGCCGATGTGGATCGGATACGAGCGCTCGCCTAGGGCTAGGCGGAGAGTTTGCATGCCGATTCCAGGCGCGCGAGCAGCTCGCGCGTGAGCGTCTGCGGGCTCTGCCGGCCAGTATCCACGACGAGGTCGGCGACCTCGCGATACAACGGGTCGCGCACCGCGTAGAGCTCCTCCAGCTTCTTCTGCGGCTCCGGGGTCGCCAGCAACGGCCGGTTGCGGTCGTGGCGCACGCGCTGCCACAGCTGCGCCGGCCGCGCGTGCAGGTAGACGACCGTGCCGCGCGTAGCGAGGCAGCGGCGGTTCGCCTCGGCGAGCACTGCGCCGCCGCCCGTGGCGAGCACGATGCCTTCGAGCGCGCAGAGCTCCGCGATCACCTGCGACTCGCGCGCGCGGAAGCCCGCCTCGCCCTCGATGTCGAAGATCACGGCAATGCGCACGCCGCAGCGCCTCTCGATTTCCTCGTCGGAGTCGTAATACACGCGCTTCAGACGGCGGGCGAGCAGCCGCCCCACGGTCGTCTTGCCCGCGCCCATCATGCCGACGAGGATCAGATTGCCGGATCGTGCCTTCACGCGATCATTCTACGCAGTTCGAAAATCGTGCCCGCCAAAACAAAACGGCCGGGAGGTCCCGGCCGTCCGATGTCGCTGGCTGCGCCGGTCAGCGCACGGTCATGCGCTCGGTCACGATGCGCGGCGTGACGAACACGAGCAGCTCGGTCTTGCTCGAGGTGTTCACCTGGTTGCGGAACAGGAAGCCGATGTAGGGCAGATCGCCGAAGAACGGCACGCGCGTGTTGTCGGTGCGG